>NZ_JAPMAB010000004.1:0-297239 GCF_026420825.1 Phyllobacterium sp. 0TCS1.6A
CCATCGCTGGCAGCCAGCCGAGAAACAGCACAAAAACAAAATGGCGGGGCAAAAGCCCCGCCAGCATGGCAGACTAACCGCAGTCGGCAGCGATCAGGTCTTGTTCTTGTTGTAGACGTCGAACACCACCGCCGCGAGCAGGACCAACCCCTTGATGACCTGCTGCCAGTCGATATTGACGCCGAGGATCGACATGCCATTGTTCATGACGCCCATGATGAAGGCGCCGATGACGGCTCCCATCACCTGCCCCACGCCACCAAGGGCCGAGGCCCCGCCGATGAAGACCGCCGCGATGACATCGAGCTCGAAGCCGAGCCCAGCCTTTGGCGTAGCGGTATTGAGGCGTGCAGCGAAAATCAGGCCAGCCAGGGCGGCGAGCACGCCCATGTTCACGAAGGTGAAGAAGGTGAGCCGCTCTGTCTTGATCCCGGACAGTTTCGCCGCCTTTTCATTGCCGCCCATGGCATAGATGCGCCGGCCGATCGTCATCCGCTTCGTGACGAACACGAACAGCGCGATCAACAGCGACATGACAACGAGAACATTGGGCAGGCCGCGATAGGTGGAAAGCAGAAACACCAGATAGAGGATGATGCCGCCGATGATGAGGTTCTTGCCGAGGAAGAGAATGAAGGGCTCGCCCTTGTAGCCGTGCTTCTCGCGCTTGGCCCGACCGCGGACGCTGAAATAGATCATCAACCCGACCAGAACCACACCGATGAGCATCGACGTGATGTTGAAGCCCGTGCCGGCGAACACATCGGGGATGAATCCGGAGCTCAACAGCTGGAACTGTGGCGGGAACGGCCCGACCGACTGGCCGCCGAGCAGCCAGAGCGCCAGCCCCCTGAAGACAAGCATGCCGGCAAGGGTAACGATGAAGGATGGTATCTTGTGATACGCCACCCAATAGCCCTGGGCCGCGCCGATGAGGCCGCCCATGGCAAGACAGGCAATCGTCGCCGGTATGAAATGGATCTGCCATCGCACCATCATGATGGCGGCAAGCCCGCCGATGAAGCCCGACACCGATCCGACCGACAGGTCGATATGGCCGGCGACGATCACCAGCAGCATGCCCAACGCCATGATGATGATGTAGCTGTTCTGCAGAATGAGGTTGGTCAGGTTGACCGGCCTGAACAGGGTGCCGTTCGTGGCAACCTGGAAGAACAGCATGATAAGTATGAGGGCCAGAACCAGCCCATATTCGCGCAGATTGCTCCTGCTTGGCGAGCCGTCCGTCTGGACTTCGGTCTTTGCCGAATTGCTTGCGGTCTCTATCGTCATCTTACTTTCCCTCTGCGCGAATGATGGCGCGCATGATCTTTTCCTGGCTGGCTTCGCTCGCGGGCATTTCACCGACCAGTTTGCCCTGGTTCATCACATAGATCCGATCGCATATCCCGAGCAGTTCGGGCAGTTCCGACGAGATGACCAGAACGCTCTTGCCCTCGCCGACGAGTTGGTTGATGATCGAATAAATCTCATATTTCGCACCCACGTCGATACCGCGCGTCGGCTCGTCGAGGATCAGTATTTCCGGGTTCGCGAAGAGCCATTTCGACAATACCACTTTCTGCTGATTGCCGCCCGACAGATTGCCGGTCTTCTGGTAGATGCTGGATGAGCGGATATTGGTCTTGCGCCGATAGGCATTGGCCACCTTCAGCTCTTCCATGTCATCGAGTACCGCGCGTTTGGATACGCCTTCGAGATTGACGATCGTCGTATTGTGCTTGATGTGGTCGATCAGATTGAGACCATAGGTCTTGCGGTCTTCGGTGACATAGGCGATGCCGTTGTCGATCGCCTTGCCGATGGTGGATACGTCCACCTTCTTTCCGTTGATATAGACCTCGCCGCTGATCTTCGTACCATAGGCGCGGCCGAAAAGGCTCATGGCGAATTCGGTCCGGCCGGCGCCCATCAGGCCGGCTATGCCGACGACTTCGCCGCGCTTTACGTTCAGGTCGATGCCCTTGATGACGACGCGGTCGCTGTGGACATGATGATGGACCACCCAGTTCCGGACATCGAGCACCACCTCGCCGATCTTCGGCTGCCTTTGCGGATAGCGATCGGCAAGCTGGCGCCCAACCATCGACGTGACCACGCGGTCCTCGGAAATATCCTTGCGATCGAGCGTCTCGATCGTCGCACCGTCACGCAGGACGGTGATGCGGTCGGCGACTTTTCCGACCTCGTTGAGCTTGTGGGATATCAGGATGGAGGATATTCCCTGCGCCTTGAACTCCAGCAACAGGGCCAGCAGCGCATCGCTGTCGGTCTCGTTGAGACTTGCCGTCGGCTCATCGAGAATAAGCAGCTCGACCTCCTTCGAAAGCGCCTTGGCGATTTCGACGAGTTGCTGCTTGCCGACGCCGAGATTGGTGATCAAGGTGAGCGGGTCTTCCTTCAGCCCGACCTTGCGCAACAGGTCGCGCGTCCTGTTTTCGGCCTCGTGCCAGTCGATCACGCCATAGCGCGCGGGCTCGTTGCCGAGGAAGATGTTCTCCGCGATCGACAGCAGCGGCACCAGAGCGAGTTCCTGGTGGATGATGATGATACCTTGCTTTTCGCTGTCGGCTATATCGCGGAACCGCTGCGCTTCACCCTTGTAGATGATCTCGCCTTCATAGCTGCCATGGGGGTAAACACCGCTGAGCACCTTCATCAATGTCGATTTTCCAGCGCCATTCTCGCCCACGAGAGCGTGAATTTCGCCTTTCCTGACATCGAGGTTCACATTGTTGAGCGCCTTCACCCCGGGGAAAGTCTTGGTGATGCCGCGCATTTCGAGGATGGTTTCCATCGATATCCTCACATTAAAAGATAAAGGACCCTGCGCTCGCAGCGCAGGGTCCCGAAAAAATTGACCGATTACTTCAACTGGTCTTCGGTATAATAACCGCTGCCGATCAGGATTTCCTTCCAGTTCGACTTGTCGACCTCGACCGGCTTCAAGAGGTAGGACGGAACGACCTTGACGCCATTATTATAGGTCTTGGTATCGTTGATCTGCGGCTCTTCGCCCTTGAGCACCTTGTCGATCATATCCGCCGTCACCTTGGCCAGCTCGCGCGTGTCCTTGTAGATCGTCGAATACTGCTCGCCCGCCTCGATGGATTTCACCGACGGTATTTCAGCATCCTGGCCCGATACGAATGGGAAAGGCTGGTCGGCCGTTCCATAGCCTACGCCGCGTAGCGACGAAAGAATGCCGATCGAAAGGCCGTCATAGGGCGAAAGGACCGCATGGACCTTCTTGTCGGTGTAATAGGCGGACAGGAGATTATCCATGCGCGCCTGCGCCACGGCACCATCCCAACGCAGCGTGCCGACCTTGTCCATGCCTGTCTGGCCCGACTGGACCACAAGCTTGCCGCTGTCGATCAGCGGCTGAAGGACGGACATCGCGCCATCATAGAAGAAGAACGCATTGTTGTCGTCCGGTGAGCCGCCGAACAGCTCGATATTGAACGGGCCGGCCGCTTCGGGAAGCCCAAGCGCCTTCACAAGCGAATTTGCCTGCAAAACGCCCACCTGGAAATTGTCGAACGTCGTATAGTAGTCGACATTCGGCGAATCGCGGATCAGGCGGTCGTAGGCGATGACCTTGATGCCGGCGTCATGCGCCTGCTGGAGCACGTTCGACAATGTCGTGCCGTCGATCGATGCGATGACGAGGGCCTTGACGCCCTTGGTGACCATGTTTTCGACCTGCGCCAGCTGGTTCGGAATATCGTCCTCGGCATATTGCAGATCCGTGCCGTAGCCGCGTTCCTGCAGCGCCTTCACCATGTTGTCGCCATCGGCGATCCAGCGGGCCGAAGCCTTCGTCGGCATGGCGATGCCGACGGTGCCCTTGTCCTGCGCAAAGGCCTGCGATCCCATCGCACCCAGCGCGATCAGACCCGCAGCAATCAGATTAGCTATTTTCACGTCTTTCCTCCTGTTGAATTCTGTTCGATGACCGAAAGAGCGCGCCTTTGCTGTCATCGGACCACCTCCCAGACCGGGTCCGAAAAAACTTGTATCGGAAAAGTATGACTTTTGGAATAGCCTTATGGCCCGGTCTGCGAATCGATTGAACGCAATTATCGTATTATATTATTTTTTTGTCTTGCGAGTCGACGTCCGCGGATGCCGGCGTTATAAAGCGTGGGCTTCAATTACGGGAGGAAACTGTGAATCTCATTCAATTATTCAGTTCCAAGGGAAAGCGGCAAGTGGCTGCGCGGACGGATAGTGGCTTCCGTCAGATCAAGCGGACCCGCTCGGTCCTGGAATTGGCGCATGCGGCCATCGAGGCCGGCCAGACGCTGGCGCAGGCCGTTGAGCAGCGCGGCTTCGGCAAGGAAGTCGATGTGGCTGCCGCCTATGCCGAGGGTCGGCTTCTGGCGCCGGTGGATGCCGCCGATCCCGCACATGTTCATCTGACGGGTACCGGGCTCACGCATCTTGGCTCCGCCGCGACGCGCGATGCGATGCACCGGAAAATCGACAGCGCCAAGGAAGAGACGCTCACCGATTCGATGAAGATGTTTCGCATGGGTCTCGAAAACGGCAAGCCCGCGCGCGGCAAGACCGGGGTGCAGCCGGAGTGGTTCTACAAAGGCAATGGCTCCATGCTTGCCGGTCCTGGCGAACCATTGCTTTCGCCCGCCTTTGCCGATGATGCGGGCGAAGAGCCGGAAATCGCGGGCATCTATATCATCGGACCGGATGGAACGCCGTTCCGCCTCGGCTTCGCGCTGGCGAACGAGTTTTCCGACCATGTGATGGAACGGGTGAACTACCTCTACCTCGCCCATTCGAAGCTGCGGCCCTGTTCCATCGGCCCGGAGCTGCTGGTCGGCGATCTGCCGTCGGATATCAGAGGCACCTCAAGGATCATCCGCAAGAAGAAGACGATCTGGGAAAAGCCCTTCCTTTCCGGCGAGGCCAACATGTCCCATACGATCGCCAATCTCGAGCATCACCACTTCAAATATTCGGTGTTCCGGCAACCGGGCGACGTGCACGTCCATATGTTCGGCACGGCCACGCTTTCGTTCGCAGACGGAATGAAGGCGGAAGATGGCGATGTGTTCGAGATCGAGGCCGAGGCATTCGGCCTGCCGTTGCGCAATCCCCTGAAGACGGAGAAACCGCAGCGTTTCAGCGTGAAGCCGCTTTAGACTTTCCTGCAACGAGGACGCGTTCAGCGCCCTCGTTGATGACAACGCGCATGGCCTCTTTCGCCTGTTCGACATCTCCCGCCGCGATCGCCTTGGCGATTGCGGCGTGCCGCTCGACGGAGCGAACATGGCTCTCGGAGTTGGGTATCGGCGAGCTGATCGTGAACGTGGTTACAAGCGCAACCTCTATCAGCGCACTGATCGATCGCATGAACGGATTGCCCGACGCCTCGGCGATGGCGATGTGAAACTGCAAGTCGCTGTGGACGAAATCGGCAGCGGATTCCCGCGCCTCCCGCATCTTCTCAACCCAGCCGAACAAAGTCGCCAATTGCGCATCCGTCCGCCGGATGGCGGCAAGGCCCGCCGCTTCCGGCTCCAGCGCGAGGCGCATTTCAACGATGCTGGCCAGAAATTCCGCGCTTGCCCCCGCCTCGAAATGCCAGACAAGAATATCCGGATCGAACAGGTTCCATTGGGAACGATGGAGAACCCGGGTCCCGATCTTGGCCTTCGGCTGTATGAGCCCCTTCGCCGCCAGCGTCTTCAGCGCTTCCCGCAGCACTGTCCTCGAAACGCCAAAGCGCTGGAGAAGCTCGGTATCTCCCGGCAGGATCGAGTTTTCAGGATAGGCGCCGCTGACGATCTTCAATCCAAGATCGCGCATGACGTGGCCGTGATGCGTTCGCCTCTGGCCGGTCGTGCGAAAATCGTAATCGGTGAGTTCTCTATTTGACAAACTGTCGCCCGCACTCCATCCGCGGTGGAGGGTCGTCCTCCACCCACCGGCACCCGTTCCGACTATTATAATATAATACGATAATTTACAATCGCCGCACCCGTACCCTTTGCGAGAGCACGTTTGTCAGCGCGTCGCAACGATGAACAGGCGGGGAAACGGCAGCAGCACGGTGCCATCTTCGAGCACGCGATAGGCCTCGGCGAGCTTGCCGGCATAGATCGCCAGGAACTCTTTCCGTTCCGCCTCGTCCAGCGCCGCCAGATAGGGGGCGAGCGCCGATCCCTTGAACCAGTCGATAATGCTTTCGATCCCCGCGAGCGGGTGATGGTAGATCGTCCGCCAGACATCGACACGGCGGCCGAAAGGCTTCAACATCTCGTAATA
Source organism: Phyllobacterium sp. 0TCS1.6A (assembly GCF_026420825.1). Classification (NCBI taxonomy): domain Bacteria; kingdom Pseudomonadati; phylum Pseudomonadota; class Alphaproteobacteria; order Hyphomicrobiales; family Phyllobacteriaceae; genus Phyllobacterium; species Phyllobacterium sp. 0TCS1.6A. The sequence continues at coordinate 6,313 of NZ_JAPMAB010000004.1, forward strand.
TCGCCCGGCAGACGGAAGCGGCTGGCGGGCCGCTGAAACCGGGTGAAGCCGTTGTGCCCATGGGTCCATCGCCGCCACTTCACGCATAGCCAGATGCGCCGGCTCGCCGAGATTGTCCGGCATCTGGATCGCGAGGGATCCGCCATTCTCCAGACAAGTCATCAGCCGCGGAAACAGCGTCTCGTGATCGTGCAGCCATTGCATGGAAGCATTGGCATAGAGAAGCCCCACGGGCACGGATGGCTGCCACTCGTCGATCCGCGCCATAGTAAAGCCGCAGTCGGGCAGACGCTGCCTCGCCTTGGCGAGCATGTCTTCGGAAGTATCGATCCCTTCGATCGCGGCGCCGGGAAAACGTTCGACCAGGAGTGCGGTGGAATTGCCCGGTCCGCAGCCGAGATCGACCACATGTCCCGGCTCGTAGACGGGAACGGCGGCAAGCAGGTCTTTCGCCGGCCGGGTGCGTTCATCCTCGAACTTCAGATATTGCTCGGCCGACCACTCCGCTTGTCTCATATCGTCTCCTCAACATGCGCCAGAGAATAATTTTTGACCGGTGGTCGGGAACCGTCATAGTTGTTCGTCTACTATTAGAAAAGGAACATTCCTATGCTCTATGCAATCCTTTGTTACAATTCGGAAGACGTCGTCGGAGCCTGGACGAAGGAGGAGGACGACACTGTCATGGCGCGCCTCGCTACCGTTCAGGAAAAGCTCGCCAAGCAGGGCCGGCTCGGCCCGGTGGCGCGGCTCTTGCCGACGACAGCTGCCACGACGCTGCGCAAGGGTGGCGGCGAACCGATTGTCATCGATGGGCCATTTGCCGAGACAAAGGAGCAGTTCCTGGGTTTCTACGTCATCGATTGCGCTACGTTGGACGACGCAATCGACGTTGCCCGCGACCTTTCGGAAGCCAATCCGGGGACGGGTTCCTATGAAATCCGGCCAATTTCCATCTTCAGACCTGGAAGGACTACATGACGGATTCGAACTGGATCGAAGCGACCCTTACCGCGGCACGCCCACAGGCGGTGGGTGCACTTCTGCGCTATTTTCGCAATCTGGACATTGCCGAAGAAGCCTATCAGGAGGCCTGCCTGCGCGCGCTCAAGAACTGGCCGAAGAACGGGCCACCCCGGGACCCGACGGCATGGCTGATATTTGTCGGACGCAACAGCGCCATTGACGGCGTGCGCCGCCAGGCAAAGCAGCAGCCGCTTCCGCCGGAGGAGATTTTGTCCGATCTCGAAGACAACGAGACGGCCGTCGCCCATCGCATCGATGATGCCGATTATCGCGACGACATATTGCGGCTATTGTTCATCTGCTGTCATCCCGACCTGCCGCCGGCACAGCAGATCGCCGTGGCGCTGCGCATCGTCTCCGGCCTTTCCGTGAAGCAGATCGCCAAGGCCTTCCTCGTCGGCGAAAGTGCCATGGAACAACGGATCACCCGCGCCAAGAGCCGGATCGGCACTGGCGGCGTGGCGTTCGAGACGCCGGATCCCATCGAGCGCGCCGAACGCCTGGCGGCGGTGGCGGCCATGGTCTATCTCATTTTCAACGAAGGCTATTCCGGCAACAGCGAAGAGCAGAAGGCCCGCTTTCCGCTCTGCGACGAAGCCATCCGGCTGGCGCGGCTTTTGCTGCGGCTGTTCCCGTCCGAACCGGAAATCATGGGCCTGAACGCGCTGCTTCTCCTGCAGAACGCCCGGGCCGCGGCCCGTTTCGACGCCAATGGCGACATCGTGCTCCTGGAAGACCAGAACCGGATGCTATGGAACCGGGAAGCGATCAACGAGGGCCTGGCGCTGATCGACAAGGCCATGCGTCACAGGCGCCCGGGTCCCTATCAGGTTCAGGCGGCCATTGCGGCGCTTCACGCCCGCGCCGAGAAGGCCGAGGACACGGATTGGAAGGAGATAGATCTTCTTTATGCTGCGCTGGAACGCATGACGCCCTCGCCCGTGATCACGCTCAATCGTGCTGTCGCCATATCCAAGACGCGCGGTCCGGCAGAAGCGCTTGCACTCATCGAGCCGCTGGAAGACCGGCTCTCCGGCTATTTTCATTATTTCGGGTTGAAGGGTGGCCTGCTGGTGAAGCTCGGACGGGAGGGAGAAGCCCGCGAGGCATTCAACCGCGCCATTGCGCTGGCGAATACCGCGGCCGAGGCTTCGCATATCCGCACCCATCTCGACCGTCTGGCCCAGATCTGACATTGGCGACACCAAAGTCCGATTGATTGCCTTCCCGCGCCGACCGGCTTGCGTCGCTTGTCCGCACGCTACGGTTACGAATTCCTGACCGTCACGACATGTCGATCGGTGTCTTGTGGGCGGCGATATCGTGCGGCAGGGTCGTCTGGCGCTCGATCATGCGGTGGACCCTCGGCTCGTCCGGCCCCTGATGCAGTGCCCTGATCCGGATGCCCACGGCTGCATCCGCCTTGGTGCGGCGCTGATTGTGGCGCACATATTCGACCCAGGTCGGCGTGTGGTAGCTTTCGGTCCAGACCATGGGATTTTCGAGGTCGCGCATCAACGCCCAGTGGCCGGCGCCATCCCTGATGCGGATGCGGCGGCGGGCAGCCATCATCTGCAGAAATTCGGGGACGTCCTCTTCCTTGATGACATAGTCGATCATGATGACGATCGGCCCGCTGCGCGGTTTGAGGTCGAGTGCCAGCAATGGTTCGCTGAACTGGTTCAAGGGGTCGAGGTTCAGCGACCTGAACTCCGGCAAGGCATAGCGCAAACCGACCAGACCACCGAGGATCATCACCACGCTCGATGCGAGCAGCGCCCACTCCGCCCCGTTTTCTGCTGCCGCGGCCCCCCAGAGCCAGCTTCCTCCGGCCATTCCGCCGAAGGTCGTCGTCTGGTAAAGCGACAGCGCCCGGCCCACCACCCAGCGCGGGGTCGACAGCTGTACCGTGACATTGAACAGCGACAGGGCAAGAACCCAGCAGGCTCCGGCGAGAAGCAGTGCAGCGCTCGTCAATATCGCGCTGGTGCTCAATGCAGTGATCGCGGCGCTGACGGCGAAGCCCAGGAATGCCAGCTTGACGATCGACTCGCTGGAAAGGGATTCGCGAAGCCGCGTGCTCAAGAGCGCCCCGCCGATCGCGCCGATCCCGAATGCGCCGAGCAATGCGCCATAGGCCAACGGCCCGCCCTTGATCAGGTCGCGCGCGACGAGCGGCAGCAAGGCCAGTATCGCGCTGGCGGAAAGGCCGAACACAAAGCCGCGAAAGATGACCTTGACGATGTTCGGCGACATGGCGACATAGCGGAACCCCGCCGAAATGGCGCGTCCGAGCGTTTCCCGCGGCAACGGATTGGCATCATATCGAGGCTGCCAGCGGAACAGGGCGAATATCAGCGGCAGATAGCTCAACGTATTGACGGCGAAGGCAGCCGCCGCGCCTGCCACCGCGACGATCGCGCCGCCGATGGCCGGGCCAACGCTCCGGGTCATGTTGAAGCCCATGCTGTTGAGCGCCACGGCCCCCGGCAGATCGTCGCGCGAAACCATGTCGCCTACCGATGCCTGCCAGGACGGATTGTTGAGGGCGGTGCCGCAACCGAGCAAAAAGGTGAACGTCAACAAAAGCCAGGGCGTGATCTGCCCGAGATAGGCGGAAACAGACAGGAGCACCGAGACCGCCAGCATGAAACACTGCGCCGTGAGCATGACACGACGGCGATTGAAATTATCCGCAAGCGCGCCGGATACGAGCGAGAAAAGCATGATCGGCAGCGCCGTGGATGCCTGGACGAGGGCCACCATATCGACGGAGCTCGATATGGTCGTCATCATCCAGGCGGCTCCGACCGACTGTATCAGCGAGCCGAAATTGGAGGAGAGACTGGCGAACCAAATGGTGCGGAACGTCTCATGCTTGAATGGCGCCAAGGGTGATTTTCGCTCGGTCACCGTGTGAATCCCTATGATGACGAGTTGAGGACGCCTTCACTTATAGACCCCCGGTTGTGAATTGCCAGCGAGCGACCGATATAGCCCAACGATTTCCAAGAAAAACCGGTGCGAGTTGTCGGCATCGCAGACTTTCATTCGTTCCTAGGCCGTGGTCCAATCTCACAAGCAACTCAAGGAGGATACAATGTCCTATGTCGATGGTTTCATACTCGCGGTTCCAAAGGACAATTTCGAGGCTTACAAGGAACTGACGAAGCGGGTCGGCGAAGTCTGGATGGATCACGGTGCGCTCGCCTATGTCGAATGTGTCGGCGACGACGTACCCTATGGCGAACTCACCTCCTTTCCCCGCGCAGTGCACGCGAACGAGAATGAGGTCGTCATCTTCTCGTGGATCGTTTACCCCTCGCGTGAGAAACGGGACGAGATAAACAAGAAGGTGATGGAGGATCCACGCCTCGAATCGGCCGGCGCCGAGCACATCTTTGATGGCAAGCGCATGATCTATGGCGGGTTCCAGCCCTTTACCGAGCTCTGACGGAACCTACTTCAAGCCGCAATTGCGCATCTGCCGTTCGTAATCGGCAGCCATGGTGGCGGCAGCGCGGGCGACGCGCTGCATGCCGGCATTTGATTTCCATGAACCGCGCGAATAGGCCGTGTGTCCGAAATAATAGGCGAGATACAGATTGTAGGCGTCGTTCAAGGCGATGCCATTCACGTCCCGGCTCTTGGAGTGATACCAACCGACGAAATCGACCGCATCGCCGAAATCGTTGCGGCTGGCACCCCACCGGCCCGTCTCGCGCTTATATTGTGCCCAGGTTCCATCCAATGCCTGCGAATAGCCATAGGCCGACGAAGGACGCTTCCACGGAATGAAGCCGAGCAGTTTCGTACGCGGCGGACGCACGCGCGCCTTGAAGCCTGATTCCTTGCGAATCGTCGCCATGAGAATCGGAACGGGAACGCCATAACGTTGTTCGGCGCGCTTTGCTGCACTGTACCAATTATCGAACCAACCGTCTCTCTGGTCGAAAACCGCACAGACATTGTTGATCCGGCTTGGCGCCGTCGCACAGCCAACCAAGACGAGCATAATGGCAAAAACTGCCACTTTCCCGGGCAAATTCCTTAACATTCTTCGAGATATAGAGAGAAAAAGTTAACAATTTTTTGCCATCGATTCGCCGGCAAAGACACTGGACAGGCATCGTGGCCGCCCAAGAGTCGCCACCCGGCAATCTCTGCCTTCCCACTTGGTGATAATACTTATATACCCACAGTTTGGATTGACTGTACTATTGTGCAGTGCGAAGTTGATCTGCAAATATCACTACACTCGAAGGCGGTTGCGGCGCCATTCATGGAGATTGATTTGGTTCCGATCTATCAGAACAGGGATGCCGGGCCGGATGCGACAGGCCGGACGGATACCAGTCGGATGGGGCGCAAGTCGTCTGCTTCCGCCTCGCCTATCATCACCCATTTCGAACTCGCCCGAACCCTTGAGCGGGTCAATCGGCGCTTTTCGGTATTTCTACAGTCGGAAATGACGCGCCGGGGAGTCGAAGAGATCGGGCCTGCCCACCTGATGTTGCTTCTGGCGATCGGCAATGACGAGATCTCCGTCAGCCAGCTCATGGAGCGCGGTCCCTATGCCGGCACCAATCTCTCCTATTACCTCAAGCAGCTGGGCGAAGCCGGTTACATCGAGCGCAATGCCTTGCAGCGCGACCGTCGCGCGGCACGCATCAAGCTTTCGGCCAAGGGCCAGGAACTCTGCGCCGACATGGCTGAAACCGCGGCGTCCTGCCACAAGCTCATCGCGAATGATGAGGAAAGCATCCGCAATCTGGAAACGACCTTCCGCACGCTCGACCGTATCGAGCAGACCTGGGCGAGTGCCGTCATATTCGGCACACCCGGCGAAAGCCGCGGCGGCTGAGCCAGGAATCAACGTCGAACGATAAAAGGCCAGGTCGAACCTGGCCTTTTTCCATTTCCGATCCGCTTCAGTACTATTCTTCGCGCTGGCCCGTCAGGTTGAGCAGCAGCTGGAACAGATTGATGAAGTTCAGATACAGGGAGAAGGCTCCGAACACGGCCAGCTTCTGCTGCGTTTCGGAATCATGATTCTCCGCATATTGTTCCTTGATCGACTGCGTATCCCATGCCGTCAGGCCGACGAAGACGAGAACACCGGCAACCGATACGACGAATTGTATCATCGTCGAGCCGAGGAACAAGTTGACGAGGCTGGCTACGACGACGCCGATCAGGCCCATCATCAGGAACGAACCGTACTGCGACAGGTCGCGCTTCGTCGTGTAGCCGTAGAGGCTCGTCGCGCCGAACATCGTCGCTGCGATGAAGAAGGTGCGCGCGATGCTGTTACCCGTGAAGACGAGAAAGATCGATGCCATCGAAAGTCCCATGACGGCGCAGAATGCCCAGAACAGCATCTGGGCCGAAGCGGCCGACATGGAGTGCATGCGGAACGAGAAGAACATCACGAAGGCGAGCGGAGCCAGCATCACCACCCATTTCAGGGGGGTGGAGAAGATGGGCACGTAGAGTGCCGGCGTCGATGCGACCATGAAGGCGATGATGCCGGTGACGACGAGCCCGAGGCCCATGTAATTGTAGATGCGCAGCATATGCTGGCGCAGACCTTCGTCGAACTGCGCGGCTGATTGGCCAGTCCGTCCCAAACCATATTGGAGGGGTGTATTCATCGCGTTTTCCTTCCGTTGATATCAATAAAGAGTGCTGGATATGTCTGTCGCGACCTTGCGCAGATCGGACGCACCTGCCTCGGCGACGAGCGCATAGGCCACCTCGCCGATCTGGAAATAGGCCGCCGACATGCCGTCGATATCGACGATCTGCGGCTTCACCACATCGAAGCTGCCGGGGCGAACGGCGAACAGCGAGAGCGGTGCCGCCTTGTCGGTGCCGATTTCGACTTCGACGCTCGGCCCGAAAGTGGACGGGAACAGCTGGACATCCTTCACTTTCCAGCCGACCGGCAGTTCCGGCATGACGATGGCGGTCGCCGCCCGTATCTCCGCGGCATCGAGGCTCTTCGTTTCGAGCTGCGAAGCCATCCCGGCTCGCAGCAGGGAGGTCTTGTGGGCCATGACGGCATCCTGCACGAAGGGCGGCGGCGGCGTGGACGCGACCACCTGCGAGACGACGAGCGGCCCGAAACCCGCATGCGCCATCCAGCCGAGGCCGACGAGGACGCCGATTGCGGCGATACGCTGGACGTTGCGGAAGAACCGCCGCCGGGCAAGGCTTCGCTGCAGGCGTTCGGCAGCCTGCGCCGATGCAAGGCCCGACACGGATGACGCGGTCGACAGGGCGAGGCGCAATTCATCCCGTCCGCGCAAATCTGCCATGACCTGCGCCGCTTCCTGCGGATGCTCGGACAGATAGGCCGCCACCTCGATCCGCCGCGCTGCGTCAAGCTGTTCATCGACATAGGCGTCGAGGTCCGCGCGGGTGATTGGATCAATGTTCCTGGTCATCGCGGCCTCCTACGAGCCTTAATTTCCCCGTCTGGGGCGGGTTTTCCTCGATGTCGCGCATCGCCGCCCTGGCGCGGCTGAGACGGGACATCAATGTGCCGACGGGCACGCCCAGTATTGCGGCCGCTTCCTCATAGGAGAGGCCTTCCACAGCCACGAGGTGCAGCGCGCCCCGTTGTTCTTCCGGCAGGGCGCCAAATGCCCTGCGCACCTGGCCGAGCCGCGCCGAATGTTCCTGCGGCGGCGCCTGAACCGTATCCGTTACCCAGCCGGCCTGTTCGATCTTGCGCGCTTCCGACCGCTTCGAGCGGAAGCGATCGATGAAGACATTATGCAGAACGGAAAACAGCCAGCTGCGAAGGTTGCTGCCCGTGCGAAAGCTCGATTGTCTCTCATAGGCGCGGACAAGCGCGTCATGCACGAGATCTTCCGCGTCCTGATCATTGCCCGCGAGCGTCCTTGCATAGCGCCGCAAGGAGCCAAGCTGGGATAGAACATCGAACTGTGGGTCTTGATCCTTCATGCCCGATATACGCCTTCCAAACGGATTTTATTCCACCCGCCTCGAAAATTTTGTCCGCTCAGCCAAAATAAAAGCGAGAATGATCATTCTCATATTGACGAGACGCCATGTTGCCATATAAACGAGAGTGAACGTTCGCTCTTTTTTATTGGACCCATGGCTGACTACACTTCATCCCGCTCGCTGAAAGCCCCTCTCCCGGTCAACGACACTGACGAGGGCCGGTGCTGCATCACCAAATTCTTCGGCAAGCGCGCGCGCAATCGCGAGGCGCAGGAAGAGCGTATCCTCAATGCCGCGACCGAGTGTTTCATACGGTCGGGCTTTCGCGGCGCGTCGATGAACGAGATATGCGCCGAGGCTGGCATGAGTCCGGGCGCGCTTTACCGCTATTTTCCCTCCAAGGAAGCCATTATCGAGCGCATTTGCGCCGCCCATCGGCAGGAAAGCGCGGAGATTCTGGATCGCATGTCCAGTACCCGCGACATCGTCGATGCCCTCGTTTTCGTCGGAATTGAGCATATCCGCCAGATGTCGATGCAGAAATCCGGTCCCGGGCCGGCGGATTCGAGCGCGAGACTGCTCCTTGAAGTCCGTGCCGAGGCTACCCGCAACGATGCCGTGGCGGCCATCTGCGACCTGCATGAAAGCATGATGCGGGAAAAGCTTCTCAGCGCCTTCCGCCAGGCAAAGGAACATGGCCTCATCGATCCGGTGGTGGATCTGGAGCTTGCCGTTGCCAGTCTCTCGGCAATGGGCGAAGGCATCATTCTACGCAATTTTCCGGCCGAAGGCGTGGAACCGGAGGCGCTCGAACCGGTATTCCGCGCCCTGGCCGAATCCATCCTGCGCCCAAAACACACCTGACCATCCTCATTCAGCGGGTTTATCATGAACGCCATCAGGAAGTACCTTTCCCTCCTCGCCCTGGCATCCGTTCTCGGAGCGCCCGCCGCGGTGAATGCAGAGGAGACGGTGGCAGCGGCTGCCAACGCGCCTTCAATCAATGTGGTCGCGGTCCGGCGCCAGGAGATGGTCGCAACCCTGACCGTCACCGGCACGGTGGTGCCGCGGCAGGAAGTAGCCGTGGGCACCGATGTCGCGGGCCTGCGGGTTCTGGAACTGAACGCGGATGAGGGCGACGTCGTCAAGGAAGGCGACGTGCTGGCACGGCTCGACAAATCATCGCTCGAGATCCAACTGGCGCAGATCGAGGCGCAGGCCGCCCAGGCAACCGCTTCCATTGCCCAATCGCAGGCGCAGATCGTCGATGCCGAGATCGCGGTCCGCCAGGCGCTCGAAGCGCTCGACCGCGCCCGCTCGCTATCGGCAAAAGGCTATACGTCCAAGGCCGAATTCGACAATGCCACCAATGCCCATGACAGCGCCAAGGCGAAGCTGAATACCGCGCGCCACGCCCTGTCCGCGACCGAGACGCAGTTGCAGCTCGTCGCCGCCCAGAAGCGCGACGTGCTGCTCAGGCTGGAAAAGGCCGATGTGAGGGCACCCGCGAGTGGTGTCATTCTCAGCCGCGACGCCCTTCTCGGCGCCATCGTCTCCGCAAATGCCGGGCCATTGTTCCGCATCGGCCGCGACAGCGATTTCGAGCTTGCCGCCAATGTTCCGGAAGTCGATCTTCCCCACCTGCGTCCCGGTATGACCGTCGCCGTGCGTGTTTCCGGCATGGAAGAGCCCGTCACGGGTCGCATCCGGCTCATATCGCCGGAAGTTGCGGCTGCGTCCCGCCTCGGCCCGGTCAAGATTTCGCTGGACCGGAACCCCAATATCCGCCCGGGCAATTTCGCGCGTGCCGTCGTCGAACTTGCCCGGCGCGACAATATAAGCGTGCCCCTCTCATCGATCGTCTATGACGCCACCGACACCGTGGTCCAGGTGGTGAAGAATGGTTTCATCGACAGCAGAAAGGTGGCGCTGGGGATTCGCGACGGCCAGTCGGCCGAGATCGTCAGCGGATTGGAAGAAGGCGAGGAAGTGGTTGTCCGCGCCGGCACATTCGTCGCTCACGGCGATCGCGTCACACCGGTTCGCCTCGCCAACGAGGCCACGGGAGCCGTTCGATGAACTGGAACATTTCCGCCTGGTCCATTCGGAACCCGGTTCCGGCGATCCTGCTTTTCGTCGTGCTGACAGTGCTGGGCCTGATGGCCTTCTCCAAGCTGCCGATCACCCGCTTCCCGAATATCGACGTTCCTCTCGTATCCGTCTCGATCACCGATCCGGGCGTTGCGCCGAGCGAACTCGAAACGCAGATCGCCAAGCGCGTCGAGGATGCCGTTGCCAATATCACCGGCGTCAAGAACGTAACGAGCAATCTGACCGAGGGAAACTCGACGACGCTGGTCGAATTCCGCCTCGAGGTCGATACGCAGAAAGCGCTGAACGACGTCAAGGATGCGGTCGAGCGCATACGCGACGACCTCCCCGCGACCATCAAGGAACCGTTGGTCAATTCGGTCGACGTGGAAGGCGCGTCCATCATGACCTATGGCATTTCGGCGCCGGCCATGACGTCCGAGGAATTGTCCTGGTTCGTGGACGACAAGATCATTCGCGACATCCAGGGCATCAAGGGCGTCGGCAAGGTGGAACGCTATGGTGGCGTCACCCGCGAAATCCGCGTCGCGCTCGACCCGGACCGGCTGACAGCCCTCGCCGTTACCGCGGCAGATGTCAACCGGGCGCTCAAATCGATGAATGCCGACCTCACCGGCGGGCGCGGCGACCTTGGAACGACGCAACAGACCATCCGTACGCTGGGCGCTTCCCGCAGCCTCGACGATCTGCGCGCCATCGAGATCCCGATCACGGCGGGACGGTCCGTGCGTCTCGACGCGCTCGGCACCGTCAGCGACTCCTATGAGGAGCCCAAATCCTTTGCCCGTGTGAATAATGAAACGGTTGTCTCACTGGCCGTCTTTCGCGCCAAGGGTGCGAGCGACGCCGAAGTCTACGACCTGGTGCAGGCGCGCATCGATCAGCTCCGGCAGAAATATCCCGATGCACAGTTCACGCTGATCGACAATTCCGTCAACTACACCTACGGAAACTATGAATCGGCCATGAGTTCTCTGGTCGAAGGCGCTGTCCTCTCGATCATCGTCGTGCTGCTGTTCCTGCGCAATTTCAGGGCAACGCTCATTGCAGCCGTCGCCCTGCCCTTGTCCGCGATCCCCACCTTCTGGGCGATCGACATGCTGGGCTTCTCGCTCAACCTCGTCAGCCTGCTCGGAATAACACTCGTGACGGGCATTCTGGTCGATGATGCGATCGTCGAGATCGAGAACATCGTCCGGCACATGCGTTCGGGCAAATCGGCCTACCGGGCTTCGCTCGAGGCGGCAGACGAGATCGGACTGGCCGTGATCGCCATCTCGGCGACGATCATTGCCGTCTTCGCACCCGTAAGCTTCATGAGCGGCATTGCCGGGCAATATTTCAAGCAGTTCGGACTGACGGTCGCGATCGCCGTTTTCTTCTCGCTGCTCGTGGCGCGTCTGATCACCCCGATGATGACGGCCTATCTGCTGAGGGACAAGAAAAGCCTGCATCATGGCGAGGCTGAGACCGGCTGGATATCGGCCTATGCACGCTTCCTCGCCATCACGCTGCGGTTTCGCTGGCTGACCCTTGGCACCGGCATCGCCCTTTTTGCCGTCGCCATCTGGGCAATGGGCTTCCTCCCATCCGGTTTTGTTCCGGCCCAGGACGAGGCACGCGTCGTGGTGAGTCTCGAACTACCTCCGGGCGCGAGGATCGAGGAAACCAGGGAAACCACCGACCGTGCAGCGGAGAAGGTCCGTGAAATTCCCGAAGTGCTGCAGACCTATGTCACCGGCGGAGCCTCGCCGACCGGTTCGCTCGACACGCGCCGCGCGACCATGATCGTAAAGCTCAGCCACAAGAGCGAACGTGACCGCAGCCAGAAGCAGGTAGAAGGCGCGATCCTGCAGCAACTCTCCAGCATAGCGGATCTCCGGGCGAACTTCGTCAATGACCGCGGAGAGCGCGAATTCGCCGTCGGCGTCATCGGCAGCGACGGTGAAAAGGTGAGCGAGCAGGCACGCCTCCTGCAAAGCGCGATGACGGCAACAGGGGATTTCCAGGCCGTCTCGTCGACGGCCGCCCTCGACCGGCCCGAAATCATCGTGCGTCCGCGCACCGACAAGCTCGCCGAGCTCGGCCTGTCCACCCAGGCGCTGTCCGATACGCTGCGCGTCGCCACCCTCGGCGATCTCGATGCGAACCTGGCCAAATACACGGTTGGAGACCGCCAGATTCCCATCCGCGTGCAGCTGAAGGAAGATGCGCGCCGCGACCTTTCCGTATTGCAGACATTGACGGTTACGACGGAGTCCGGCGTGGTGGTGCCGCTGGAATCCATCGCCGAGATCGGCTTTGACCAGGGACCGTCCACCATAGAGCGGTTCAATCGCCAGCGCCGCGTCGTCGTTGGCGCCAACATGGCGAACGGCAAGGAGATCGGCGAAGGCCTTTCGATCGTCCAGAACCTGCCGGTTTCAAAGGCGATGCCCGAGGGCGTGCGCATTCAGGAAACCGGCGATGCGGAGGTCATGGGCGAGGTGTTCGCCGGCTTCCGCGACGCCATGATCATGGGGCTGATGCTCGTATTCGTCGTGCTGATCCTGCTCTTTGGCAGCGTCTTTCACGCCTTCACCATATTGATGTCGCTGCCCCTTTCGATCGCGGGCGTTGCCGTCGCCCTGCTCGTGACCAACAATTCCGTATCGATGGCCGTGGTCATCGGCATTCTGATGCTGATGGGGATAGTCACCAAGAACGCGATCATGCTTGTCGATTTCGCCATTGAAGAGGTTCGCCAGGGCGTTCCCCGCAATGAGGCCATCATGGATGCGGGACGCAAGCGAATCAGGCCCATCATCATGACCACCATTGCAATGTCGGCGGGCATGCTGCCTGCCGCCATGGCCTTTGGCGACGGCGGCGAATTTCGCGCCCCGATGGCGATCGCCGTCATTGGCGGCTTGCTCGTTTCCACGGTCCTGTCGCTCGTCTTCGTGCCGTCATTCTATACGATAATGGATGATGCCAGCCGCTGGATGGGCCGCGCATTCCATTGGGCCGTACGCCCGAACACGCCGGATGAACCGGAAATGCTGCCTGTACACGCCGCGTCTTCCGGCCATGCCTCCCTGCGGCTGGATCTGCCGCAAGCGGCGGAATAGGCGGCTGCTCAACGTGAAATTCAATAATAATTCAAAATTTGAATCACAAGTGTAACAAGTCGGCGTTTAAATGTGATAAACGGCGTTTAGAACCGCTTGAGCGCAATTCAAGTGTAGAAACCGTGATTATTGCCGGTATCAGCCTCTCGACTAGTGAAATACTCTAGTCCGGCAACTTGTTTATTTCAAATCACGCTAGATAAGGCGGCAAAATCGATTGCCAACTGCCATGCCTCAATTCATAAATCTGTCACGAAAATTATAAGACAGATTATCAGAGGTGAACGCATGGGACTTCTAGATTTCAATCGTCGTTTAATCGCCCCTTTCCAGCGCAGTTTTCCCTTGCAGAATGACGAAGGCTTCACCGCTGCGGTCAACAAAGCCAAGAAGCCGGTGCCGCAGGGCAATCCCGAGCAGGAGCAAGATGGGAGCATCGATCATACGATCAAGAGAGGCGAAATGCTCGGCACCATTGCGCCGCTCTATGATCAAGGCGTTCCCGATCTGCTTGCCACCAATCCCAACATCACCGATCCCGACATTATCAATGAAGGCGCCTCCCTGCGCGTTCTCGACAAGGAGCGGCGCACAAGTCTCGAGACGATAAACAGCATTCAAGGCGACATCGACAAAGCCTCTTCGCCGGCCGAGAAGGATGAGAAGACAAAGGCCCTGAAGCTCGCCGTCAGCACGGATCTGATGTCGGCCGTCAAGAACGATGCATTTACACCGGCTTCGTTGAAAGACAATCTCGATCAGCGGGAAGCGGATCTCATCGCCCTCGGACCGCAGACCGAAGCCTACAAGACGACGGTCCGGGACGAACGTAAAACAGTCGAAACAAGTCTCAACGACGTCTTCAAGCCGCTGAGCGGTGCCATAACGGCTGCGCAGCAGGATCCGTCCAAATGGGGACAGGTACAGGCTGAACTGACGACGCAGTTCGAGACCTTGGCCAAGGGCACACCCGACAATGGCGAAGCGGCGATCAACGCCGCGCGCGAGACGCTGAAGACCTATGGGCCTTCCGACGCGAAATTCGTCGAAATGCTCGACGCGGCCGGACACGAGATTCTCGTCGCCAGGCCGGCGCGGGCCGTGCAGGACGCGTTCAAGAAGGGCGAAAGCAACTTCCACGGGCTTGAGGGCGACGACAAGCGCCAGGTCCAGATAGAAGATGGCGCAAGCAAAGCCGCAAAGACCTTGAACGAAGTGACGAAGAACGTCACGCCCGACACCGCCCAATTGATCCTGCTCGAGGCCAACAAGCCGATTGATGCCTTCGGCAACAAGGATACGAAGATCGTCGACGTCATCGAGACCACGATCGGAAGACGCACGGCCATCGCCAATGGCGCCATCCCCGACGACAAGCTGAGCGGCAAGAACTCGATGATCTCCGGCGAGATCAAGCTCTCGACAGAGATCACGAACAAGAACCTCGTCGCCGATTACTCGGCCATCACCGGCCATATCTCGCAAGGAACCGGTGGGGACAAGTTTGTCAGCGACCGCGCCGAAAACATCGTGAAATCCTTCAAGGTGGCACACGACCAGACCTTCTCGGATTGGGAAAAGAAGCTCCCGGAAGAGACGAAGGACTTCACGTTCGAGGAGAAGAAGGCCATCGGCAGCGAGATGGGCATCCCCTATCCCGAGATCAAAGCCGCCAACCCCGACGCGGCCGGCGATCCATTCCGCCAGGCCATCGCCAATGGCAATGATCCCACGCTGACCCTTGCCGTCGTCAAGAAGCTCGACAGCAGCGGCGACAAGGGCAATGCCAACAAGATATTCGATGCCGCCATCAAGGGTACCGATGACTTCACCAAGAACAGCCAGCATGTCGTCGGCGAGTTCGCCAAGGATCATCTCGTCGTCGCCTCGGACTGGAAATCGTCCCTGTCCGCGGAACAGATCACTGCCGGCCTGAACGATTCCATCAAGAACAATCCCGGCAGCAAGGAGACGATGGATGCCCAGGGCGCCAAGATCGTTCGCAACCTCGCCGCGTTGCACGAGGCCGAAGAGGGCCTCAAGGGCATGGAAGGCTTCGATCGCTACACGAAATCGGTAAGCGCACTCGAAAATGACGAGAAGGGCCAGTTCGCCGTCGCCAACAGCGCCGAAGCCTGGGATGAAATGGGCAAGCTCTATGTCGAGAGCACGGTGAAGCCGGAAGAGGTCACGGTACCGGCCGCACCGACGCTGTACTGGTCCGGACGCGCCGTCATCGGCCTTCACCGCACGTTGTCCGCTTATGAGGCATTGGGCGGAAACAAGGCCTATGTCCCGCCGACACCAGGCAGCATCGATGCGGCGTCCCGGATGAGCCCGGGCCAGGTCGATTCCAAGCTCGCCCAGAGCGCCAATCTGGCGCTCAACGGGCCGAACGCGGCAACGGACCCCAAGGCGCGCAAGGCGGCGCTGGAGAGCCTCGCCAAGAGCTTCGACGGCTCCAAGTTCGACCCGCGGGCAGGCATCACCACGGCGTCCGGCTTCGGCAAGGGTCTCGCAGCGGTGCAGGGCCTGCTATATCTTGGAAGCGCCGATGCCAATTTCAGTGCCGGCGGGCCATTGCCGACGGCCTTTGGTGTCTGGCTGACTGCAGGTATCGCCTACGAGGCGGGCCAGCTCGGAGCCGGCGGCGTTCGCTCGCTCGTCGAGCACGGCAAAATACCAAAGGACGGCTTCCTGGACCGGGCGTCGCGTTTCGCCGAAGTGAGCGGAACGCCTAAATGGGGCTGGTTCACCAAATATTTCGATCGTGCCGGCGGCGCCCTCATGGTGGCCTATACGCTCGACCACGCGGCCAATGGCAGATGGGCGAACTCCGCCTTTGCCGCCACGACGACGCTTGGCACATTCCTTTCAATGATGAAAACGCCGAAGGCCGGCCCTTGGGGCGTCGCCCTTGCTGCGATCGGCATCATCGGTGAAATGGGCTATGACGCCTACAGGCACAGCAAAGCGGCTGCCTATTACGAGGGCCCGACGGAGAAATTCCTCATCGCCGCCGGCTTCGATTCCGAAGCAGCCAAGATACTCTCCGACCACGACGGCGATGGCAACAGCGTTGGCGGCGTGATCGATCCGCTTGCAAAAGAGCTGGGCATGACGCCGCAGGCGCTTGTCGAAGTGCTTCGCAAGTCCGATCACGACAAGCTCAAGGAATTTGTCGCCGGTGTTCACCAGGCCAAGCCGGACGACAAGGGCAAATATCCGATGACCGCGCCGCCGCGGCCGAAAGATATAGAAGTTCCGCCGAGCATCGACATGCCTGAGGGCGGTACGATCGTGGCGGATCCGGCCATGGGGCGGCCGCGCACCATACCCGAGCTTGCCGATTGGGCTCGCAAGAACCTCGTCCTGACGAGCTGAGCCGTTCATGGCCAATGACCGTGATCCTCGGCGGGATCACGGTCATTCTCTATCGCTCGCGATTTTTGTCTCTTGACGAATCTGTCGGCGCCGCACTCTAGCTATGGCTCCTCCAATAGCTAAAGGCGCATCATGCCGCTTCTCGATTATCTCCGCCCGATTTTCCTGCTGCTCGCCTCCAATGTCTTTATGACTTTTGCCTGGTATGGCCATCTGAAATTCACCAACAAGCCGTTGATTCTGGTAATCGTCGTGAGCTGGCTTATCGCTTTCGCCGAATATTGCCTCGCGGTTCCTGCCAATCGCTATGGCCATGCCATTTATTCGGCCGCACAATTGAAGACGATGCAGGAAGTGATCACGCTTGTCGTGTTCGCCATCTTCTCTATCACCTTCCTCGGAGAGAAGATCACGATCAATCACCTCGTGGGCTTTTCGATGATCTGCGCCGGCGCCTTCTTCGTATTCAAGGGGCCGCTGTGAGCTGCCCGGGACGGCCGTGCTGAAGGTGCGTTCCTGACCGAAGCTTCAGCAGGATGGTGAAGGTCTTGCAATCTTTGCGCGAATCCCGCTGTGTTACGCGCAAATGCGATTCTTCAGGGGCGCTGCTCCTTTCAGACGACAGAGATGAAGTTATGACGGGATATGAAAAGTTGGTCGAAGCTGTTGCGCAGGCAATCCATGCCTCCCGCAGCCATGGTTCGCAGGAGTGGGACAGCGTCCCCGATTTCATCCGTCAGACATATCGCGACTATGCCACGGCTGGCCTCTCTGTCGTCTATGACGTCCTGAGCAACCCGTCGAGCGAGATGATCGACGCCGCCAACCGAGCCCGACCGGCCGTAACGTCCCGCACGATTCAGGCTGCGATCGAAGCTTCTCCGCTCAATCCCAACCATAAGGCCTGACCAGATTCGGCACGGGCACTGCCCCTCCAAGTCTAGCCGCCGGGTGGGGTGCGTACCGGCGCGCTCTTTACATACAATTTTAATTATATTTTCCACGTCGCTAATACACATTGCGACAAATAAGTATAATAAGCGCCAAAAAGTAATCCCTTGTAAAACATCGATTTAAAAAGTCGCAAATATGCGACATCGATCGAAAAAATCTGTTGCCTTATTATTAGCTATGAAGCAGTGTTGGGGTGAAGGGGTCTAAATCCACAGCCATTACATGATAAATATACAATAGTTCTTTCTGCTTCGACACATACTCTCACGGTTGCCGGCGTTTCTATCGGTTACTATCATTGCTCGTTAGTTATAATATGTAGAACTGTGTACGGGTGCGGCAATTGGAGGAAGTATGTACGATAATTCTCTAGGTAAGTCTGACTATAAGTCTTTGACTATATCAGATGATACTGGGCCCGGCGCCAATGGCAGTGAAGAAAAATGGCGTTGGTCGTCTTTCAGTGACGAAAAAGGGAACATCGGCTTCAATCGCAACGTCTATCCGCTGCAGGAAACCTCCATCGTATACGGCGACACAAATGGTCGCCTGGAAATCTTGTCCAAGGGCGCATCATCAACGCTGACCTTCATTTTCGTCGTCAAGGGCACGCTGGACGTGATGGATACGAAACGCCGGCGTCTTCAGACCCTGAGCGCCGGCAATGCGACCAGTCTCATCGACAGACCGGATATCAAGGTCAAGATTTATCCGGGTTCGTCCTGGGTCGCCTACCGGGTTCCCATCACCAAGCTGAGGGAATATTTCGAGCGCCTGATGCAACGGCCCTATTTTCAGGAGCAGGTTTTTGCACCGTTGCATGATTTCCGCTCCGGCGGGGCCTCGGCTCTCTATCAGACGGTTTGCTACGTCACTGAAGACCTTGCTACGGCAACAAACTCCACCAAGGGCGTACTGACCTCCGTCTACGAGCGCCTGCTCCTCGCCAAGCTGTTCATGACCAAGCCCGACAATGTCAACACACTCAACAATACGGCCGGACGGCGCATCGCGCCCCGCTATCTGCAGCGTGCCGAGGCCTTCATGCGGGAACACATCCATGATCCCGTGACACTGGACGAGATTGCGGAAGCCGCTGGCTGCAGCCCGCGGGCGCTTCAACGAATGTTCAAGGAATATCGCGATACGAGCCCCATGCACGTCCTGTGCGAATACCGATTGTCTGCGGCGCATGAAGCAATACTGAGCGGCAGCGCCCGCAACGTCACCGACCTTGCGATCCATCTGCAATTCTCGAATCCGGGCCGGTTTTCGTCGCTGTACCGCAATGCTTATGGAATGAGCCCTTCAGCCATGATGCGGTTTCACGAGAAGAACACCTGAATGATCTCGATGCCATTTCCGGGTCTCGCTTCCTTGCGGGCGGCCCGCCTGATCCCAAGGCCAGCAGGTATCGCATGCTGCGCCCTCGCCGCCGCCCTCCTTCTCAATGGTTGCGCGATACCGCGTGCGGGACCGACCGCGCAGAATATTGTCGAGCAGCGCAAATCCGAAACACAGCTGAATTACGCGCTTGTCGACGTAGGCAAGAACGTCATGGCCTTTGCCGCGACACGGCCGAGGGAAAGCCTCGTGCGGCAGTTCGGTGCCGGTCCGCGCTCCAGTGACCTGCGCATTGCGGTCGGTGACGTGGTGACCGTCAATGTCTGGGAAGCGCCTCCGGGAACGCTGTTCGGCACCAATATGAGCGTTGCCGGCTTCCAGCAATCGACAGGCAGCACCGTCGCCATTCCTCCGCAGACCGTTACGGGAAACGGCACGATCGGCGTGCCCTATGCGGGGCGCATCAAGGTTCTCGGCAATACGCCGTCGCAGGTGGAACAGCAGATCGTCAAAAGCCTGGAAGGCAAGGCCGTGCAGCCGCAGGCGCTCGTCACCATCCAGAGGAGCACCGCAAACTCGGTCACGGTGACCGGCGAGGTCGCGGCGGGCGCCCGTATTTCGCTGACCGGCGCGGGAGAACGCGTTCTCGACGCCATCGCTTCGGCGGGCGGCATCCGGGCGCCGGCAAGCGACAGCATCGTTGGTCTTACGCGCAACGGCGTCGCCGGCAGGATACCTTTCGACCTGATGCTGGAACATCCGGAGGAGAATATACGCATCCGCCCCGGCGATCTGATCACGGTCGTGCGCGAGCCCCGCACTTTCCTCGTCTTCGGTGCGGCTGGACGCAACGCCGAGCTTCCTTTCGATGCTTCCCGCATCACCATGGCCGATGCGCTCGGCAAGGCCGCCGGCCTCAACGATCAGCGCGCCGACGTCACCGGCGTATTCCTGATGCGGCACGAGCTTGCTTCCGTCGCACGGCGCTTCGTCCCGCAGGACAACCCGCTCCTGGCGAGCGGCGAACTCATACCCGTCATCTATCGCTTCAACATGCGGGATGCGAATACCTGGCTCGCCATGCAGCGGTTCGAAATCCAGCCGCGGGATGTCATCTACATAGCCAATGCGTCGGGTGCCGACATTCAGAAAGTCATGGCGATCTTCCAGGGCGTCAGCGCCCCCGCCATGAGTGCGACTTCGATCGGCATAAGCGCCGGGGCCCTGCAATGAAGCACCTGCTTGCCATCAGCCGCGATCGCGATGGCATGACGCGATCGGCCATGCCGTCGCTATTGCATCTCCATGAGATCGCAATGATGAAGCGCTCGGAGCTCGAATCGGTTGTTCAGGCTTTAACGACGAGCGCCTATCTCGGGAACTCGACGGCCGTCGTTCGCATCCTCGGACGCTACAAGCTTTACGTCGATACGCGCGACAGGGGGTTCGGCTCCCATCTGCTCCTGGATGGCTTCTGGGAGATCTGGCTGACGCAGTTCTGCGCCAGGAACGTCAAGCCGGGCATGACTGCGATCGATATCGGCGCGAATTTCGGCTATTATTCGGTACTGCTTGGCGAACTTGTCGGGCAAACCGGCAAGCTCCTGGCCGTTGAACCCAATCCGCACGCGGCGGATTTTCTGGGGCGCAGTCTCGATCTGAACGGCCTTCTTTCGAGAAGCAGGATCGAAAGGGCCGTGCTGGGCAGCGGCGGCACCGACACCGCCAAGCTCTTCGTGAGGGATCACGAGCCGAAAAACGCGACCGTCGTCGCCAGCAGCTTCAACGCCGCTCACCACAATGGCTACCTCGTGACCGTCCCAGCGAAGACGGTCGACCAGCTTTGCGAAAATTATGAGCGCGTGGATTTCATCAAGATCGATGCCGAGGGCGCCGAGGAAGACATTCTGTTCGGCATGAAGAAAACGATCGAACGGCACCGCCCGATGATCGTTCTCGAATTCAACGCTGCCCGTTACGCCAATAGCCGCTCGTTCGTTGAAAGTCTGGTCAAGATATATGGCAATTTGCGCCACCTCGACTTCCAGGGCGTTGCCCATCCGGTCACGGCGGATGCCCTGCTTTCGGAAAATGTCGGCCAGGACTGGCTGCTCGTCTTCACAGATGGTGATCCCGCATGATCGTTCTGGCCCCTGAAAGGACCAATCGTGGCAAGAACAGTCATTTATGATGGATTGAACCTGTCGCTGCAGAAGGGCACGGGTGTCGCCACCTATACGCGAGGCCTCATCCAGACCGTACGGGAACTCGGCTACCAGACCGGCATTGTTCACAGCGTGCCTACCAGGGTGCCGCGGAATGCCATCCTGCGCGAGGTCGTTCTGTTCGACGATACGAGCAACCGCAAGCTGGGCCATACCGCCAAGGGCAAGCGCTGGTTGAGCCGACGGATCGGAGCACCCCTCGGCGTGAAGCCATCACGCGTCGAGCTGACAGGCGCCGTCATCCTGAAGTCATTGCAGGGAAACGTCCTCGATTCGGAATTTCTCTATGCCAGCAAGGACGTCTTCGCCCTGGCAAGGCACCATTTCAAGAACTTCGGCAAGAGCCTTCCCCTCGCCCTTCCGGAGAAGCTGGACATGTTCCACAGCACCTACCCCTTGCCGATACGGGCAAGAAAGGCGCTGAACATCACCACGATCCATGATCTCGTTCCGTTGCGCCTGCCCTATCTGACCGAGGACAACAAGCGGTATCATTATCGCCTGCTTCGGCATCTCGTGCAGACTTCGGATCACATCGTTACCGTGTCCGAGACATCCAGGCAGGACATCATCCGGTTTCTCGGCGTCGACGAGAACCGCGTGACCAACACCTATCAGGCGGTTCAAGTACCGGACGAATTGCGCCAGAAGCCCGAGGCCTTGGCGGCAGACGAGATCGCCGGCATCTTCAACCTCGACTGGAAGAAATATTTCCTGTTTTTTGGTGCATTCGAGCCGAAAAAGAACCTGTCGCGACTGGTCGAGGCCTATCTGTCGGCCAAGGTGGACTATCCGTTGATCATCGTCGGCGCCCCGGGCTGGAAGGGCGACCAGACACAACTCTTGATCGAGGACGAGCGCTTCCGGTTCTTCCTGCAGCAGGACAACCGCATTGTTCCCGGCCGCCGGATTCACCGTTTCGACTTCGTGTCCTATGGCCTGCTTGTCAGCCTGATAAGGGGCGCACGATCCGTGCTTTTCCCCTCGCTCTACGAAGGTTTCGGCCTGCCGGTGCTCGAATCGATGCAGCTCGGCACTCCGGTCCTCACCTCGACCGAAGGTTCCGTGCCGGAGATCGCCGGCGATGCGGCCGTGCTGATCGACCCCTACAACACGGATACGCTGCGCAATGCGGTGCGCGGTCTTGCGAATGACCAGGATCTTTGTGATCATCTCGCAGCGCTTGGACCAAAGCGGGCGGCGAAGTTCTCCCCTGCCCGTTATCAGGCCGCCGTCAGTTCGCTTTATGACAGGCTTCTGGACGGAAAGTAGTTGGCACAACGGTTGAAAAAGGAGCGATGCCGTTGACGCTTCTCGTAACATTCGGCCTGCCGGGCATGATGTTCACCTGGGGCAGAACCGCGCTCGGTGCCCTGGCCGCCGAACTACCCGGCACCTGCGGCATGGTCGAAGTGCAGACGCTCGAACAATTGCGCGAAGCCTGGGCGAGCCGCAAGACCGACAATCTCATCGTAGTCTCCAGCTATCCGGATGCGGAATTATGCGCCTTCCTGATGAAGTCGCGCATGCCATATCTGGCCTTCGTGGAGAACCCGCTGGATTCGCTCGCATGGATGATCCGAACGACCAATAGCGACGCCGTGCCTTTGCTCCGCGCGCTTTCGGCCAGTATCAGTTGCGTTTCGCAGCTGCAAACCTATGCGCGCCTGATACCGGTGAACCGAAACACCGTCGGCAAGGTGCAGGTCGACAGGATCCTGAATGTCTTCGTGCGTGCCCTGAAGCTCGATCTGGCGCCGGAAGCTGTCGCGCGGTGCACTGTCAAGCTCGGTGGAGCGGCCGATGGGACGCAGATACCCACCCTTGAAGAAGCCGCCGCCGCGAGTTACGGCGCAGCCTATGGGCCGCCGGGCCAATTGAGCTCCATCCCCGCCGATTTGATCGATATCGCCAAGGATGTCCTCGAACCATTCAAGGAGACGGTATTTCGCCCGCCTTCATCCGCAATCCGCTGGCCGCTGCGGGCTTTCTTGTCGGCCGACCGGCTGGGCGAGCCGGTCGGAGGCGAAATCGACCTCGTCGGGAGAGCGCGGTGCGTCATTTACGGGCCATATCTGCATCTGCCGCCCGGGCAATGGATCGCACGCTTTTCGATGCGCATCGAGGAGAACCTCTACGGCCAGATATTCATGATCGAGATCCACAACAGCCAATTGCTGGGACGGATGCGCGTGAAGCCCGAAAGCACGGGAAGTTTCGTCGCCGAGCTCGATTTCACGGCGGAAGTGCCGATGGAGGCCATCGAGATCCGGCTTTTTACGGAAAGCGGTGCGATCGAAGGCGCGATAGCCGATTGGTCGGTCGAAATGCTGTTCCGGTCCCATCTCGAACAGGGCGAAAAACCGGAAATGGTTGTCGCGGACGAGGAAAATCCGGGACGTGTTGCCACCGAACCCCAGGCACCCACCATGTCTGCCGCGGACCATTAGAATAAACACTGACCACGCAATACAAATAGCGACATTTAACTACTTTTCACGAATATCTTTAGCATTATTGCGCTAACAATACTGTATTCATTGGATTTATTCTATGTCACTATCCGCATCGAGTAGCTCATTTGAAGGTGAAAATCCATGCGGAATATCAGTGCAATCGGTTTATTCTTTTCGGCCCTGGCATTGTCCGGCAGTGCCCTGGCTGCTGACGCAGTAATCGAAACCGCGCCCGAGGCCGTATTGGCTGACCCCGGATTCTCGTGGACCGGTTTCTACGCCGGTGTGAATGCCGGTTATGGATTCGGGGGCGACGATGAAGTCGGCGTTCGTTCCGGCGGCGTTTACCTCGGCAATATCGGAACGATCGAGCAGAGCGGTTTCATCGGTGGTGGCCAGATCGGCTACAACTACCAAATCAACAATTGGGTTATCGGTCTTGAGGCCGATTTCCAGGGCGCAGGCCTCGAAGATTCGACTGCAGGAAGCGTGGATGGCATTGGTGTCGAGGCTGAATCAAGCATCGACTGGTTTGGCACGCTGCGCCCACGCGTCGGTTATGCCTGGGACCGCACGCTGATCTACGGAACCGGTGGTCTGGCCTATGGCCGCGTGAACTACAAGGCTGCGGTTGAGGGCGACACGTTCCTTGACCAGGACAAGACGAGAGCAGGCTGGGTCGCCGGCGCAGGTATCGAACATGCCTTCACGGACCACCTTACTGCAAAGCTCGAATATCAATACGTGAACTTCGGCAAGTATACTGTGAGTGAAGATGGCTTCTCCACAGAGGCAACCCCGGATTTTCATAGCGTGCGCGTCGGGCTGAACTACAAGTTCTAATCCGCGAAAAGAAATCAATGCGAATTTACTCTTAACAGGAGGCGCAATTCCTATGGCTCTCATAGATCTAGACTTGATCAGCAATTCTACCCAGACAATCGACTCGAGCAACGGCGCTGATGGAGATACACTCCAACTGAGCCTGGTTTCCAACGGCACGCTCATCATCGACGGGGTCGACCTCACTCTGACGAATTTGGTCGGCGGCGGCGTAATCACCAGCACGACGATCGTGCTGCAGAACGGTGCCGACCTGGTCGTCGATACTGCACTCGCCGGTGTGTCGGCTGGATCGACCTTCAACTACCAGATCGGCGCCGGCACGAGCCTGACAATCAACGCCGCCGCGATCAGCGCCTCGTTGCTGGACGGCACCACGGTTGATTTCAGCAATGCCGCCGGTCAGGGCCATTTCACCTATGATTCCGGTCTGATAAATCTCAATATCAGCAGTCCGCCAGACATTATCGGCGTCAACAATGGCGATCGCATCACCGTTGTGGACTCGGCGAGCGTGCAGCAGGTTGGCAACACGGTCACGTTCTACGGACCGCTCGGCGGCCTGCAGCCTATCGCCTCCTACGATATCCCCGCTGGCGCCACCTATTCCTACTCCAATGCCACAGACACACTGACCTTCCTTACGCCTTGCTTCGTTCGCGGCACCCTCATCGCCACGCCGGAAGGCCCGGTTGCGGTCGAGCGCCTCAAGGCCGGCGATTTGATCTCCAGCCTCAATCACGGCGCCGTCGCGATCAAATGGGTTGGCAACAGGACGATCGACCCTAAGACGCTGGACAAGCCACGCAACGACCTGCCGATCCGCATCAAGGCCGGTGCGATCGCCGAGAACATGCCGGAGCGTGACCTCGCGGTTTCGCCAGACCATTGCATGTTCATTGCCGATGCCCTGGTCCCGGCAAAGCTGCTGGTCAATGGAACCACCATCACCCAGCCGGTGACACTCAGCCCCGTCGATTATTTCCACATCGAACTGGAAGAGCACGACGTCATCTGGGCGAATGGCGCTCTGGCCGAGACCTATCTCGACCTCGGCAACCGCGCCGCCTTCCTGGAACCGGGCGTATTGCAGTTCACCTCGCCAAAGGCGCGCCAGGCGAAGTCCTGCTATCCGCTCGCCTATTCGGGACCAGCGGTCGATGCGGCCCGCGACATCATCGCTGAGCGGGAAACGGCACTCGGCTACACGTCGGACGAAGCAAAGGCTTCGTGACGAGCGACATGCTCCGGCTCGCCCCAGCGGCGGGCCGGTTGTCTTTTGCAGTGTGTACATAAAGCGCCGCCACAGGCGCTTTCGGAGATCAATGCATGCGTAGTGGGCAGACCGTTTCGCCATATGCTATCGATTTCGATGAGAAATTTACGAGGGGGATTCGCGAAACATTCTCGGGAAAGAGGGTGTTTTTCGACGGTGTGTTCAAGGGCGACTATAGTCTTGCCATCGTCAATCGCTTACTCGCCCGTGCATTGGTAAAGGCCGGTATCGACCTCCATTGCTTCACGCCGGAAGCGGACTGGCAGACCGATGCCAGAATCAATGCCTTCCCGGACCTGAAGCCGCATTTCCTTCCCGCCTACCCGACCGTCGGCTACGACGTACATCTCAGAAACACCTGGCCCCCTGCCACCCATGACATGATCGGTCAGTTCAACGCCTATGTGAACTTCGCCTGGGAAGAGCTGGACGTTCCGCAATATATGATCGAAAGATTCAATCGCGACCTCGATCTTGTCATGGCAACCGCCAATTTCGTTCGCCAGGCATTCGTGCAATCCGGCCTTACCATACCGGTAGAAGTCGTCGGCAATGGCACCGATCATGTAGGCGCTGCATCCGGGCTCAACACGCCCTCGCCCCTTCCGGCTTCCGACCGCGCGCGCATCTTGCACGTCTCGTCATGCTTTCCCCGCAAGGGTGTCGATGTGCTCGTCCGCGCATTCGCGCAGGCATTCAGCAAGGACGACAATGTGGAACTCGTCATCAAGACGTTTCCAAACCCCGATAATATACTGTCGGATGTCATGCGGGATCTCGGCGACAAGCGCGACGAAACCGCACCGATCATCATTCTCGACGAATCCTACGATTCCGAACAGCTCCTCGCGCTCTACCGCACGGCGTCGCTCGTGGTCGCTCCCAGCCGGGGCGAAGGGTTCGGCCTGCCGCTGGCGGAAGCCATGCAGCTGGGCATTCCCGTTGTTACGACCGACTATAGCGGCCAGACCGATTTCTGCACGGCCGAAACGGCGTGGCTGGTTGATTACCAGATGGCGCCGTCTCAAACCCATGTTTCCGGGTCCCTCAGCCTCTGGGCCGAACCTTCAATGGATCAACTCGCTTCGCAGATGCGCGCCGTGATCGAAAAGCCCGAAGAGGCGAAGCGGCGAAGCGCCAATGCGCAGGCCTTGCTCAGTGAGCATCTTGGCTGGGACGATGTTGCCCGCCGTGTGCTTGCCGCGATCGCAAAATCACAGAAGCCGCCAGCCGCCGTCAGGCGTCCGTGGAGCTTCGATCTCATTTCGTCGTGGCATCAGCAGTGCGGCATTGCCACCTATACGGAGAATTTGCTCGCCACCGAGCCGTTCTCCGAGCGCCTGTCGCACATCTACGCACGGCGGACCTTGAATGACGATCTGCCGGAAAGCGCGAGACCGCGGCTGCCGGACACGGCGGAAATCATGACGCGCAGCTGGGGATACGATCTTTCCTCGCTCATGAAGCTCTTCACCGAAATCGAGCAGGCGCGCGGCGATGTCCTATGGTTGCAGCATCATCCGGGGCATTTTTCGACGCCCGACATGGAACTGCTTGCCGCTCATCTGGCGAAGACGCGCCACAAGCTGCGCGTGGTCACGATGCACAGCGTCAAGGAAGTCCTTCGCCACGGGCATCTTGAATGGACCAAGGCCTTCGATGTCGTTTTCGTTCATTCCGCCGAGGATGCCGGACTTCTTGCCAAGGCCGGGCACGGCAATCCCGTCGTGATACCGCATGGCATCATGCCGAGTGCTTCGGACATGGCGCCGCCCGATGCCGATCACTTTACCGTCGGTGCCTTCGGATTCCTGACACCGCACAAGAATATCGACGTCCTGGTGCGCGCCTTCGCCCGAGCCCGTATCTTCGAGCCGCGGCTGCGCCTCAAGCTCCTCAACTGCGCTCTGCCGAACGACGAATCCCGCGCTGCGCAAGTGGTGGTGGAGAACCTGATCGCCCATTTCGGCCTTGGCGATGTCGCTTCGACGCGCTTCGATTTCGTCGACAATGACGAACTCCTGCAGGAGCTTGCGCAAACCGATCTGCTGGCCTTCCTCTACGGCCCCTCCAACGAGACAGCCACGGGCGCCGCCCGGGTGGCGATGAGTGCCGACCGGCCGCTGCTCTGCTCACGATCGACCGTGTTGCGGGACATGTGGCCGATCAGCCATGTGCTGCGCTCGGTCGATGTCGATTGCGTCGCCGAGGCATTGATTAGCCTCGCCCAGAATCCGGTTCTTCTCGGAATGCGCGATCCGGACAGGCGCCAGGCTGTGCAATGGAATTCCTATCCTCGTGTCGCGGCAAGGCACGCGGTCATCATCGAACAAATGCTGGACAAGAAAAATGACCATCGCCGAGCTGCATAAGATCCCGCTTCAGGCCGTGCCGAAGGACGTGTTTTCGCTGTCGGCCGAGGCATTCGTCGATGCCTGGGCTGTTGCGTTCAATCTGACCGAGGACGATCTCGGCAGCGAGGAGAGGCACAATCTGGTGCGTGCTATCAAGAATGGCACGAACAGGCTCAAGGTGATCGACGCTCTCGATGCCGCCTCCAAGCACGCCGACGGGCGCAAAGCGGACTTCGAGGCCAACGCGGTCAGACGCGAGCCCGACCAATTTGCATTGCTGGAAAGCTTTCGCCGGTTTGCGCCCGATGACGATGTCGCGTTCATCCGCTATGTCTTCAGCCGGATCTGCGGCCGCGACCCGAGCGACAAGGAACGCCTGACATTCGAGTTCGACCTGCGGCGCGGCATTGTCGGGCGCGACGACGTCATCCGCAAAATCGTGACCATCGCGCGCCGCGACGGCGTATTGGCACTTTGGGATACGCTGGACGAGCCTGATACCGCCCCGGCAGTGTCCCGTCCGGATGCAAGTTCGGCAAGAATCCTGCCGGCCGGCCTTTCCTACGATCTTGAAGGACGCCAGACCCTGGTCTTCGTACGGGAGATGCCCGGCTCCGGCTGGATGATCGGGCCGGAACTCATGCGGCAACCGGTCAACGTCGTCGATGGTGGCTGGAGCGTCAGCCCCGGATGGCTGCTGGCTGGCCCGAAGAGGAGCCTTGATGCGGGCGCCTGGAATATCCAGATCGATCTTGTCCAGGACGCGAAGGCCAAGCTCGCAATTCAACTCGTCGCCAATTCCGGCCTGGACATCCTGCAGGATCTCATCGTTTCGGGTCCGTTTGCCGGCAACCTCTGCGTCGATATCCGCCCTGAGCATCGCTTTATCGAATTGCGCTTGAGGGTGGTCGAAGGGCCTGCCGAAACCGGCTGGCTGCGGCTGCGAAACATATCGATGGTCCGGGCGTCGGCCGACAGGGGCGACCGCTGATGCAGTTGCCCTTCTCCGTTCGTCCCAAGGCTCTCGCCAGGAAACTTGCAACCGCGGCTGAGGGAAGCGGGTCCTCGCGCAGCTTCTCCGTACAGGCCGATGCGGCGCGCGACCGGGGCGATTGGAAAGAGGCTGCCACGCTGTATGCACAAGCGGTTGCTGCCGATCCGGTCAGGACCGGGCTGCTGGTCCAGCTGGGGCATGCCGAGAAGGAGCTCGGCAATTTCGACAAGGCGGAGACGGCCTATCGCAAGTTCCACGGCATGCATCCCGATAATGCCGATATCTACCTGCAGCTCGGCCATTTGTTCAACCGCATGGGTGAGTTGGACAAGGCATCGCAATGGTACGAGAAGGGTCTGGCCATCGCACCGAACGACCCCGAACTCTCGCGCCACGCCGGCATGTTGCGCGGGCGTTCGCGCAAGCCCGGTGCCGAGCAGAAGCGACGGCTGGCAATGCAGCATGTCGAAGAGCGGGAGTGGGCTGACGCGCGCAAGCTGCTGCATGAACTGGTCGTAACCGAAGGCGAGCGCGATCTCATATCGGTTTACGCCAATGTCACGAAGGAAGATGGCGATTTCGATCAGGCCCGCCTGCTTTACGACGACTACCGCGCCTATGCCGACGACTGCGATCCCGACAGTGTCGAGGATGTCGAGCTGCAGCTGGGACATCTCCATAAGCTGGCCGGGGACTATGGCAAGGCTCTGACACATTATATCCAATCGCGTCAGGCCCGCGCCGCCCGGCTTGGCTATATCGACCAGAGTGCGCAGATCGACCGTGAAATCCAGGCCTGCATGAGCGAGGTCTATACCTGTTTCGAGCCGATCTGAACGAGCGTCTCGGCCATCCGGCACCGCGTCTCGCCTAACTTTCGTGATCGCGGATCGCCGTAGCCAGCAGCCAGACCAGAAGATAACCCACCGCAGCCACGATGAAGACGACGAACGTGTTCTTCAGGCCCTGGGGCAGTTCCGCCTTGTCAGGCAGGTGCGACGGCACGACAACCTCCAGATAGAGCTGCTGCCGCCTTGCATCCGCGCGCGCCGTCTTCAGCGAATCGAGCGCGGCCAGGAGCGCCTTGCTCGAAAACTCCCGCTGCAATATCAGCGCTTCGTAATCCGCTATGCGCGGTGCAATTGAATCGTCCGATCCGGCAACTTTTCCCCGTTCCGCCGTCAACTGCTTCTCGAGCGCGTCGATCCGGCTCATCATGAAGGGAATAGAGCTCGAATCCGGAGCCGTTGTTCGCGTTTCGGCGAGGCTCGCTCGCGACACCGCCAACTCCGCGCTGATACGGCTCATCAGTTCCACCATCGATACCGAATTCAGGCCCGGATCGATCATCAGCTCCTTGTTGCGAAACAGGGTGATGTTGCGCTGCGCCTCTATCATCCGCTTCTCGGCCGCCTCGACCTCGATGGTCGCAAAGCGAACGGCATCGCCCCGGGCGCGCTCGTTCATCTTCACCAACCTGTCGCTGCCCAGCTCCAGCAATTTCCTGTTGAGCGCGAACGCATCTTCCGGGCGAAAGGCCGACGTGCGCAATATCGTTATGCCGGTCGTATCATTGTGAACGACCTGAACGCGCCTGGAATAATACTGGTACAGTTCCTCGAACAGGCCCGACTGCCACGGGGCGGGAAACCGCGCAATGATGTCCGCCTGATCCGGGCCGTAGAAGCTCCTTAGCGGCAGCTGGCTCTCGGTCTGGCCAAGGGCATCGCGCGAGCGCATGTATTCCTGTACCGAAAACGTATCGTCCTGCGAACGCGTAATGCCGCTATTCTGCAGAACCGATCCCAAGGTCGTCGAAGAGGGTGGCGCGGCAGTGCGCACCACGAATGCGGATTCAGACACATAGATCGGGCTTGCAATAAGCGCATAATAGAACGCGACGACTAATGTCGGCAGAACAACGAACAAAAACAAAAGAATATGACTCCTCTTGCTCTTGCTTACCTTCCTTCCAAATATTTTCTGGGAGGTATCAGTGAATGTCAAAGCTGTCATTGATATATATCCGACATTATACTTACCACTTCGATATCTTTATTTATTTTTTGGTTGAAATTACTGCCGCCTTGATCTAACTTTTCCGGGTAAGATGGAGAGTCTCGTTGAGCATCAATCCTGTAACACCCGCAAGCGGATCCTTCCTGGCCGGCATAAGAGTGCAGCTGCGCGTGATCGGAGCATTGGTCATGCGCGAGATGATCACCCGCTATGGTCGGGAGAATGTCGGATTCCTGTGGCTGATACTGGAGCCGATGATCCTCACGGTCGGCGTGATGGCGATGTGGACTGTGCTCCACCACGAATCGCATGGCCTCGGGATCATCGCCTTCGTGCTGAGCGGATACATGCCCCTCACTCTTTGGCGCCACATGTCCTCGCAGCTGGTCTCGTGCCTGCGCCAGAACCTTCCGCTCATGTATCACCGGCAGATTCGCCTTGCCGACGCTCTCTTGGCGCGCGCACTCCTCGAAGTTGGCGGCACGACTCTCGCCCTCGTCGTCGTCTATACGGCAACGCGGCTTGCCGGCTTCATGGAGCCCTATAGCGACCTCGGGCTGATCATGGCGGGGTGGTTCTTCATGGCATGGTTCTCCTTCGGCGTCGGGCTCATCCTCGCCGCCCTCGCGGAAATCTTCGAGTTCGTCGAGAAGCTCATCTCGCCGTTCCAGTACCTTACCCTGCCGATATCCGGCATGTTCTTCATGGTGGCCTGGCTGCCATCCGAGGTGCAGAAGCTGGCGCTCTACGTCCCGCTCGTCCATTGCTTCGAACTGTTCCGGTCGGGCACGTTCGGCGACACGATTACCGCGCACTACAGCGTCCCTTACCTGCTGGCATGCTGCCTCATCACCAATGCGGTCGGCTTCTTCCTCATCGAGCAGGTGCGCGATCATGTGAAGTTCGAATGATTGATGATCCTGCCGCATCCCGCCCTCACAATGATGCGTAGATGTCGAAGGCGAACTTGACGTCGTCAAATACACGGCCACGACCGTTCTTGAGCACAAGGGCGGACGAGCAATGTTCGGCGATCGTATCCAGGCTGTGACCGACGATGATCATGGCCCGGTCGCGCCGCTTGACGAACAATTCCTCGAACGACCGACGCTGAAACCGCTGGTCGCCCACCGCAACGACTTCATCGATGAGATAGCAGTCGAAATCGATCGCCAGCGAAAGCCCGAAGGCCAGCCGCGCACGCATGCCGGAGGAATAGGTCCTGATCGGCATCTTGAGATATTTGCCGAGATCGCTGAACGTCTCGACGGATTCGCGGATCTCCTCCAATGGCTTGTCATAGACGCGCGAAAGAAACCGCATGCAGTCGATGCCGGTCATGGACCCGCCAAAGCCGCCGCTCAATGCGATCGGCCAGGAAAGCGACATCGTCCTGGTGATGGTGCCAGACGTCGGCGGTTCCATGCCTGCTATCAGGCGCACCAATGTGGATTTGCCGGCGCCATTATGGCCGAGGACCGCAATCTTCTCGCCGGCGCGGACGGTGAAATTGATGTCGTCGAGCACCCGGCGACTACCGCCATTGACCGGATATTCCTTCACGATGTTGCGTGCCGACACCATGCCTGTGCCGGCTGGCGCCGTTCCGCCTGAAATCAGCGGCAAGCCGTTGGTGTTCTTGAACGAGATCGTGCCATTGTCCATCATGTCACGGAATGCTCGTAGATCTGGTTGCGGAAGAACCGGGCGATCCAGAACGCTGCCAGGCTGAGGCAAAGGATCAGCAGAATAGAGCGGATACGCTTCGGATAGAGCGCATAATCCGGCAGATTGGGATTGACGACGCGTTCGAGGTAGAGCTGCTGGCGCTGCGCTTCAAGCCGGGCGTTTTCCAGCGACGTCGCTGCCGACTCCAGCATGCGCGTCGCCAGCTCCCTCTGCATCAATATCTGCTCATATTGGGCGATGAGCGGCGCCATGGAGGCATCCCCGCCTACGATATTTGCCCGCTCCTGGATGATCTGCCTTTCCTTTGCCTCGATATTGCTGCGCAGCGATTGAACCTGCGGGCTCTGTGGCGCCTGCTCGCTGACCGCTGCGAGTTGCGCCTTGCTCTGCGCCACTTCGTCGGAGAGCTTGGCGATCATTTCGAACATGGCGGCCGACTGTTTGCCCGGATCGACCATGGAGACCCTGTTGCGGAACGCGGTAAGCGATTCCTGCACACCGGCCAGCCGCTGCTCGCTATCCTTCACCTCGATCTCGGCAAAGCGCACGGCGTCGCGTCTAGCGCGGTCGTTGAGCCGGTTGATCAACATTTCCGCGCGCTCCAGCAAAGCCAGCGCAAGCTGCTGCGCGTCCTCGGGGCGAAACGCCCGGACCTCGAGGGTGGTTATGCCGCCGCTGCTATCCGTCTCCACATCGATGAATTGCAGATAATG
This sequence comes from Phyllobacterium sp. 0TCS1.6A, assembly GCF_026420825.1. Taxonomy (NCBI): domain Bacteria; kingdom Pseudomonadati; phylum Pseudomonadota; class Alphaproteobacteria; order Hyphomicrobiales; family Phyllobacteriaceae; genus Phyllobacterium; species Phyllobacterium sp. 0TCS1.6A. Next base: position 39,787 of record NZ_JAPMAB010000004.1, read on the forward strand.
TTCGTAGAGCGCCTCTTCCGTTGGCGATTGCCACGGCGCCGGAAACCGGGCGAAGACATCTCCCTCGGGCCGCGAAAATATCTGCCGCAGTTGATTGTTATCGGATAGTTCGCGGACAGCCGCCCTTGATTCAATGAACTCCATCACGACATAGCTGTCGTCCTGCGCCCGCACGAAACCCGTACTCTGCAGGAAGCCGCTCAACAATCCGGCAGCATTCCTGTGCGGACTGCGGACGACGAAGCGCGTCTCCGATACATATTGATCAGCGGCCACGAAACCATAATAGAGACAGGCAAGCGCAGCAGGCATGATGACGATCGCGATAAGCAGCAAGTTGCGCCGGAGCAGGTCAATCGCTCGATCTAGAAATGAAGAACGCTGCGGCAGAACTGCGGTCGATCGATTGATGTCGACCAGTGCGACATAATCAATGAATTCATCATTATTACTGACACGCGTCATCGTCGATTACATTGCCTTCAGCAAATTGCGCCATGCCAGAGCTGGCCCAGCCACCCACGTTACAGTGAAAAAGTAACTGCCTCAATTATATTTTTGTATTTCTGCTGATTTATGAGTCCCATTGGAAATAGATATTAACAATAATTCAGACTTAAATCGTCAAATTTATCAATCTGTCGTTTTTTTACTTGTTATGGCGTAATGAGTATGGCGACGCCCCATACCCGCTGGAATAAATACACCGATGTATATTCCGACCCTGGGCTTTTCGGTCGGATGTGGCGTTGTGAAGGGGCTTTGACATCCTGTGGGGGAGACAACCAAGCGAAAGGCGGCAGGGAAATCCGGAACAATCGTTTCGTTTCCTGAACGCACCCCCAGCATTGATCCGAGCGCGCGCCAGAAACCATTGATCCTGCTCTTGCAGGGGCCGGTCGGACCATTCTTCAGGATCCTCGCCAACCAGCTCGAATCTGCGGGTTACGATACACTCAAGGTGAATTTCAATGGTGGCGACCGGCTGTTCTTCGGCGGTCGCCACAGCCTCAACTTTTCCGGCAGCGTCGATGCCTGGACTGACTGGCTGAGAACATTCATTCGTGGCCGCAAGCCCGAAGCGATCATCCTGTTCGGGGATGGAAGGCCCTATCATCGGCAAGCCATGGCCGTGGCTGCGCAGGCGGAAATTCCCGTTGCCTGTCTGGAAGAGGGCTATGTCCGGCCGCATTTCGTCACGCTCGAATGGGGCGGCAACAACGCGCTTTCGCCGCTTCGCCGCGCACCCGCCGCCAGGCCGGCGGATCCGGATGCCGAGCCTGTCGAGCCGGTGAAGGGCAACCTCTTCCGGGCGATGGCATTCTTTGCGATCCGGTATTATCTGGCAAAAGCCCTCGGAGCCGTATTCTTCCGTGGCAGTACCTACCATCGCCACCGGGGAATTCTGTCGGAGGCCATCCTCTGGACGCGCAACTTCTATCGCAAGTTGCGGTATTACCCGGCAAACAACCAGATCATGCTCGACCTGATCGAGAACCGCGAGAACCAGTATTTCGTCGTGGCTCTCCAGGTGCATGACGATCAGCAATTGCTGCGTCACGGTCGTGGCTGGACCATGGAGCGTCTCATCACCGAGAGCATCCGCTCGTTCCGCCGCTTTGCTGCACCCGATCATCATCTGGTAATCAAGATCCACCCCATGGACCGGGGCCACAAGAGCTATCGGTCCTTCGCTACGGAACTCGCGCGCGTCGCTGGCTGCCGTGACAGGGTGCACATCGTCGATGATGGTTCGATCGGCCTGCTCATACGCCATTCACTCGGGCTGGTGACGGTGAACAGCACCTCAGGCTTGCTGGCGCTCAATCATGGAAAGCCGCTGCTGGCGCTCGGCGACGCACTCTACAACGCTCCCGGTCTTGCCGGTCACTACGACAGGCCGGGCGCGCCGCCGATCACACTCGATGCGTTCTGGCAGAAGCCAATTGCGCCCGACCAGGAGGTTGTCCGGGCCTTCAATGAGAGGATGCGCCGCGAGAGCCTCGTCAATGGCAGCTTCTATGTCGGTTCGGTCATCGAAGCGACTGCGCGGCGAACGATCCGCAAGTTCCAGGAACAATTGAAGATCGTGCCGGTGGATTTCCCGGTGCGTGCCCCGGAGAACGCTCCCGGCATCGGCAAGCCTGAAACGATGGCGGCATCCCTCCCCGAGACGGCGACCTGAGCATGGATATGCGTCCGCCACTGCCGTTTGTTCAGCCACATGATGCCCGCGCCGGAACAGTGGAAGCCGCCTCCATGGCAAGACCCGAATGGCTGCCGCAGCGCGGAGCATCCTTGCGCGCCTTTCTGCCAACGCGGCTGCGCTTTCCGCTGATCGAAGCCGCACTTGACGCAAGGCTGGGTGCCGCGGAGAACGTATTTGGCGGCGGCGACGGTTATGTCGGCTGGAGCGACAAGGCTCTTGCGCGCGCCGCACGGAAGCTCGCAGGCACCCGCCGGCTGCCCTTCTGGACCCTGGAAGACGGTTTCCTGCGCTCCGTCGGCCTCGGCAAGACCGGAGCACCCCCTGTCTCCATCATTGCCGACGATCTCGGCATCTATTTCGACGCAGGCGCACCGTCGCGCCTTGAGGAACTGATCAACGAAAGCACATCCTGGAACGATGTTTCGCGGGCCTGCGACTTCAGGCACCATGTCGTTGAACAGCGGCTGACCAAATACAATCATCTGCCGGACAGAGCGCCTGCATTCTCATCCTCCGCATCTCGCCGCCGCATCTTGCTCGTAGACCAGGTACGCGGCGACTCGTCTGTCGCCGGCTCCGGAGCAACGGAAGAGACCTTCCGGTTGATGTATGACGCGGCAGCGTCCGTACCCCATGCGACCGTCATCATCAGGACGCATCCGGATGTAAGCGCCGGCCTTGCCGCAGGCTACCTCCGCAATCTGCCATACCGGCCAAATGCCATTGTCTGCGACGAGACTATTTCTCCCCATGCCTTGCTCGATGTGGTGGACGAGGTATGGACCGTCTCGAGTCAGCTTGGATATGACGCATTGCTCCGCGGCATGCCTGTAACGACCTTTGGCGTGCCGTTCTATGCCGGATGGGGCCTCACGATCGATCGCGCCGCCAATGCCTGTGCCCGCCGCGCTTTTGCCCGGCGGACCGGCAGCCCATCGATCGACCAGTTTGCCGCTGCGACGCTTCTCCACTATCCGCGCTATGTCGATCCCGTCAAAGTAGCGCCGACGACGCCCGAACAGGCGACCGAGCGCTTGATCGCCTGGCGGCGGCGCGCGTTGGGCCTGCGCGGAACCTATCTTTGCCTCGGCATAGCCAGGCACAAGCGGCACACCGTGCGGCGGTTTCTCGAAAGCCCCCTGTCCAATGTGCGCTTTGCTCGCAGCAAATCCGGCAATGCCGCCGTGAGACAGGCGGACTATCTCGTTCGTTGGGGCAATGACGACCCGCGGGCGGAAGGAACCCTCGCTCCCGCGCCGCTGCTGCGGCTTGAGGATGGCTTCGTCCGCTCGTCCGGGCTCGGCTCGAGGCTTGTCCCGGCCTCGTCTCTCTGCATCGACCGCGACGCCGTCTATTTCGATGCCACGCGTCAGAGCGGGCTTGAGAAATTACTGCTTGAAACCGATTTCCAGCCTGCCCTGCTCGCCCGGGCCGGGCGGTTGCAGCAACGTATCCTTCAACTCGGCATCACCAAGTACAATCTACCGGCAGGGCCTGACATCGATTATCGCCGTCTGGCTGCCGGGCGGCGCATCATCCTCGTGGCGGGCCAGGTTCCCGGCGATGCATCGCTCCGCTACGGTCTGACCAATGCCATCGGCAATGGCGACCTGTTGCAGAACGTGCGGGCGCAGCGGCCGGATGACTTCATCATATTCAAGGAGCATCCCGATATCGTCGCCGGAAGGCGCGGCCCGCCCACGCCGCCTGCTGTGCTGGCGCGGCTGGCCGATCTCACCGTCAATGATGTCCGCATCGAGCACTTGCTGCATGTTTGCGACGAGGTTCACGTCGCCACCTCGCAGATCGGCTTCGAGGCGCTTCTGCGCCAGCGGCCGGTCTGGTGCCATGGCCTGCCCTTCTATTCCGGCTGGGGCCTGACCGTCGATCATGTAACGCCGCTGCGGCCCCGGCGAGAGCTTTCGCTCGAAGCGCTGATAGCCGGCGCCCTGATCATCTATCCGCACTACATCTCGGCTCGCACGAACCTGCCTTGCGAGGTCGAAGACGTCATCGATGAAATTTCCAGCGGCGGCGGGCCGCGCCGGTCCCTGCCAAGGGTGCTGGCAAACAGAATGGGGTGGTCGCGATGAATGCAATTGCAATGGATATTTCCCGCCTCATCGGACGTTCGCATTTCTCGACGCCGACCGGCATCGACCGATTCGAGCTTCAGTATGCGAACTGGGCGCAGAAACGAAGCTCGCACTTTCTGGAGATCGGGCGCAATCGCCCGATCGAGATTGCGCGAACGCGCGCAACCGAGCTGATCTCGGCATTGGCACATCGCTGGAGTGCCGCGGGTTTGAACCCGCTCCAGACGGAGGAGCTGCAGCGGATATTCGCCGCGATCGATGGCGAGGCGCCGTGGCCAAGAGTCAAATCCGCCTCCATTTCGCCAGCCGGCCGCACGTTCCATTCCTGGAGCAGGAGAGCGGGCAAGGCTCTACGCACAATTCTCCCCGCCAATCAGTTTGCCGCTGGGGCCTCGCTTCTCCATGTGTCGCATACCAACCTTCACCGGCCTGCGGCCTTCAACTGGATGGAGCGGCAGAAGCGCAATGGCGTATTCTACGTGCATGATCTCATACCCTTGACCCATCCGGAGTTCGTGCGCCCCAACGAACCGATGCGGCATCTGCAGAGGATGGAAACGATCCTGCGCCATGCCGGGCTCGTCCTGTGCAATTCGCAGGCCACGGCGCGCTCCTTCCGGGCTTTCGCCGAGGAGCGGGGCAAGCCGACGCCTCCGATCGAGGTGCTTGCGCCGGGTGTCGAAGCCAGCTTTCGCCGACCGAACGCCGCGGTACACGCTACCAGACGGCCCTATTTTCTGGTTGTCGGCACGATAGAGCCGCGCAAGAACCATATATTGCTGCTCCAGACCTGGCGCGCCATGGTGGATGCCCATGGCGACGACGTGCCCCGGCTGGTCATTGCGGGCAAGCGCGGCTGGGAGAACGCACAGGTATTCGCCACGCTCGATCGTTGCCCCCAATTGCGCAATGCCGTCATCGAGGCGCCGAACCTCGGCGATACGGCCCTCGCCGAATTGATGGCCGGAGCCGCGGCCCTGCTCTCTCCTACCTTCGTCGAAGGCTATGGAATGCCGGTTGCCGAAGCCCGCGCGATGGGGACAACGATCATAGCCTCCGATATCGCCTCGCATCGGGAGGTCGCGGGCGACAACGCGCTTTATCTCGATCCGCTCGACGGCAGGGGCTGGCGCGAGGCTATCGAGGCTCATGCCCGGTATGAGCGGCGGCAGAGGCCACACATCGTGCAGCACTGGGACGGCCATTTCGGTACGCTCGACGGCTTGCTCAACGAACAACGCGACAGACTTCCACTCGGCGGGTAATCAATGACCAGTTACAATGACATTCTGAATTCCTACAGGTTCATTCTCGGACGCGATGCCAATTCCGAAGAGCTGGAGCAGATCACGAGCAATCTCTTCAGCCTGACCGAGATTCCCCTGCCGGAGTACCGGCGCCGTTTCCTGACCTCCACCGAATTCCATCATCGCCATCGCGAGATCCTGTTCGACAATTTCGTTCCGCGTAACATCGAAGTGCTGTTCGATACGAAAAACGGCTTCAAGATCTATCTGGACCTGCGGCAATACCACATCACTTTCGGTATATTCGGCGGCGAGTATGAAAAACTCGATGTCGATATAGCCAAGGCCATCACGCCGGATGATGGCGTGTTCTATGATGTCGGCGGCAATGTCGGTTATTATTCGCTGTCGGTGGCGACACGGCCGGGTTTCACCGGCAAGGTGGTAGCGTTCGAACCCCTGCCCTATCTGTGCGGCCTCTTCAAGAAATCCGTCAAGGAAAACGGCCTGACGCGCAGGGTGACGGTGCATCAGCTCGCGTTGGCGGACATGCCGGGATCAATGGAACTGAACACCGCGGAACATACCGCCAATGCTGGCGCAACGAGCCTTGTCGCCGGGTCGCGCGGGCGGGAATCGGAGCGCAGCGTCAGGGTCGAGACCCTCGACCGGATGGTGAAGACCCTGAAGCCGGATACGATCAAGATCGATATCGAGGGCGCTGAAGGACTGTTCTTCGAAGGTGCGAGTGCGACCATCGCCGCGTCGCACCCGTCGCTTCTCGTCGAGATCAACCGCGAGGTGCTGGCGCGGCTCTCGAGAGCAGACCCGCGCCAGATCCACGCAAAGCTGGCTGACTGGGGCTACCGTCTGTGGGAGATCGAGGATGGTCTGTCGCCGCTCGAAACGCCCGAGGATACGGACAAGGCCTTTCCAGCTGGAAGGGTGGCCAATGTCCTTGCGGTCCATCCCTCGCGCATCAAGCAGGTAAAGCGCAGCCTGGCGCCATTGGGCTTGACGATCTAGCAAGGATCGTGGTGCCTAGAGCACCACTACCTTCGCGCCGAGCTTCACCCTCTCATAGAGATCGCTGACGTCCTCGTTGGTCATCCGGAAGCAGCCGGAAGAGGACGATTGGCCGACGGAGTCGGGTTCGTTCGATCCGTGGATCCGGTAGAGCGTATCTCCAAGATAGAGCGCCCGCGCGCCCAGCGGGTTGTCCGGGCCGCCTGCCATGTATTTCGGCAGGTCGGGCCGGCGGGACAGCATGTCCGATGGCGGGCGCCAGTCCGGCCATTCGCGCTTGCTGGATATCCGTTCCGTTCCGCGCCAGCCATAGCCCTCGCGGCCGACGCCGACCGGATAGCGGATTGCCGTTCCATTCCCCTGCACGAAGTACAGAGCACGGTTTTCCGTCTCGATGATGATCGTTCCGGGCTTCTCGTGGCTTTCATACTGCACGACCTCGCGCCGGACCGGCGCGTAGTCCGAACCGGCATATGCCCGCTCCACTCGTGCATGTTTGGGCGGATAGCTTTCCGGCTCCATCAGGAATTCCAGATAGCCGGGGTCGATCCAGACCTTGTGATTCTTCTTGTCCAGGACGGGAGGTGAAGGCTCCCGCGATTGCGCCAGCGCCGAAAAGGGTGACAGGCCGGCACAGGCGCAAGCCAGCAGGGCAATCTTCCACCGCACCTTCATATTGACCATTGCATCGATCCTTTCCTCTAAATCAATCCGGCGGCGACAAGCGCGTTCGCCACCGGCTGGAATGCACGTTCAGGCACCGGCTGTCCTGCGCCCGTCGCTGCGATCTGCTCGGCAAGTGCGGCGTCCACGGTAACGGGAATGCCGAGTTCGGCCGCATGCAGGTGCATCGCGGCGGCCTCCGCCCCGGAAGAGCGGCAAACCACCACCGGCACCGGCGTTTCGCCGCGGACATAGCGTATGCCCACCAGGCGTCGGGCGGGATCGCCGATGAGCAGAACCGCATGTTTCAACCCCGTCTTGGCGCCCGTTCCGGCGCGACGACGGCGCTGGCGTTCCTGCCGGATCAACGGGTCGCCTTCCATGTCCTTATGCTCCCGCTTGCTCTCGGTCTTGGTCATGCGCATTTCGCGCAGGAACAGCCATCTTTGCAGGAAAATGTCGATGAAACCGAGCACGAGGAACGCGGCAACCGCAACCGCCGCAAGCGGCTTGAGCATGGCGAAGAAGGTAGCCTGGAGACAGAACGCCCCGCAAAAGGGAGATTCGAACAGGGCTTTCAACCCCGCCTGGAACACGAGAACGAAGGCCGTGGTCAATGCGATGATCTTGATGAGCGCCTTGACGAATTCGACCACGCTTTTCAGCGAGAAGATGCGCTTGATCCCGGTCATCGGATTGATCCGGTCGAAATCAGGCTCGACGGGCTTGGCGGAGAAGACGAAACCGCGCGTCACTGCGACATTGGTCGCCACGATGGCAGCTATCGTTATCGCGAGAATGGGCAGTGTGGCGGTCAGAAGACTTTGCACGGCAATGATGCTGAGCCTGTGCCAGACCTCGTCGAATGGCCTGTCATAGATATGGGACGCCTCCTCCACGAGCGCGCTGATACTCTCGCGCAGCACTGGAGCGATGTAGATCAGAAAGATGGTGCACGAGAGCATGATGACGCCGGACACCATGTCCGGGCTGTGCAGGACCTGCCCCTTCTTGCGCGCATCTTCGATCTTCTTGTCTGATGCCGGAAGGGATTTTTCTTCGCTCGTCTGGCTCATGCTTGGTCCCCCGCCTAGGTCGAAGCCAGGACACCGATGGCTTGCGCTCGCTCCGCCGGGCTCTGGATCGACCGCAGCCTGGATGCCTTGGCCAGAATCTGGTTCTTCTGGCCCGCTGCCATGTCCGGGACCTGCACTGCTTTCGCCGCGGCCATGTCGCCGGAAAGGCTCAGAACGATCATATAGTTGACGTAGTGCCGCTTTTCCGCGAGCGGCGACGACACCACGGCGTTCATGCCGGCCGATGCTTCCGGCAATTTGTTGGAGAGTGCTTGTGCCAATGCGAGATTCGTCTTCGTGTCGAGATTGCCGGGCTGTAGCGCCAGCGCCTTGGCAAACGCCGACTCCGCCGCCGGTCCTTGGCCCGACAAGATCAAGGCGGTGCCGAGCTTGTTATAGGCGGATACCGAATTGATCGCCTGGGCCGCCGGCGCCAGGGTCCGGGCGGCGGCATCGGCTTCGCCTCGCTGCAACTGTATCGTGCCCAGTCCGAGCAAGGCGTGGGCGTCCTGCGGATTGATCTGCAATGCCGACCGGTAGGCCTTTTCCGCGCCGTCGGAATCGCCATTCTTGAGCCGGGCATTGCCGAGCTTCACATGAATTGTGGAGTCGCTCGAGGACATTTCTGCCGCGCGCTCATAGAGGGCGAGTGCCGTACCGCTTTCGCCCTTCGCCTCGACATCGCGCGCGATGTTCAGGAGCTTGGACTGTTCGCTGGAGGGCGGCTTGGCCGTCTTCTTTTCCGTCTGTTCCGTGGTGGTGCAGCCGGCGAGAACGAAGCCGAGCCCGAGGGCAACGGCAAGCAGGCGGAAGCCCCGCGCTACCATCTCCGGCGCGGACAGGGCCTGCGTCACAGCCCCGCTCCCGACCCTGACGTGGTCGTCGTTTCATCATAGCGCCGCCTCGACCGCTGTTCGGACACCTGCGCACCGTCGATGTATTTCTGGGCCGCACGCGCCGCCGGGGCCGCCATGGCCGGGCCCATCTCGCGGCCATGCATCAGGTCCTGCTTCCTGGCCACCATGTGCTGGAGATTGAGATTGTTGGAGCAGCCCGACGGCAGATAGAGCGGATATTCGGCCGTATCCGGCGTTATGCAGGCGTCCGGCACCAGAACGCCCTGTGCGCCGGCCTCTTTCTCATATCCCTTCCTGACGACATTATCCTTGGCGCCGGCCATTTTCACGTAGCTGTAATTCGGCGAATATGGCTGCGTCTTGCTGCCCATGCAGCCGGAGATCGACACGGCAACTCCCATGATCAATGCGAGGCGCGCCGCCGTGGCCAGAAGCGGATTGCGACGTTCATTCGACATAGAAGCCATATCCTTTGTTGACGATCTGCTTGGACTTTTTGCGCGGCGAGGAAATCGCCCCGGAAGGGCTGTCCAACGGCGTCTTCAGGTTCCGGGACGAGGTCGGCGTGACCAGATAGGGCGTGATGAGAATCACGAGCTCCGTTTCATTGCGCTGGAACCGCTTCGATTTGAACAATTCGCCGAGTATCGGCACGTCGCCGATGACCGGCGTCTTGTTGATCGACTGCGTTTCCTGGCGCTGGAACAATCCGGCAATGGCAAAAGTCTGGCCGCTCCCGACCTCGACGGTCGTATCGGCACGCCTTACCCGCAGCGACGGCGCGACAAGCCCGCCTATCGTCACCGCGCTATCCTGCGAAACGCTGCTCACCTCAGGCCGGACCTGAAGGGCGATGCGGTCATTGGGCAGAAGCGTCGGCGTGAACTGCAGGGAGACGCCGAATTGCTTGTATTCGATGCCGATCTGGTCGTTTCCGACGGGAATCGGCACTGGAATCTCGCCGCCGGCGAGGAAACTCGCCGTCTGGCCCGTAACCGCGGTGATGTTCGGTTCGGCGAGGATCGTCAGGATGCCGTTCTCCTGCAACGCATCGAGGAGGACATTGACGTTGACGTTCCTGCCGGAAATGCCAACCTGGGTACCGCCGCCGGAATTGCTCGTGTTTCCACCCCGCACGATGCCGAAGGAAAACGAGCCGCTGTTGACGAAAGCGCTCCAGTCGAGCCCGTAGCGTGTCAACTCATTGCGCGCGACTTCAGCGAAGCGCACGCGAATATTGACCTGGTTCGGGCCGGAAATCGTCGTGTTGTTCAGAGCCGGCTTATCCGGCTGGGAATAGGTCTGCAGGACATTCTCGGTGTCGAGCGCCTCGCCCATATTCTTGGTCTGGCCCTTCCCGACATATTGTTCGCCGAAAAGACTGATGTCGACGGTGGTGGTGGGCTGCAGCGCCTTGACCGATTGCTGAGCATCGCGCGGATTGCCGACCACCCTGATTTGCACGGTCCCACGGGTGCCCTGGTCGGGACTGAGCGCGATAAGGTTCGTATCGCCGATCTTGGTGCCGTAGATATAGACGGCTCCCGGGGAAACCACGCGCACATCGGCAATCGTCGTATCGGCAAGGAAGACCGATTCGACGGGCTGGTCGAAACGCAATATCTGGCCCTGCCCGATATTCAGCTTGAGGACCTGCCCTGCCGCGGCGTCAACCTTGACCTGCGCCGAAGCCGCTGCGGCATGCAGCAGAAGGAGAGGCGCCAGGAACAAAGCGACAAGCCATGGCTTTCGCATGATGAGAAGGAATTTAGCCCCCACGGCCGTAGGATTGAGCATTGATTATATGTCCACCACAATTCGACGTTGCTGCTTTACCCCAACCCTACGCTTACTCACTTGTGCCACCCTGTTCCAGTTGCCTTATCCTCGACGCAGGCAGGGATATCGAACCGAGGGACTGTACGCTGAACTCTGAAGAAATTTCCTGATATGACAAGACCGGCAGGTTCAAATCATGTCTTGTAAGTAAGTTGCGTATCGATCGCCGAATGTCCATAGACGTTAGAACAGTTCGCACAATCTCTGCTTCCTTACCGGCCAGCTTCTCCTTGAGCTGGTCCACGATCGACCGGGAAATATCTTCCGGAATCGCCAGAACGGGCGCGCCGGTCGCCTGATGCATTGAAGATCGCACGGCATCTTCGGTCTCTCTGGTCAGAAGATAGGCCGAAACGATTCGGTTCATCTCAGCGTTGCGGTGGCAGATCTGGCGGGCAAGCCCGATGCGGGCATATTCGGCCAGTACCTGGGGGTTGGATATTTGCGGGCCCCATTCGATGATCGCTTGCAGGATCGCCCGCACATTGGTCACCGGCACGTCTTCTTCCACGAGACGACGCAGGACCTCCGATATCTTCTGCAGCGACGCTACATTTGCCGCTTCCTTGACGAGCTCGCCCAGTTCATCATCCACTCGCGCCAGCAGGAACTTCGTTTCCTGGACATCGACGAAATCCGACAGATAGCGCCTGACGGACCGCGTCAAGATTTCGAGCATGACGGCAATCGGTTCGTGAACGGTGATGCCGGCATTCTCGAGATCGGCCTTGTGGCTCTTGTCGACCCAGATCGATTCCTTGGTGCCGATGACAGCGCGGGCAAACCGGTAGGGCACCGACATCAGATCGAGATGCACCGCGTCGTCCGTTACAAGCAACTGGTCGGCAAACGCCATGCCGTCGGTCACCGGCACGCCCTCGAGATCGATCCGGAACTGATCGGGTTCCAGCGTCATATCCAGTTGTATGCCGATCTGCGGAACGCGAACGCCCATATCCGCGAAGATATTACTGCGCATCCGCTCGATGCTCTTGTGCAGCTCCGGCACGGATATCGTATCGGCCAGATGCGGCCCAAGCAACATGACCAGCCGTTGCGGCCCATCGAGCATGGGCGTATCGCCCTGCGCAAGCGCACCCTGCGGCTTGGTGATGTCGCCGATGGCGATTGCGGCGGGATCGGCCGCGTCATCACCGGAGCCGCCGCCCTGCGTCCTCCTGTGCACCAGATAGGCGAGCCCGCCCGATGCCGCCGCCAGAATCCAGAACACCAGCATCGGAAATCCGGGCACGAGGCCAAAGCCGAACAGGATGACCGATGCCAGCGCCAGCGCCCGGTGATTGGCGCCGAGCTGGCCGACGATTTCGCTGCCGAGATCATCGTCGCGATCGGACGTCACCCGCGTGACGACCGTGCCGGCGGCAACCGCCATCATCAGCGCCGGTATCTGCGAGATCAGACCATCACCGACGGTAAGGAGCGAATATGTGTGCGCCGCATCGCCAAACGGCATGCCACGCTGCAGCGAACCGATCGCCAGACCGCCTATGAGATTGATGGCGATGATAATCAGGCCGGCCACGGCATCGCCCTTGACGAACTTCATGGCGCCATCCATGGCGCCGTAGAACTGGCTTTCCCGCTCCAGTTCCTGCCGCCGGCGCCGTGCCTCCGCCTGGTCGATATCGCCGCTGCGCGCTTCGCTGTCGATGCTCATCTGCTTGCCGGGCATCGCATCGAGGGCGAAGCGGGCGCCGACCTCCGCGACACGTTCGGCACCCTTGGTGATGACGACGAACTGCGCGATCGTGATGATCAGGAACACGACGAGACCGACAACGACCTCGCCGCCGACGACGAAATTGCCGAACGCCGACACGATCTGGCCCGCATCCGCCTGGAGCAGGATCAACCTCGTGGTCGTTATCGATAGCGACAGGCGGAACAGAGTGCCAAGCAGGATGATCGACGGCAGCGCCGAGAGTTCGACCGGCTTCGAGATGTAGAAGGCAGCTACGAGGATGAGAAGGCTGAACGCGATATTCGTACCGATGAGCATGTCGACGACCAGTGTCGGCAACGGAATGATCATCATCACGATCGCCAGCAGCATCAATGCGGCAATGACCAGATCGGATCGCTTCGACGCTGCCCACGCGAAGCGATTGAAGGTGGCAATCAACGTCATGCCGGCTGCCTCTCCTTCAGATAGTCGCGGAAGGTTTCCCGGGCATTGTCCTCGTCTCCCTTGATCCATTGCGCCCGGCTCTTCAACAGGGTGATGGAGGGCGACGAGCCACCTTCGATATCTTCTATCCGGTCGATCGCCGTCAGCGCGCGCGATGCGGATTCGGTCTCGACGAAGACCGCCGCGAGCGAGCGCAGCACCGCGGTATCCTCGGGGGCGATACGGGCTGCCAGCAACAGGAATACCAAACCGCGCTCGGGCTGGCCCGCCTGACAGTAGAGATAGCCAAGTCCATGCAGGAATTCGACACTGTCACGACGTTTCTGGGTCACTGGCTCTGCGCCTGACTGAGCCGATCCTGCAATTCCCGGCGGATTTCAATCTCCTCGTTCAACATCGAGGCGGTGATCGCCGCGATCTCTTCGTCGATATCGAGGTCCGGCAGCAGATCATTGACCAGATAGGCAAGGATTTCCTGCGATCGCGATAGATCGAATATGCCCGGATTGGCGAGTTTCGGCTTCCGCAAGCGGCCGATGGTGCCGACAAAAGGATCCCTGGCCTGCTTTACCACCCTTTCCGAGCGGGCAAGCAGGGCGTCGAAGGCCTTGGATTGGGCCTCCTCGACTTTTGCCGCGTCAGCACGGCCGGTGATCGATCCGGCCTGGCCTCGAATCCTTTCTTCCTGTCGACGAATGTCGAGCGCCATGCACCCTCCCTACTGGCGAAGTGCGACTAGAAAGTCAGCACGAATTCCTCATCCTGGCGGCCGGCTATCAACCGACCGTCGCGGATATCCTTGATGATCCAGCCATCTTCGAGTGCCGCACCCTTGTAGAGGCGCGTACCATCCGAACTGATCGCGTAGGGTGTTTCGCCGAACCATACTGCCTGAAGGTTGAACCTCGGCTGGACCTTGGGCGCCGTCATCCCGACGAGACTGGTCAGCACGAAGGTGCCGCCATAGGTCCGGTCGAACCAGCCCTGAACATCGTTCCAGACCTTGCGCCGATCCTTGTCCAGATCGCCCGCGACAGTCAGGCGCGTCCCGTCGGCATCGACCTTGAGATCGGCCAGACCAACCTGCTGCAGCTTGGTCTTCAGCGCTGCCTCGACAGGGCCGCCCGGGACCAGCCCCGGCAGGGCACCGGCCTCTTCGGCCTTCAATGCCGAAACCTGGGCGGCTGGGGTTGGATTGGAAACCAGGAGATCGCCGACGCCAGCCTGAACCGCGGCAATCGTCAGCAGAGAGAGCGCGGCGCCGCCGATGGCGATCCAGCTTGCGCGCGGCATTTTTCGCTGCGCAGATTTTTCGGGAGCCGCAGTCGCCAGGTTCAGCGCGGCGTTGCCGAACTGGAGCGTACATGGCAGCGAACAGCGCAATCCGTGACCGGCCGGAACGGACGTGTCGTCATCGACGGTCACGTCTCCGCCGACCGCCTCGACCAGAAGATCATTGCCCTGCTTTTGCAAGGTCAGATGATGCCCGGCGACATCCTTGTCGCCCAGCGTCAGGTCGCAGCCGCTTTCGGATCCGACACGATATTGCTGAGACTCGAGAGGGAGGGAAACGCCTGCATGAATACCGGTCGTCACCCGCAGCAACAACGTGGATTCAGGCCTCTGAAAACTTACGATAGAGCCCATGGCATTGCCTCGTTTGCAAAAGTATTCGAAGTATTCTCGCGGAATTTCAATTCGGGCTCAAACTGGCAAGAAAAGGCGCCCGAAACACATCGAAATAAGTGGCAGACGGCGCTGACGCCATCCGCCGGAATAGACCAATTAGTTGTTTGGCCGCTGCTTTGCAGCATCCAGAGCAACCTTCTTCTCGGTCGTGATTTCCGTAATCTTCGCGGACTTTTCGATTGCCTTGTCGAACGCGGCAGTCATCTTGTCGATAGAGCTATCTGAACTCTGCGACCCGCCAACACCTTGAACAGCCATGCTATTTCTCCTTGAGTGGATAGAAGTCTATGGAAACCGTTTCAATTCTCTCACTGCTTGGCAACAGCTCACCGTTACAACATCATAGTTATGCCGGCAGCCCGGTGATAGTATGAAAAAATAGAGAAGGCAATTTTCAAAAATTCAGTTGATGTTACACTCTGTAACGATAGTTGATCGCGCTAGTGTCCCAATACAATTTGACATTTCTGTCACAAAAAATAATTCAAAATTTGAAATAGTGAAGATAAATGACCCGGCTACTGACATTTTTTTTCACGACCATTCTGATCCATTTTATTTATAGTTGCGTTGCATCTATTTCCCGGTTCATATAGACCTAATTCTGTCGCTTTGTGCCAGAGGGCCTTTGGTATGACTATTCCACGCAGGGCTATATACTCACGGGCAATTTTCCTGCGGATGGCTGTCGCCTTGCCGCTATTCGCTCTTGCTTGCCCTGTGTCGGCGAGTGAGCCTCCCTGGGCCGCGACCAGATATTCCTACGTCCTCATCAACCAGGATATACGCGACGCGCTGCGGGAATTCGGCCGCAACCTCAATATTCCGGTGACGATCTCCGACAAGATCCGGGGGCAGGTCCGTGGCGAGGTCCGCGCTGACACGGCAGGCGCCTTCCTGGCGAGGCTGGCCGAGGCAAACGGGCTGATATGGTATTATGACGGCTCGATTCTCCACATTAATTCGAATGAGGAGTTTTCCACCCAGATCATCGACCTCGGCAGGGCCAGCGGAACGAAGGTCCTCGACGAAGTGCGCCAGCTGAACCTGATGGATGAGCGATTCTCGATCAGGGCGACACCCAACGCGCCCGCATTGCGTGTTTCCGGCCCACCCGCGTTCATAGCCATGGTGCAGCAGGTGGTGTCGACCGTGCAGCCGCCGCCGCAGGCGACCGCTGACGATCCTCGCGTCAGGGTCTTCCGCGGCGGCCAGAACAATGAAGTGGCTGAGGACTTGGCTACGCCTGCCCGGCCAGCAACCAGAAACGCAGATCCGCGCGTGGCGCCGGTTCCCGCCAGTTCACGCACCAACTAGGAGAGTATCCGATGGGCACACCGCAAATTTCCAATGTTTCGCAGCAGCAGGCCAGCAATCTCACTCCCGAGGAACAACAACAGGAATTCGAAGCGGCGTTGAACGAAGCGATCGTCAGCGGCGGTAGCTCCCTTATCGGCCAGGAGATGATGAAGATTGCCAATGAGATCCTCAATGAGGCTCTCTCGGATGAGTAATAGGGTCCAAAGCCCCTATGGTTTAACGGAGACAATGTCATGACAGCAGTTCCGACCACCATGGCCGCTTCGATTCCGGCAAGCACGCCCACCACCCAGACCGTGCCGATGCAGAACATGTTCGAGCACATGGCCGGCAATATCCACAAGCTGCCGCACGGCGCCAGCCCCGGCAATCTCGGCAAGACCCTGGTCAATGACCTGAAAGGCTTCGTCGAGCGCACCGGCAAATTCGTCAGTCGCACGAGTGAAGCATCCAAGGCGCCGACGCAGGCCTCGTTCGCCAATGCCGTGCAGGCCAAGGCCAAGAGCGAGAAGAACGACAGCGAGCAGATCGAGCGCGTGGTCCAGTCACTGGGAACGATGTTCGATCATTCCATCGAGACGCAGATGGTCGTTCGCGGCACCACCCAGCTGACAGGCGCTGCGACAACGCTGACCAAGGGACAGTAAGAGCCTTATGCAAATATCCGGGTTGAAGCGGCTGCTGACGAATTGTTTCCTGGTGGCAGCCCTGGCCGCCGCATTGCAGGCATGCAAGGAGGACCTCTACACGAATCTCGAGGAGCGGGAGGCCAATGCCATGGTCGCGGCCCTGCTCCATAAGGGCATTCCCGCCAACCGGGTCGTCCAGAAGGATGGCAAATTGACCGTGACGGTGGACGAGAAACAGTTCGCCCAGGCGGTAACGGTGCTCAATGAGGCCGGCCTGCCGAAGACCCAGTTCGCCACCATGGGAAGCGTATTCAAGCAGGAGGGCCTCGTGGCGTCACCTGTCCAGGAACGCGCGCAGATGATCTATGCGCTCAGCGAGGAACTGTCGCGGACGGTGTCCGAAATCGACGGTGTCGTATCGGCCCGCGTGCATGTGGTGCTGCCCGACAATGATCCGCTCCAGCGCAATGCCGTGCCGGCTTCGGCTTCGGTATTCATCCGGCATGAACCGACGCTCGACATCAATACGCTCATACCGCAGATCAAGACCCTCGTCGCCAATGGCATAGCCGGTCTCACCTATGAAAAGGTTTCCGTTATTCCGGTCGTCGCAGCCGCGACCAATACGGCAACGGCGGACACGGAATTGACCTCGTTCCTCGGCATATGGATGCTGCCGGCGAGCGCTGCCACCGCGCGGTGGATATTCGGAAGCCTGATCCTTGCCGTCATCGCGCTAGGCGGCGGGCTGGGCTACCTGCTGTGGCAGAAGAAGCGGCGCCGCGTCTATCCGCTGGTGCCGGTCGGGCCGGCCAAATGAACCAGGTTCCGCCCATGGATGAAACCGCGAACGCCGCAGCATCGATGGATGGCAACCACTCATCCATGCAGCTCTTGACCTCGGCACCCGCGCGCCTCGTCCACCCCCAGCGCATCGTCTCCTGCTATGAGGATGCCCTCACTCTCGATGTCGCGATGAAACTCCAGGCTTGTGACCGGGTCCAGCCGCAACTGGCGCTGCTGGTGGCAGAGCAGTTCGGCCTGGCGCAATCCTCGGCGCTGCTCGATCTGGCGCCTGAAGATCTGGCGTTGATGCGGCTTGCCCCGGCGCAGCTCGACGAACTGGTCGTCATCGCCGGCGCCGCCTATTGGGCCCATGTCTTCGCAGCGGAAATCCGCACGAGCGAAGTGGCCCTGATGAAGCAGGCCATCGGCGAGGCTGCATTCAAATTCGCGCTCGCCAATCGTGATCTTGCCGGCCACCTCGCGCATCCGGGCAGCACCGACAACCTGATTGCAGCAGTCCGGCGTGATGGATTGCATTGCATCGGCAGCTGGCATGCGAGCCTCCCCGGCGGTCTCGCCGGCTGGGCGCGGCTGAAACACGCGAGCGACAAGGAGGTCCAGCCTTTCGCAGAGGAGGCACAGCTGGCGCTCGGGCTGGCGATCATGAACCGGCTCGCCGCGGATCTCGACCTCATGGCAAGCGAGGAGACGGCGCAATGACGGAACTTCCGCCCATGCCCGCTGCGAAGGTCATCAAGCAAGCCGCGGTAACGCCCTGGCTCGATGGCTTTGCCTTTCTCAACGCCGCCGAGCAGGAAGCACAGGCCCGTCTCGGCAGGGCGGATGAGATCACGGAAGCCAGCAGGCAGCAGGGCTATCAGGCAGGGTTCGAACAGGGCGCCAAGGAGGCATCCGCCCTGTTGATATCGACGACTGCACAGGTCAACAATTATGTGGCTGGCCTCGACAGGCAATTGGTGGAGCTGAGCCTCTCGATCATCGCAAAGATGCTCGGCTCGTTCGACCAGGCCGAACTGGTGGCAAAGCTTGCGAAGCATGCACTCCAGGGATTTCAGCGGGAGCGCGACATCATCATAGCGGTTGCACCGGACATCGCCCCTGAAGTGGGCGAGAAGCTTCAGGCCGAACGTTCCAATCCATCGATCAATTTCACCGTGGTGCCGGATCCCCGGCTGACGGGTGCCCAGTGCATCCTCTCCAATGCCATCGCCGTGGTCGACGCCAGCCTCGACACCCAGCTTGC
This sequence comes from Phyllobacterium sp. 0TCS1.6A, assembly GCF_026420825.1. Classification (NCBI taxonomy): domain Bacteria; kingdom Pseudomonadati; phylum Pseudomonadota; class Alphaproteobacteria; order Hyphomicrobiales; family Phyllobacteriaceae; genus Phyllobacterium; species Phyllobacterium sp. 0TCS1.6A. The sequence continues at coordinate 58,637 of NZ_JAPMAB010000004.1, forward strand.
GGCGATCAGGGAAGCGCTTTCGCGCGATGGAACTGCGGCGTGACACAGCAATTGCCTGCATCCGACCTGACGCACCTGATGGACCGGCTCAAGGAAGCCGCCGGCAGAGCCGACCCACGGCCGGTTCGCGGCCGAATCCGGCGCATTACCGGCATCATCGTCCACGCCACGGTCTCCATGGTCCGGATCGGCGAATATTGCCTGCTCCGTGATCCTGTGTCCGGGCGCATCGTTCCAGCGGAGGTCGTCGGCTTCCAGGATGAGGAGGCCGTGCTGACGCCGATCGGCGATCTCGACGGCATGTCGACCCGCGCCGAAGTCATTCCCACCGGCCATGCCCTGCAGATCCCGGTCGGCCCCGAATTGCTCGGTTGCGTGCTCAACCCTCTCGGCGAGGTCCTCAACCGCACCGGGGCGCCGCCATCGGCGCTGAATACGGGAGCGTTCTACCCCACGCACCAGCCGCCAATGGAGGCGCTGCAACGCGATCTGATCGAACATCCGCTCCAGCTCGGCATCAAGGCAATCGATGGGCTGCTGACGGTCGCGCGCGGCCAGCGCGTCGGCATATTCGGCGAGGCCGGCGTCGGCAAATCGTCGCTGCTGTCGAGCATCGTCAGGGGGACGCAGGCCGATGTCATCGTCATCGCCCTTATCGGCGAGCGTGGTCGCGAAGTGCGCGAATTCATCGACATCCAGCTCGGACATGAAGGCCGCCGCCGCTCAGTCGTCGTGGTCGCCACATCCGATCGCCCTGCGATCGAACGCGTCAAGGCGGCCTATGGTGCGACGGCGATCGCCGAATATTTCCGCGACCAGGGCAAGCACGTGCTGCTGCTCATGGACAGTGTGACACGTTTTGCCCGCGCGCAACGCGAGATCGGCCTTGCCGCCGGCGAGCCCCCGACCCGGCGCGGCTTTCCTCCATCGCTTTTCGCCGCGCTGCCCCGTCTGCTCGAGCGGGCCGGGCCGGGCGTCGGCGGTTCGATAACCGGTCTCTATACGGTGCTGACCGAGGGCGATGGAACGCTCGACCCCGTTGCCGAAGAGACCAAGGCCATCCTGGACGGGCATATCGTCCTCAGCAGCGAACTGGCGCAAAGAAACCACTTCCCGGCCATCGACGTGCTGCGCAGCCGCAGCCGCCTGATGGATGCGGTGACGAGCCAGGCCCACCGGTCGAACGCGGCGCGCATCCGCAGCCTCATGGCGCGCTATGACGACATCGAGCTTCTCGTGCGTGTCGGTGAATATAATCGTGGTGCCGATCCGCAATCGGATGAGGCATTGGCGCGGCATGATCGCATCCAGGCATTCCTGCAACAGGATAGCGAAGAACAGTTCGGTTTCACCGAGACGGAACTGCAGATGCAGGGGGTTCTTGCATGAAATCCGCCAAGAATCTTGAAAAACTGCTCGAATTGCGGGCTCACCGGACCAGAATTGCCGAGGAGACCTCTGCTCGCCAGCGCAACATCAGGGACGCCGCGGCGCATGCGCTGGATCGGGCAGGCGATGATATTCTCCAGAACGAGGCGCGGCGTGTTGCGCGCGAATCCGACGTGCACAGGGAAATGTCGCAGCGGCCGGTCGCGAGCCATGAGCTTCAATCCTATCAGGAGGCGCTGGCAGCCTATGATTTCGAAGCGACCCGTCTCGTCGAGACGCAAAAGGAAGTTGCGGCGCGGCTGGAACAGGAAACCGAGCGCAGCAACCACCTCATTGCCGAGCACAAGGCGAAGTTGCGATCACACGATAAACTGGAGCTCCTGTTGAAGCGACAGGCTGCCAGCAGCGCAAAACACCGGATAGCCCTCGAGGAAACCGAGGATGAAGACCAACGCGGCATGAGGAAACCGAAGTGAACGCGGTGACGGAAAACCAGTCCTTTCTGCGCGCCAAGGGCGACAATGGCGACCTGTCGTGGCTGCCTCGCATCGATCCTGCCAATCTCGATCTGCAGGGGCTCTTTCCGGCCGAGACGAAATTTCTGGTCACGCCGGCGACCACCGTGGCGCCGATCGAGGTGCATATGGCGGAAAGTTCCGTCCGCCTCACCAATCCCGTCGCCATTCCATTTGCTATCGGCCCCTGGGCCGGCAAGCTGGTTCTGTCCTCCGGCACCCTGGAGCGCCTGATGCAGAGTCTTGGCCTGAGCCGCATGATCGCAAGGCTCTCGCCGCGCCAGCGCAATATCCTTATCGAATATGCCTTGGCGAGCGAGCTTGAACAACTCGAGGATCGTATCGGCCATCCGATAAGGCTGGGCGCCGAGGAAGCCGAACGCAGCTATGATTTCATCATCCCGTGGGTCGTCGATTTCGATGACTTTCCACGCAATGCCGAGTTGCACCTCGACAGGCGCGCCGCGCTGGCTGTCGGCCGGGTGATGGCTCGGTCGAATGGAACGATCGGAGAAGTCACCGACCTGCTGCCGTTCGACCTGAGCATATGCACCGGCACGCAGGAGCTCTCGGCCCGTGAAATCGCGGCGCTGGTGCCCGGCGATGTCATAATGCGGCGCGAGGCCCCGGAGATCGGGCGCTTTGCGCTGCTGGGCCAGCATTTTCGCGCCGCCGTCACCGAAGAGGGCGGCAAATACATCCTTGCCGCACGCTGGCGGTCTTACAACAAAAACAGGGAAGCTTGGATGCCGACTCAAACTCAATCCGACGCCGACAAGATGGACGATCTGCATCCCCTCGATGAACTGCCGGTGCAACTGGTCTTCGAGGTCGGACGCACCGATCTGCCCCTGGGCGAACTACGCAAGCTCGACGAAGGCAGCGTGCTGCCGATTGCCCCGACCACCGGCAATGCGGTCAATATCGTCGCCAATGGCCGCCTGATCGGCACGGGCGATCTCGTCAAGATCGGCGCCGGCCTCGGCATAAGGATCGTGCGGCTGTCCAAGAATGGGTGAGTATCAGTCCAACCTCATACCCATCATCATTATCGTTTCGACCATCGGGCTGATCCCGCTCGCGGTCGTGACGATGACCGGCTTCCTGAAGATTTCGATCGTGCTTTTCCTGATTCGGAACGCGCTCGGCATCCAGCAATCGCCGCCCAATCTGGTGCTTTACGGCATAGCGCTCATTCTGACGGTCTATGTCACGACGCCGCTCGTCGGCGAGATGTACCGCATCATGGAAGCGCAGCAGATCGACCTGCAATCCATCGACAGCATGAAGAACGCGGCTGAGGCCCTTCGGCCGCCATTGCAGACACATCTGTTGAAGTTCACCGATGAAGCCGAGCGGCAGTTCTTCATGCAGGCGACCGAGAACGTATGGTCGCCGGAAGCGCGGGCCGACCTGAAATCGGACAGCCTGCTCGTTCTCGTTCCTGCATTCGTCAGTTCCGAGCTCACCCGTGCCTTCGAGATCGGTTTCCTGCTCTATTTGCCCTTCCTCGTCATCGACCTCATCGTTTCCAACATCCTCATGGCGATGGGCATGATGATGGTGTCGCCAACGCTGATCTCGATCCCGCTGAAGATATTCCTCTTCGTCGCGGTCGATGGCTGGTCGCGGCTGATGCACGGCCTCATTCTGAGTTACGGGTAGCGGCATGGGACAGACGGCCTTTCTCGCACAGATGCAGAATGCCCTGTTGACGGTTCTACTGGCGTCGGCGCCAGCCCTCGGCATCGCCATCGTCATCGGTATCGGCGTCGGCCTGATCCAGGCGCTGACGCAGATCCAGGACCAGACGCTGCCGCAAGCCGTGAAGCTCGTCGCCGTCATGCTGACCCTCATCGTTCTTGGCCCGACTCTGGCGTTCCAGGTTGCCAATCTGGCCAGTCACGTCCTCGATGCGTTCCCAGCCATGACGCGGTGACGCATGGACGCCGTATCGACGACGACATCCCTGCTCGCCCTCGCCTATCCCGTCCTCGTCGCAACCGCGATGGCGATGGCCCGGGCTATCGGGATGATCCTGGTTACGCCCGCCTTCATCCGGCTCGGGCTGACGGGCCTCATCCGCTCCGGCGTCGCCATCGCCATCTGCATCCCGATCATACCCGGCGTGCTCAACTCGCTCCTGCTGGAGGGCCCCCTGACGAATGTCGTCATCACCGGCCTCCTGGTAAAAGAGACGGTCATCGGCATCGTCATAGGGCTGGCTTTCGGCATCCCGTTCTGGGCGGCCGAGGTCGCGGGCGATCTCGTGGACCTTCAGCGCGGTTCGACGTCCGCCCAGCTGATCGACCCGCTTCAGGTCAGTGAAACCAGCATTGCAGGCACGCTTTTCGTCTTCGCGCTGCTCGCATTGTTCTTCATGTCGGGGGGCTTCCTGCTGCTTCTGGACGGGTTCTACCAGAGTTATGAACTCTGGCCCGTCACCAAATTCGCGCCGGTCGTGGGCACGCAGGCAGTGCCGGCCCTGCTCGGCATTCTCGACCGGATCATGCAGATAGGGCTTCTTCTCATCGCGCCTGTCGTTCTTGCGCTTCTGCTCACGGACGTGATGCTGGCCTATCTTTCGCGCATGTCACCGCAACTGCATATTTTCGACCTGTCGCTGGCGATCAAGAACCTGCTCTTCGCCGTGCTGATGGTGCTCTATATTTCCTACCTGGTGCCCTACATGATGGCGGAGCTCAAGGAGCTCCGGAGCACGTCGCTGATCATGCGTTCGCTGATGGAGTGAGCCGCCGAGGCACTCACCGAGGCACTCAGGCGGTGGCGATGCCCAGTTCGTCCAAAATGACATCGATCTGGGCGACCGATTCCGGCTTGGCGTCACCATCCTTGATCCTGTCGGCCAGGCTGGGCGAGGTGATGGTTGCCTTCCCCTTGGTCACGACCGGCCGCTCGTGCAACTGCTCGTTGTCGGTATATTTGTCGTCGCCATCGCTCGTTGCCGGGAAATCCGCAATGTCACCTTTCCGGTCGTCCAGCGTATGGTGCAGATTATCGCGCAAGGTCCCGAGCTTGTCGGCCGGGATCGAGTCGAGCCAATCGGCAAAACGCTGCTGATCCGCCGGATCGTCGAGCTTGTAGCCCTTCATCTGCGCATATTTGATCAGCAGCGGGACCGGGCTGTAGCCATCGCCGCTCTGATCGACGAGAGCGGCCGCCGTCTTGTCGGACAGCTCGGCATGTTCGAGGAAATGCGCCGAAGTATCGGTCATGTACTTGTTGGATTCGCGGGTATCCAGGAGCACCATCTGCCCTATCACTGCAGCGCCTACGATGACCAGGCCGACCGGACCGGCCATCGAGCCCGTTCCGAACGCCGCGAGTATTCCACCGGCGCCGGCGGCTGCCTGCAACGTCCCCATCTGCCAGTCGCCGCTCATGTAGGAGCGGGTCGCAAGCACGAGGTCGAAGCTTGCACCTACCGAGCCGAGCCATTTGGCGGCCGTGGTGCTGCTGCTGCCGAAATGCTTGACGGCGAGCGAATCCGGATTGATCTGCTTGAAGCCGTGAAGCAGTTCGATCGACCTTTGCCCGACGCCGGCAGCGTCGATCAGCACCTTGTACTTCAGGAGCGGGTCTTCACCGGTGCGTGAAATCGTGGAGGCAAGCCCCGCACCAACGCCGGCCAGCCCGATCAGGCGCAACACCTGCCCGGGAACCGTATTGTTGCGGAACGCTTTCATGCCGCCATTCGTATCGGTCAATTTGGCATCGAGGTCCTTCAGCTTCTGGACCATCTGCGCTTCGCTCTCGCCCGCAGCAGGCAAGGCCTCCTCTACGGCAGCGAGCGCTTTCTTGAACTCCTCGTCAGGGATGCCGAGCAGATTGGCAGCCTGGCTGTTCCGCAGCTTTTCGATCCCGGCCTTGGCCTCGGCGATGCTGGCCGGATTATTGGGGTCCAGATTGCCGAAGGTCGGCAGCACATCCCTGCGGACGATCTGGGTCATCGCTTCTTCGGCGAGCTTGCGGCCCCGATCCGTCAGGCGTGCCTGGTGCGTGAGCAGCGACATCACAGCGGGCTTGTCGAGAAGCGCCGGGTCCTGCTTGAGCGCGATCTGCATCGCCATGACCGACTTATCGTCCGAGAGGATCTTGTTGATCGCCTCGTTCGCCGCTTTTTGCTGCGAGGCAAGCTCCGGCGGCAGCTTGGAGAGCTGGCTGATCTGGTTGAGCAGCTGATTGCCCTTTTCGGCAACCTCGCCCTCCAGCTTCAGCTTGTCATCGACCCAGCCCTGCCCCTTCTCCTTCTCGTAATCGGTGATGGCCTTTTCGAGCTGCTCGGGCGTCATGGCGCTGCCGTGATTGGTGATCAACCATTGCAGCTCCTGCATATGCGTCGAATATTTGTCCACCGCGCCGTTGACGGATACGGCCGAGAACTCTGCGACGCTGGGCAGGATGGTGTTCTCCACATATTTGCCGTCCGGAACCTTGGAAGCCGTCGCAAGGGGATAATCGAGCCCCGCACCCGTGACGATGGCCAGCCGCATCGATTCCGGGTTGCCGATATGCATGTTGGTGAAGCGATCGATGATGGCGCTGCCGGACGGTGTCTGGCCGATCCGGCCCATGATGATGTTGAGGTTCTGCTGGCCCTCCCGACCGAGGAGTTCGCCTCCGATCTTCTCCTGCCGCTTCGCATTCGCCGCTTCGATGACCGGCATGGCGTCGCTCATGAGCTGGGCCGACAATTTTGGATCGGAATGCCGCGTCAGCAATTCCAGGTTCCGCATCGCCTCCGCGCTGTCGCCCTGTTCGCTGACGGCGGTTTCCGGGTCGTAATTCTTCAAACGCGTGGTCGCCCAATCGGCGGCATTGCCGATAATGGTGCGTGCCTCGCCATGCTCGAGCAGAGCCGCCTGTATGTCGGCGGGCGCGCTCTCATAGGCCGTGCTCAGGCTCTTATAGGCTTCGTCGGGCTTTCCGGTCGCATTCGCGGTCTCGATGATCCGGCGGGCACTGTTTTCGACATCCGGCCCCCGATGGGTGCTTTCACGCAATGTAATACCCAGCTTTTCCGCTGTCTCTTCCAGCGCTATCTGTGACGGGCCGGCTTCTTCCCAATCCCTGTCATAGAGCGCCTGCAATGCCTCGCCGCGCTTGCCTTCCGGCAGGCCTTGCAGATATTCGTCCACCGATTGCGACAGCGCCTTGGCGCCACCGGCATGATCGGCGCTTGAATCGGCGTTGTTCAGTTTGTTGCCCTTGTCGTAGAGGTCCTGCGCAAAGGCCTCCTCCGGATCGGCAATCAGCCCCCGCTCCTTGGCCGCGGCTTCCATTGCGGTCAGGGCCGGGCTCGCATCCTGCCAGTGATCCTTGCTGCCGATCAGCCGCGATATTGCCGCCTGGCGGTCCGCCGCGGGGAGACTGTCGAGATAGGTGCCGACATCGCCCTGCAGCACCTTGGTCTCGGCGTCGTAATCCACCTTTGCCGGATCGTCCGCATATTGGATCTTGTTCGCGCGCTCGTAGAGCTCGCTGCGGAACATGGTCTCGCCGAGCGGCACGTTCTTTTCATTGCGCGGATCATCGGCGACGAGTTCGGGTTCCGCATGCGGGACGATCACCACATCATTGACGTCGATCTGACCCGACTGGCGATCCACCAGCTCGGCATTGGCGCCAAGCACATCCACAAACTTGACATTGTTCTGCTCGGCGATCTGCCACAGGCTGTCGCCCGGCTGGGCAACCACGATCTTCTCACGCGTTGGATCAAAGGCATCGCCGGAACGCGCCCGCTCCTGGATCGCCTGGTTGATCTGCTGCACGAAGAGCTGCTGCTGCTGGGCCGAACCGAAGGGGACCTTGCTGCCATCGGCATTGTAACGGCTCTTGCCATCTACATCGATGCGAAAGGACATCGCGCGCTCTCCTGTCAGACTCGAACGGATCGCTCCACGAACGGGAACCGCGGCAGCGTGCCCCAGGCGCCTAACAGTTTTATGACATTTGCGACATTCAGGCCGGTGAGGAATAGAGATTTGCCATTTTGCCGCAATAGCGGCATCATGTATCGGTTGAAATGCAGCTGCTCACGCACAACCGCAGCGGAGGACGACACGGTGGTTCAGCTTATCAACAATGTTGGCTCGCAGCAGGCGCTCGAGAACAATTGGAATGACGAGAACGCCATGCGCAAATTCGAGCGGGCCGCCGGCGGCGCGGTGCGGTCGCCCAAGGACGCGACACTGGCGAAGAAGCAGCGGCCATCCTCGGTCGAACTGCGCGCCGGTACGGGTCTTTCGCACCGGAAGAACCTGCTGCAGGACGAGATTGACGAAGAAACCGACGAACCCTTGGCAACGGGCCCGCAACCGCGGCCGATACGCGTCAACCTGGTCGGCGTGGAGCCTCTGCCCCAGGCCGCTCCTGCCTGGCGCGGCGCACGTGTGACGCTGGTGGTGGCACTGGTGGCAGCGGCCGCAATCTGCGGCTATTTCCTGCTGGCCTGATCGACTTCAAGACATATTTCGAAAGTTATGCAGACCGGATTGTCGCCGCGCATGAGACGGCCGCTGGTGATGCCGCCGCGCGTATCGACCATGGTTATGGCGACATGGCTGCCGGAACCATCCGCCGTCACGACGCCCTCGTCGATGAAGACTTCCGTCGCCACATCAGCCACTCTGGCGCCGCCTTCATAGCGCGCCCCGATGAGGCTGCCGACGGAGCCACGTATGGTCGCACTGGCGATGCCATGTATCCGGCAGACCGCCTCCAGTGTCTCGATGATGTCTTCATTGGGCTTTACCCGCGCAAAAATGAACCGCGCAGCCGCTTTTTGCGAGCGCCGAAGCAGTAGCGGATGAAACAAGGTGAAGCCGGTCTCCTCGTCCGGCTCCGACAAAAGGCTGATATCCGCCGTCGCATAGGCGGTGACTCTCACCGGCCGCGAGATGATGGTTGCATCTGGAACTATATGGCCGGCACGACGCTCCTCGCCCTCCTGCCAGACCGCATGGCAGTGGCAGAACGGCGCCCCGTCGCGCGTGCCGTAGGTGACGCAACCCTTCTCCAGCGCCGCCTCGCCATGCGGCGCGTGGAGCTCGCTGTACCAGGCAGCATGGACGCCATCGCTTGAAAGGGCCGGCATGAGGTAGCGGAGCGGCTCGAACGCACCACCTTCCAACTGGATGGCAGCGGCGGCGATCCCGCGTTCTTCGAGATGAAAGGCAAGGCCATCGATGAGGGACGATCCCGGAGCCATTTCGAACTCCAGCCTGATCCCGGCCGCCATATGGCTCTCGAATGGCGCGCCCGTCCGCACACCGGGATGCTGCAGATGCCGGGGCGCCATCTCTGCCTTGCGGGGCGCGATGTCTGCCGGTCTAGACACCGGCGACCGCCGAACAGCTCTGCCCTCCATCCACCGGAAGGCAGACGCCGGTGATGAAAGCCGCCTCGTCGGAGGCGAGGAACACCGCCGCATTGGCGACGTCGAACGCATTGCCCATCTTGCCCATCGGCACCATCCTGTTGCGCGCGGCAACCATCTCGTCGACAGAGGCGTAATTGCTCGAGATCTGGTTGTAGATCAGCGGCGTGTCGATGAGGCCGGGCATTATGCAATTGGCCCGGATGCCGGATTTCGCATATTGCATCGCCAGGGCGACCGTCGCCTGGTTGACGGCGCCTTTTGCTGCATAGTAGGCGAAATAGGGGTAGCCGGTCCACCTGATGGCCGCGAGCGAGGATATGTTGACGATGGCGCCTGCGCCGCGTTCGCGCATATGCGGCAGCACCGCCTTCGCCGTGCGGAATATCGAGCCGACATTGATGTCGAGCGAAGATCGAAACCTGTCTTCGTCGAGTTCTTCCGGCCCTCCGGCAGTCGCCACGCCGACATTATTATGGAGAATGTCGATCTGGCCGAATTCCGCGAGCGCCGCTTCCACAGTCCGGGCGATGGACGCGCTGTCGGTCACATCGGCGGAAAAGGCGCTCGCGCGGCCATTCTCGCCGCGGATGATCGATGCCGTTTCTTCGGCGGCCTGCGCTTGAATGTCGATACAGGCCACCTTGGCGCCGGCGCGGGCATAGGCGACGGCGGCCGCCTTGCCATTGCTCCACCCCGGACCGGACGACCCGGCGCCGAAGACGAGCGCAACCTTGTTGTTCAGCCTGCCGGTCATCAGAGGAACCCGATCGAAATCCAGGGAATGGCCGCGACGAGGATGGTGCCGATGATCAGGGCGACAAGGTAACCCCAGATCGGGCGCATGCCTTCGTCCGGATTGACGCGGCCGATGGCGCAGGCGGCATAGTAGCCGACGCCGAATGGCGGCGCGAAAAGGCCGATGCCCATCGCCAGGATGACCACCATGGCATAATGGACCTCGTGGACGCCTACCTGGCGGGCGATGGGGAACAGCAGCGGCCCGAACAGTACGATCGCCGGGATTCCCTCGAGGACGCTTCCAAGGATGATGAAGGCGACGATCGACACGGCGAGAAACGCCAGCGGCCCGCCCGGAAGCGCGGCCATGTAGGCGGCGAGGTCGCGCGAGAAGCCGGACTGGGTCAGCGCCCATGCCATCGCCGTCGCTGCACCGATGATCAGCAGGATTGCGCCGGACAGAGATGCCGTATCGACGAGCATCGGCTTTATGCGCCGCCAGTCGAACTGCCGGTAGATGAGCAGGCCGGCGATCACCGCATAGACGATGCCGATGGTAGAGACCTCCGTCGCGGTAGCCACGCCCTCGACGACCGCGGCGCGGATGATGAAGGGCAGCGCCAGGGCCGGCAGCGCGATCAGGAACGCCTTGCCGATCTGACCACCGCTCGCCTTTTTCACATGCGACAGGTCCTCGTTGCGATAGCGCCGCCACACGACGAAGCACAGCATGACGGCGAGCACGACGCCCGGAAGCAGTCCGCCGGTGAACAGGGCCGCGATCGATACGCCGGTCACGGAACCGATGGTGATGAGAACGAGGCTCGGCGGCACGGTCTCCGTCTGCGCGCCGGTGGCCGAGAGAAGCGCCACCAGTTCGCCCGGCTTCGCCCCGCGCTCCTTCATCTCGGGAAAGAGGACCGGCGCGACCGCTGCCATGTCGGCCGCCTTCGCACCGGATATGCCGGAAACGAGATACATGGCGCCGATGAGCACATAGGACAGGCCGCCCCGGACATGGCCGAGCAGGCTGGCGAGGAACTGCACCATGGCGCGGGCCATTCCCGTCATTTCGATCAGCACGCCGAGAAAGACGAACAGCGGCACGGCGAGCAGGATGAGATGCGACATGCCCTCGTCCATCCGCCCGATCACGACCAGCATCGGCACATTCGTCGTCAGCGACAGGTAGGCGAAGGTGGCGAGGCCGAACGAGAAGGCGATGGGCACGCCACTCAGGACCAGCATAGCCACGACACCGACGAAGAAGATGAGAAGATTGACATTGCCAAGCGGCTTCAGCGACGGGCCGAGAACCCACAGGATGGCAGCGACGACGCCGATGATGGCAATGGCGCCAAGCGCATTGCGCAGGCTCGAAAGCTGGAAGAGCTTGAACAGCGACGACAGGATCATCAGCGCCGCGCCCACCGGCAGCGCCGCGGCGCGCCAGGCATTGGGGATCTCCAGCGCCGGCGTCGTTATGTACATTTCCTCATGGGCGTAGTCATAGGCCGGATACATGATGAACAGGAGGAAGGCCAGCGATCCGGCCACCGCCAACGCGTCGAAAAACGCCCGCCTTTGCGGCGTCATCATCCCGACGAGCGCGGTCATGCGCATATGTTCGCCCCGCCTGAAGGCAACGACGGCACCGAGCATGGCCAGCCAGAGAAACAGGATCGAAGCGAGTTCATCCGACCAGACGATCGGCTGGTGCAGCACGTAGCGCGCAAAAATGCCGGCGAAAAGGATGACGATCTCGGCAAGAACGAGGAAGGCGACCGAATATTCGACAAGCTGCCCGAACAGGCGGTCGCACCTGGACAGCAAGGAGCGATCGTCGCGGCCCGGCGGGGAAAGCACGCTTTCCTCGTCCGCCGTCACGGCCCCTTCGGTGATGTGCAGGCGCGCCACTCTCGTCGGCCCCTACGACAACTGGCCGACGACTTTTTCCAACAGGCCCCAGGCCTCGTCGCCATATTTGCCCTTCCACTCGGCGTAGAAGCCGGCGCTGCGCAGCGCCTCGCGGAACGGGGCCGGGTCCGGCGTGTTGAATTCGAGGTTCTTCGCCTTGAGGTCGGCCTGCAGCGTCTCGGTCAGCTTGGCCACGTCTTCGCGCTCGGCCATGCCGGCGGCATTGATGTTCTTCGCAACGATCTCCTTGAGATCGTCCGGCAGGGCCTCCCAGGCGCGCCGGTTGCCGAGGAACCAGAAGCCATCCCACATGTGGCCCGTGAGCGAGCAATATTTCTGTACTTCGTAGAGCTTCGCCGTGGAGACGATCGCCAGCGGGTTCTCCTGGCCATCGACGATTTTCGTCTGCAGCGAGGAATAGACCTCGTTGAAGTTGATGCTGGCGGGCGCAGCCTGGAAAGCCGTGAACATCGAGGTCCAGAGCGGGCTCACCGGCACGCGGATCTTGAAGTTCTTCAGGTCCTCCGGCGTGACGATCGGCTTGGAGCTCGACGTGATGTGGCGGAAGCCATTGTCCCAGATCTTGTCCATCACGACGAGATTGGATTTGGTGATCTGCCCGCGCACATGGGCGCCGAGATCGCCATCCATGGCCTTCCAGACGGTGGCGCTGTCGGGGAACGCGAAGCCGATGCCATTGATCGAAGCGGCCGGCACGAGCGTCGACAGGATGAGGCCGGACAGGGTGAAGAACTCGACCGCGCCGGAGCGAAGCTGGCTGAGCGTATCCGTATCGGAGCCGAGCTGGCTCGACGGGAATATCGCCAGTTCGAACCTGCCGCCGCTCTCTTCCTTGATCTTGTCCGCCGCTTCCTGCGCCCGGATGTTCATCGGGTGCGTCACCGGCAGGTTGTTGGCGTATTTATAGGAAAACTCGGCCGCATTGGCCGGGCGGCGCATGATGAACGGGCTGGCAAGAACTGTGCCGCCGGCTACAAGCAGCATCTGGCGGCGAGAAATATTGGTCACGGCTGGTATCCTCCCTTATTCGCATCCATCCCCGGAACGTCGGCGGGACCTCCCTGTCCTGCACACGATCCATAATGTAGAATGGATGCCCTCCTCAATCTTGTGAAAATCATAGACAAACCGTACGGTCTTGCAATCTTTTTTATAGCATTGTTGTATACTTCGAAAACTCGATCCACATTATGGATCATATGGGCGAACATGGAACAGCGGTTGACCAAGACGAAGAACCTCAATGGGGCGCAGAGCGTCGACAGGGCGCTGACGCTGCTCAGCCTCGTCAGCTATTTCGGCGATTCGGGCGCGGCCCTCAGCGAAATCGTCGAGCAGAGCGGCTTGAACAAGCCAACCACCCGCCGTCTGCTTCTGGCGCTGATCCGCTCCGGCCTCGTCGAGCAGGACAGCCTGACGCGGCGCTACCAGCTGGGCGAGGAAGCCTATGTGCTGGGCACGCTCGCCTCGCGCCGCTACGGGCTGTTGCAGCTTGCGCGCGACAGCCTGGCGATCCTCTCGGCAAAGACGCAGGATACGAGCTTCCTGTCGATCCAGCGCGATTCATATTCCGTCTGCCTGCATCGCGAGGAGGGAACCTACGAGATCCGTACGCATGCGCTGCAGGCGGGCTACAGACACCCGCTCGGTGTCGGTGCCGGTTCGCTGGCCATTCTCTCGGCGCTTCCTGACGAGGCGGTGGACGAGATCATCCGCACCAATGAGCCGACTCTGCTTGCCGATTACCCCAATCTTCATCCGGCGCAGATGTGGGAAGACGTGAAGACGACGCGCCAGACCGGCTTTGCGCTCAATCCCGGCCGCATCCTGGCCAATTCCTGGGCCATCGGCTATGCGATCCGCTATCCCGACGGCAGCCCCGCAGGAGCCTTGAGCATCGCGGCCATCGACAGCCGCATGCAGCCGCAAAGGCAGCTGGAGCTCGCGGCGCTGATGCGTACCGAGGCACGCAAGATCGAGACGCGGCTGGCGCAATTGCAGCCGGTCAATGGCCGCCTGAAGCGGCTTGGCGGCAGTACCCTGAAAATGCACAGGCGACTTGAAGCGGGAGAAGCATGATGGCTACGAGCGGACTTGCCGTGAAGCCTGCAACGACAAGGGTGATGAACCTCGCCGGGTTCCTCGACCAGGCGGCACGTCGTTTTCCCGACCGGATCGGCTTCGTCTGGGGCGAAAAAACATGGAGCTGGGCCGAGATAGGCCGGCGCGTCAATGCCATGGCGCACGCGCTGCAAACCCGGTTCCAGGTGCAAAAGGGCGACCGGATCCTGATCCAGTCGCAGAACTGCAACCAGATGTTCGAATCCATGTTCGCCTGCTTCCGCATCGGCGCCGTGTGGGTGCCGGCGAACTACCGCCAGACCCCGCAAGAAGTCGCCTATCTGGCGAAGGCCAGCGGGGCAAAGGGGATTATCTGCGGCTCCGCCTTTCCGGACCATGCGAAAGCCTGTGTCGAAGCCGCCGATACGGCTCCGTTCGTCATAACCATCGGCAGCGCCAGCTTCGGCGAAGACTATGATGCCATCGTCGAGGAATTTTCCGGCCAGGCGGCTGCGCTCGCGGCGGTCGATCATCATGATCCCTGCTGGTTCTTCTTTACCTCCGGCACGACGGGCCGGCCCAAGGCCGCCATTCTCACCCATGGCCAGATGGCATTCGTGATCACCAATCATCTCTGCGATCTCATGCCCGGCACGACACATGATGATGCGTCCCTCGTCGTCGCGCCGCTTTCGCACGGCGCCGGCATTCACCAGCTTACCCAGGTCGCCCGCGCAGCCAAGACGATCCTGCTTCCGACCGAAAAATTCGATGCGGAGGAAGTCTGGCGCCTGGTCGAAAAATGGCGCGTGACCAACATGTTCACGGTGCCGACGATCCTGAAGCTCATGACGGAGCATCCCTCGGCAGGCCGGCATGATCATACCTCGCTGCGATACGTCATCTATGCCGGGGCGCCGATGTATCGGACCGACCAGATCCAGGCGCTGCGCACCCTCGGCCCCGTCATCGTCCAGTATTTCGGCCTCGGCGAGGTTACCGGCAACATCACCGTGCTTCCGCCGAGCGATCACCATCTCGGCGACGGGCCGGAAGTCCGGCCGGGCACTTGCGGCTATGCCAGGACCGGAATGATGATCTCGATCCAGGACGATACCGGACGGGAGCTCGAACCCGGCGCGACGGGCGAGATATGCGTGATCGGGCCCGCCGTTTTCGCCGGCTATTACGACAATCCCGAAGCCAACGAGAAAGCGTTCCGCGATGGCTGGTTCCGCACCGGCGATCTCGGCCACATGGACGAGGAAGGCTACCTCTACATCACCGGTCGGGCGTCCGACATGTATATTTCCGGCGGGTCCAACGTCTATCCGCGCGAGATCGAGGAAAAGATACTCAGCCATCCGGATGTCACCGAGGTCGCCGTCATAGGCATTCCAGACCCGGTCTGGGGCGAAGTCGGCCTCGCGGTCTGCGTTCCGCGCGCCAGCGCCGAGCTTGACGAAAGCGTGCTGTCCAACTGGCTGGACGGCAAGATGGCGCGCTACAAACTGCCGAAGCGTTACGTCTTCTGGCCCGACATGCCGAAATCGGCCTATGGCAAGATCGCCAAAAAGCTGATCCGCGAAGAGCTGATCCGCAGGAATCAACTGGACGCGAGCCGCTGAAAGCCGATATCAGGCGGGCGGATCACGGGATAATGCAGTCGACATGGCGGAAATAGCAATTATCGGCGGCGGACCGGCCGGCCTGATGGCAGCCGAGACGCTTGCCAGCAGCGGACACGGCGTGACGGTCTATGACGCCATGCCAACGGTTGGCCGCAAATTTCTGCTGGCCGGCAAATCCGGGCTGAACCTCACCCATGCCGAGGATTATGACAGTTTTCGCCGTCGTTTCGGCGCGGCGGGCGACCGGTTGCGCCCGGCGCTCGACGATTTCACGCCGGCGCAGATACGCGACTGGGCGGCGGGGCTCGGCACCGAGACTTTCGTCGGATCGTCGCAGCGGGTATTCCCCGTGGCAATGAAAGCCTCGCCCCTGTTGCGCGCCTGGCTTGCACGGCTGGACGCCGCCGGGATCAAGATCTTGAAACGCCATCGCTGGGTCGGGCTGAAGGACGGTGCGCTCGTCTTCGAAACGCCGACGGGGCAAATATCGACGCAAGCCGATGCCGTGCTTCTGGCGCTCGGTGGCGCCAGCTGGCCGCGCCTCGGCTCCGATGGAAGCTGGACCCATATCCTCGCCCAGCATGGTGTGGAAATAGCCGGGCTTCTGCCCGCGAATTGCGGTTTCGACGTCGCCTGGAGCGATTATTTCCGCGAGCGATTTGCCGGCATGCCCGTCAAATCCGTCATCGCCAGCTCGGATGCCGGCACGATACAGGGCGAATTCGTCATCACGCAGCACGGGGTCGAAGGCAGCCTCATCTACGCCCATGCAGCGGCGCTGCGCGATAAACTGCTCCGCGAAGGGACGGCGCGGCTGGTGCTGGACCTTGCGCCGGGCCGGGATCATTCCAGGCTGGCGCAGGATCTGGACCGCGCCCGCGGCAAGGCGAGTTTCTCCAATCGCCTGCGCAAGGCAGCGCGGCTCGACAGCGTCAAGGTGTCCCTGCTCAAGGAACTGGCCGGACCGGACGACCTCGCCGATGCGGCAGGCCAGGCGAGATCGATAAAGCAGCTGCCGCTGACGCTTTCCCGCCCGCGCCCGATAGAAGAGGCCATCTCCTCGGCAGGCGGCATCCGCTGGTCGGCCATCGATGAGAGCTACATGCTCAAATCATTGCCGGGCATATTCGCGGCGGGCGAAATGCTGGATTGGGAAGCGCCGACCGGCGGCTATCTCCTCACCGCGTGTCTCGCGACGGGACGTGCCGCCGCCCACGGCATCCGTGCATGGCTCGGCCAACGCTGAAATCGTCTAGTCGCCATTGTGCCTTGAGACGTTCATTTCGCTTCTCTCGCGCGCCATGGCGGTGACGGCGGTACGCAAACCCGGATAACGCGACGCGAACAGGTTGAAATCGCGCCGATCGAGCACGAGGAACTGGCAGAAATCGATCGCAACGACATCGGCCGTGCGCCTGCCACCGCTCAGAAGCGCCATCTCGCCGAAGAAGGCGCCGGGCTCCAGCTGCACCGCGGCATCCTCCAGCCGCACTTCCACCGAACCGGCGACGACGAAATACATGCCGTCGCCCCGGTCGCCGACGCGAATGACCTTCTCGCCGGGCGTGGCGGTTTTCGGCCGGAACAGCAGGAAAAGCTCGTCGCGCGAGTTCCTGTCCATCTGCGAGAACAGCGGGAACGTGTCGATGAGCTGCTTCAGCTTCTGCTCATGCTTGCGGTCACGTTCTTCGCCGGCAGCGCGGATCTTCGCGAGCTCGCGTGACAGGGTCTCGTGTTTCTGCTTGCCGTGGCGTTCGGAGAAGGCGGGCCACAGGCGGCCGACCAGCTTGTGTCCCCATTCTGCGCCGCTGAAGACGAAGGCATTCAGCGTGATCGACAATATGGCACCAGCCAGGATGAGATCCTGCCCTTCCTTCGGCAGCAACCCCAGCGAAACGCCGAGCCCGGCAAGGATGAACGAGAATTCGCCGACCTGGGCGAGGCCGGCGGCAACGGTCAGGCTCATGGCGATCGGATAGCGCAGGATCAGCACGATCGCGCTGGCGATGATCGATTTGCCGACGATGATGAGGAACAGCGTCGCCGCGACTGCGATGGGCTCGCGCACCAGCACGGACGGATCGAACAACATGCCGACGGAGATGAAGAACAGCACGGAAAAGGCGTTCTGCAGCGGCAGGGAGTCGGCTGCCGCCCTGTGGCTGAGATTGGACTCGCTCATGATCACCCCGGCGAAGAACGCACCGAGGGCGAAGGACACGCCGAACAGTTCCGCCGAGCCATAGGCGATACCGAGCGCGATGGCGAGGACGGAGAGCGTGAACAGTTCGCGTGAGCCCGTCCGCGCGATCAGCGTCAGGAGCCATGGCACTATTCGCGGCCCGATATAGATCGCGATGAAGGCGAAAACCGCCACCTTGAGCAGCGTCAGTCCGATAGTCATCGCGATGCTGCCGCTGCCATGGGCGGCTGCGGCGCCGGATGTGCCGAGGCTATCGGCGAGCGTCGGCAGCAGCACGAGCGCGAGCACCATGGCAAGATCCTCGACGATCAGCCAGCCGACCGCAACACGGCCATTGGCGGAATTGACGAGGTTTCGCTCTTCGAGCGCCTTCAGGAGCACGACGGTGCTGGCGACGGAGAGGCTGAGACCGAAGACGATGCCGGCGCCGAGCCCCCAGCCCCAGAACGAGCAAAGGGCGATGCCGGCGAGCGTCGCAAGCAGTATCTGCACGATCGCGCCGGGCACGGCAATGCGGCGGACGGCAAGAAGTTCGGACGTCGAAAAGTGAAGCCCGACGCCGAACATCAACAATATGACGCCCATTTCGGCCAATTGGCCGGCCAGATTGGTATCGGCGATGAAGCCGGGCGTGAAGGGGCCCATGGCTATGCCCGCGACGAGATAGCCGACAAGCGGCGGCAGCCTCAACCGATCGGCGATAAAGCCGAAGATTGCAGCCGCGACGAAGCTCACGGCTACGGTCGATATCAATGCGACTTCGTTGTGCACGCGACCTCTGGAATGTTCTTATGTCCCCAAGGCGCCGACCGAAGGTGGCGCTCTATGTTCGATAGGAACAGCCCGGCGCAAATGCAAGCCGAAAGAAGCGTTGGGGAGCATCGGCAATGCGCCCGGCAGCGCAGGTGGAACGCTGTTCCGAATAATGGAATAGCGTTCCACCCAGTTGTTTTCAGGCCGCCGAACGGATGAGCGCCTGCGCCATGCAGTGGATGCCGCCGCCGGTCTTGGAGATCTCGCTCATGTCGACCGCAGCGACTTCGAACCCTCTGGCGCGCAATTGCTCGATCAATGACTTGCTGGAGGTCGGTGCGATGACTTTCGCATTGCCGAGCGACATGAAATTGCAGCCGAGATTCATCGTGTCCTGGAAGGGAACGTCGATGATCTCATGTCCCTTGGCCTTGAGCCAATCGACGATGCCGGGCTCGGTGCAGGCAAGGCAGACCGCCGTCAATTTCGGGGCGATCGGCACCACCATCAGGTCGATATGCACGTAATATTCGTCGATAAAGGCGAGTTTTGTCTCCCAGCCTTCCTTGCGGAACCAGGATTCGACCTGTTTTGCGCCCTCTTCCTGCGTTCGCGCGCCGCCGCAGCCGATGAGGACGCAACCTTCCTCGATCACGTTGAAATCGCCGCCTTCGAAGGTTCCGGCGGTCACCATGTCGTAGATCGGGATACCCAGCCTTTCATAGGTGCGGATCGCGGCGTAGTTCTCGCCCCGGCGCCACCAATTGGCCATGGCCGTTATGATCGCGCCATAGGGCGTCATGACACTGGAATCGCGCGAATAGACCTGCATCGGCAGTTCCGGTTCCTGTTCGTGCCAGTGGATGCGCACGCCGAAATGTTCATAGGCCGAGACGAGTTCCTTGTGCTGCGCCTGCGCGACCTGGATATTGCACGGCGCCTCGCGCAGATGCTTGCGGGAGAGCGAACTCGTCGCCATGTGCCGCAGAAAGGCTGGCGAACCGAGCAGCACGTCGGTGAGCGGGTCGGTCTCGTTGCGGAACCCCCACTGCTTCAATGGCGCCGTGCCGCCATTAGGATTGCGGCGTTTCAGCGTGAATTCGTCGGAAAAACCCTGTTCATGGCGTGTCATCGGCGTTGCTCCTCATGTTCGTTCGGGATGCACCATTCGCGGCCGCGTTGCGTGGAAACATATTCCGGCCAGCGGAACTCGATCGGCGGCTTGTAATCGCAGAGCGGCGCGATCCATTCGCTGCCGCCGATGCCGCCGCCGGTGCGCCGGATGAATTCATCCATGGCCCTGTCGCGCGCCGAACCATCCTCGAGCAGGCGCAGCGCCGCAAGCGCCACTGTCCTCGCCGCCACATTCACCATGGGGTCGATCGTCTCGGGCATGCCGCCCAGCGCATTCATCACCCAGCCCGGATAGACGAAGCCCTTGGGCGCCTTCAATGCCGGGCGCGCAACATAGAAACGCGCCGTCGGCGCATGCCAGCTCATGTCCGTATAATCGTCCGACGTGGAATTCTTCTGCGAGGGCGGCAGGTCCTGCCGCAGGATCGCTTCCGCCACCTGTGGCTCGATCAGCCTCTCGCATTCCTCCAGGAAAGGCTCGTCCATCGCTTCCAGCCCGACATTCGCCTGGATCTCGCGGGCAAGCGCCTTGGCGCGCTCGTCCCAGCGCGGCGCACCGACGGAACTCAACGCCTCCCATGTGATCTCGGCCATGGCGTGGTTGGCAAGGCCGGGCCTCGACTTGCAGACCCAGTGCCGTTCCATGCGGCAGCCGCTGAGCGACGCCGCATGTTCGGCGTTACGGTCCAGCGCCGCCGCCACCTGTTCCGCCATAGCGATCGTCGGCACGCGGATCATGTACTGGATTTCCGCCAGCCCCGCCGGCAGATTGTCCGCCGTCGCCTGGCCGGCCGTCAGGATGGCCTCGCTGATCGACCAGCCGCCCTGATGGGGAAGCATCGAATCCCGCAGCGACTTCGATGTCATATACATCATCATCAGCGCATCATTGGCGCCCGGGGCGCGGATCGCCGAATGCGACTGCGGGATGGGTGCGCCGTCGCTGCGGCCCCATAGTTCGGGCTGGTCGCAGACGAACCGGTAGATCATCGAATAGGCCGCGCCGCAATGCGTATCCCAGCGGACGGTATTGCACATGGGCAGCATGTAGAACGGATGGAACGAAATCATGCCCGCCAGCCCGTCATAATAGCCCTTGGCAGCATGGATGGGCTTCGAGCCGCGCACCTTCTCTGCGGGTTCCCCGGTGAAGCGCAGCGTTCCCGCGATGCCGTGTCGCTCCATCGCGGCCTTGGTGGCAAGCAGACCGCCAAGACTGGAAATGCCGAGCGCCGAATGCGGGTCGGTATGTCCGCCGGCGTGGACATTGAGGCCTGGCCGCGGCTCCTGGCGGGTCGATGCGTTCTGGCAATTGCCGGGCACTGCATCATATTCGGCATACATGCCGATGATCGGCGATGTGGCGTTCGTGCCGGCCTTGTTGGTCCAATGGGCGCAAAACGCCGTCGGCATGCCGCCGGAGCCGACCTCGACGTCGAAACCTTCGCCGCGCAGAAGCTCCACATACCAATCGGCAGACTGGTATTCGCGCCAGGCCGTCTCGCCATATTCGAATATGATCCGCGTCCATTGCGAAAGATCGCCGCGATGGTGATCGATGTGGCTGATTGCCGTTTCCGCTGCCGCTGTCGCCACGATGCGCCTCCCCTTTGGCGCAGATAACCATCTGGCACGGGCGGCAAAAAGTGATATGTTTTCGCAAAACGTGCAAATTCCATTCACCTTTCAGCCAAAGGCATAGATGCGCATCCCATCCACGCAGGCGCTTCGGGCGCTGGAGAGCTTCTCGAGGCATGGCAGCGTCTGGCGCGCCGCGGAAGAGCTTCACCTGACGCGGAGCGCAGTCAGCCACCAGTTGCGCCTGCTGGAACGCGATCTCGGCTTCCAGCTGCTGCAACGGGACGGCAAGGGCGTCGTGCTGACGCCGCGCGGCCGCAAATATGCCAATGACGTGCGCAAGGCGCTGATCGTGCTGGACGATGCCGGCGGGCGCCAGAGCACGACCGGCACCAGCGGCCCCCTGACCGTCAGTTGCACGGCCGGGTTCGCCTCCTTGTGGCTTTGCACCCATATTGCCGAATTCCAGGAGAAATATCCCGATATCGCCCTGCGCATCGTCACGCCGCGCAAACTGGACGATGTGAGCGACAGCAATGTCGATCTGTTCATAGCCTTCGGCGACGGCAACTGGCCCAACCGCTCGGTCGAGCAGCTATGCGACGTGGAGTTCACGCCGCTGTGCAGCCCCGTGCTGCTGAACAAGCTCGGCGGATTGGCGGAGCCGAAGGACCTGCTGCGCGCGACGCTCCTTCACCTCGACGATTTCGAGGACTGGACGCGCTGGCTGGCGCTCGCCAATGTCGACAATCCCGATTCCGAGCGCGGCATCGTGTTTTCCGACATGAACCTCGTATTCTCGGCGGCGATCACCGCGCAGGGCATCGCAATGGGCGATGAACTGACCTGCCGGAAAGCCATGCAGGGCGGTCAATTGATCAAGCCGTTCGACCTAGCCATCAAGTCGCCGAAGTCCTATTTTCTCGTCACCGACTATGAGCGGCTGAAACATCCGGCCCAATCCGCCTTCTCTGACTGGTTGCGCTCGCGCCTATCCCAAACGCGTGGTAGTTGAGCGACCGGCTGGACTCCTCTTGAGGTGAAAATCATTCACGTGTCGCGGCAATATTATTCAATTGTCGTCAAGGGCGATTGTGCCTACGCTTCCTCCAAACGAAGGGGAAGAGGACAAGGATGCCTCAAAGCATGCACCTCAGCGACGCAAACGCCGCCGAGATCAAGGCTGTATCCATCGGCAAGACATTCGGTGCCTTCCACGCGCTGAAGGATCTGACGCTCGATATCGGACGCGGCGAATTCCTCACGCTTCTCGGGCCCTCCGGTTCCGGCAAAACGACCTTCCTGATGATCCTCGCCGGGTTTCTTGCCCCGACCACCGGCCGTCTCATGATGAACGGCAAGGACATCACCGATGTTCCGGCGGAAGAGCGGTCCTATGGCATGGTGTTCCAGGGCTATGCGCTGTTTCCGCACCTGACCGTCGAGCAGAACATCGCCTTTCCCTTGAAGGTCCGACGCCGCCCGTCGGCCGAGATCAAGCGGCGCGTCGGCGAAATGGTGGAGCGGGTCGGGCTTTCGGGCCATGAAAAGAAATTGCCGTCACGCCTGTCCGGCGGGCAGCAGCAGCGCGTCGCGCTTGCCCGGGCGCTGGCTTTCGAGCCATCCGTCCTGTTGCTGGACGAACCTTTTTCGGCGCTCGACAAGAACCTGCGGGAAATGATGCAGGAGGAAGTGAGACGCCTCCACCAGGAGACCGGCACGACGTTCGTCTTCGTCACCCATGATCAATCGGAAGCGCTGGCGCTCTCCTCGCGCGTGGCGATCTTCAATCATGGCGAGCTTCTCCAGATCGGCCGCCCCCAGGACGTCTATGAAAGGCCGGCTAGCCGGTTCGTGGCGGAGTTCCTCGGCGAGATCAATCTGCTGCCGCTCGAAGATTTCAGCCTGAACGGCGACCGGGCCGAGGGACGGTTCGAAGAACGGACGATCGTCCTGACCGCCAATGGAACCGCGCCGAAAAGCGGCGGCGTCGCCGCGGTACGGCCCGAACATATGCGCATCTCGTCAAGAAGCGGTGCCGATGGCGAAAATTCCGTCGCCTGCACGATCGAAGCCGAGACCTATCTCGGCGGCTCGACGAAATATCATCTGCGCACCAATGGCGGCGTCGATCTCGCCGTATCGATGCCCACGGTGAATGCCGGCAATATCACTTCGAAGGACGTGTGGGTATCCTGGCCCGCAGAGCAAGGTTTCTTGCTGCCCGATGGGAGTTAGGCAGACGGAATCTGAAACGAACATAACGATCCAGAGGGAAAAAACATGGACAATGCCTTTCAGAAAGACTGCCTGGAAATACTGGCCAGCAAGGTGGACAAGGGCGAGATCAGCCGGCGCCGCTTTACCCAGATCGCGGCGATGCTGCTCGCCGGCGGACCCGCTTTGCTCCGCGCCACCGGCTCATACGCCCAGGCGAAGGAACTGGTGCTGGTCAATTGGGGCGGCGATGCCATGACCGCCTATGACAAGGCCTACGGCCAGCCCTTCACCAAGGAGTCTGGCGTCGCTGTGAAGATGGATGGCTCCGGTCCGACCGAAGGCGCGATCACGGCGCAGTTCAAGAGCGGCAAGCCGAGCTGGGATCTCCTCGACATCGACCCGTTCTCCGGGATCTCGCTCGGCAAGCAGGGAATGCTGGAGCCGATCGACTACGGCATCGTCGACAAGAACAAGATGCGGCCGGGCTTCGGCTGGGACACGGCGGCATCCACCTACTTCTTCTCCTATATCATCGCCTATGATTCATCGAAATTCGGCGACCAGGTGCCGACCGGCATGGCCGACTTCTTCGACGTGAAGAAATTTCCCGGCAAGCGTTCGATGTACAAATGGGGCGCCGCCATGTGGGAAGCGGCTCTGATGGGCGATGGCGTGGCACCGGAAAAGCTCTACCCGCTGGACCTGAAGCGCGCGCATGACAAGATCGCCTCGTTCAAGGAAAATGTCGTTGCCTATTGGGGCGGCGGCGCGGAGAGCCAGTCGGTCCTGATCGACGGCGAAGCCTCCATGGCGCTCATCTGGTCGACGAGGGCGCAGCTGATCGAGCAGGATTCCGGCGGAACGATCAAGTTCATCTGGGACCAGGGCCTCATCTCGCCGGGCGCATTGGCGGTGATGAAGAACAATCCGGGCGGCAAGGACAATGCGATGAAATTCATCGCCAGCGCGCAGACGCCGGAGCGCCAGCTCGAAATGTTCAATCTTCTCGGCCAGGGTCCGGCAAATCCTGCCACCGATGCACTGATCCCCGAGGACAAGAAGCGCATCAATTGCGTCGATCCGGCCAATATGTCGAAACAGGTTCCGCTGGACATGGAATGGTATGCCGAAAACTACGGCAAGGCCTTCGACGAATATACGAAGATCATCTCGTCCTGAAAATGAAAGGCCGGCGCGGCGGCCATTGCCCGCGCCGGCCGTCCATCCGTCCATCCATGAATGACAAGGAACGCATGTGAACCCGGCTCTCCTCAGGAAGCTCCTTCTGCTTGCGCCATTGCTGCTCTTTCTCGGGCTGGCCTATGTCGTGCCGTTTCTCGGGGTCGTGCGCTGGAGCTTCACCCTTCCCGAGCCGGGCATCGGGCAATACAAGGCGCTGCTGACCGACCCGCTGGTGCATTCCGTCTTCATCCGCACGCTGCGCATCTGCCTGGCGGTTACGGTGCTGTCGCTGGCCGCCGCCTATGCCATCGCCTATGTCTGGGTTCGCGGCAGCCGGGTGCAACGCATGCTCGCCGAATTCTGCATCCTCGTCCCCTTCTGGATTTCGGTGCTGACGCGGGCTTTCGGCTGGCTCGCCATGCTGTCCAACCGCGGCCTGATCAACAGCTGGCTGCAATCGGCGGGCATCATCAGCGAGCCGCTGGCTCTCGCCCGCAACGAACTCGGCGTCATCATCGGCATGACGCATTTCCTCATACCTTTCGCCGTCTTCCCCATCGCCTCCGCCATGCGCAATGTCGATGAACGCATTCTTCTGGCGGCGCGCGGCATGGGCTCGTCGCGGACGCGGACATTCTGGACGATCTTCGTGCCCCTCACCTCAGGCGGGATCATCGGCGCCGCCCTGATCGTCTTCGTCTTTGCGCTCGGCTTCTTCGTCACGCCCGCCATCCTCGGCGGTGGACGCAGCGTCATGGTCGCCGAACTCGTCTATCTGCGCATATTCCAGAGCCCGGACTGGGGACTGGGCGCCGCGATCAGCGTTGCGCTCGTCCTCGTCATCGGCATCCTGCTCGCCTTGTTGCGGCGCTTCATCAAACCTGCGCATCTGGTGGGCTGATCATGGTTTCGACGCGACCCGGCCCGATCATCCTCCTCCTCGCGACGGCAGTGGCGCTGTTCCTGCTCATGCCGCTGCTGGCGGTGATACCCGTATCGTTCACCCCAGCCCGCTTCCTCTCCATGCCCAGCGGGACATTGTCGCTGCGCCACTACCAGGCCCTGCTCGACAATCCCGCCTGGGGGCAGAGCATCCTCCTCAGCCTGAGGATCGGCATAGTGTCGAGCCTGATAGCAACCGCGCTCGCCACCCTGTTCGGCCTCGGCATCTGGATGCTGCAGCCGAGGTTCTCCGCGATCCTGATCGGCTTCGTCCTGCTGCCGCTCGTGGTGCCGCCCGTCGTCTCGGCAATGACGCTCTATTTCCTGATGACCGCACTTTCGAGCTTCAACAGCTGGGTCGGCTACGACACCTGGCTCGGTGTCGCCCTCGCCCATGCGGTGATGACCACGCCCTTCGCGGTCGTGCTCATCCTCGTCGCGCTCTATCAGGTCGACAGGCGTATCGACCTTGCCGCGCGCGGCCTCGGTGCAAACCTTGCCACCCGCGCCGTCCGCATCATCATCCCCAACATCAAGTTCGGCATCCTGACCGCGGCGCTGCTGTCCTTCGTCCTTTCTTGGGAGGAGATCGGCGTGACCCTGTTCATAACCAGCGTCAACGCCATCACCCTGCCGCGGCTGATGTGGATGGGCCTGCGCGACAATATCGACCCGGCCATCGCGGCGATCTCCGTCGTGCTTATCGTCGTGACCGCCATCATCCTCGCCGCGCGCATCTATCTCGAGCGCCGTACGGATTCGGACCCGCAATGATCGACGAACACATTCTGGACAGGCTGCGCGCCATCGTCGGCGACCGCAATCTGAAGACCGGCGATGCCATAGGCCTGCTCGACAGCGGTGCCGATCCACGCAATCTCGATGCGGCGGTGCTGGTCAGCCCGGCCACGGTGGACCAGGTTTCGCGGATTGCCGCGCTCTGCAACGAAAGCGCCATAGCTATCGTCCCGCATGGCGGGCGGACCGGCCTTGTCGGCGGCGGTGTCTCGCGCCCCGGCCAAATCATCCTTTCGCTGTCATTGCTGGCCCAGATCGAGGAAATATCCGCGGAGGCCGGCATTGCGGTGGTGCAGGCGGGGGTGACGCTGCAGGGGTTGCAGGATGCAGCCGCGCAGCACGGACTTTCGCCGGGCATCGATCTTGCATCGCGGGGAAGCGCCACCATCGGCGGCATGATCGCGACCAATGCCGGCGGCATGGACGCATTCCGCCATGGCACGATGCGCCAGCGCATATTGGGGCTGGAAGCCGTCCTCGCCGACGGGCGCGTCATGCGCGACATGGCCAAGGTCACCAAGTCCAACGAAGGCTACGATCTGAAGCAATTGTTCATCGGCTCCGAAGGCACGCTCGGCATGGTGACAAGGGCGGTGATCAAGCTCGTCCCCCGCGAACGCCACACGGCCACCGCGCTCGTCGCCTGCAGCAGCGTCACCGCCGCGGTCGGCCTGTTCCACGAGTTCAACGCCAATCGCGAGCTTGGCCTCCTGCGCTGCGAATTCATGGCAGAGGACTATTTCGGCCTCGCAGCGCAAACGCTCGGTCCGCCGTCGCTCGCGCAGTTCGCGCCGGCACCGGCCTACCTGATCGTCGAGAATGATGCCAATGACGCGTCGCGGGCGCAGGAGCAGCTTGAAGCCGCACTGACCGCACCGCTCGAAAGCGCCGCCGTCATCGACGCGCTCATCGCCCGCAATGGCAAGGAACGGTCCGAGATATGGAACATACGCGAAGACAGCAATGTCGTTAACCGTATCCACCCCACCAGCCTGTGGTTCGATGTCTCGGTGCCGCTCAATGCTCTCGATGCCTGGCTGGACGGCTTCTACCAGCGCCTCGCGCGGATCGGACTGTCAGGCTTCGTGTTCGGCCATCTCGGGGATGGAAATCTCCATGTCGGCATCGCCGGCGTCTCCCGCCCTGCCGACGAGGATGCGGCCAAGGCGGCGCTTTATGGCGAACTGCGCGCGGTTGGCGGTTCCTTCTCGGCCGAACATGGCATCGGCAGCGAGAAAAAGACCGAGCTCGCCGCCTATGCAGATCCGGTGAAATTCTCGCTGATGCGATCGGTCAAGACCCTTCTCGACCCGCGCGGAATAATGAACCCCGGCAAGATATTCGACTGAGGCCGTGGCTCAATTGCCCACGGTGCTGGCGAGGCGCATGCCCGTTGCCGCGTCGAAGAGATGCGCCTTGGCGGCATCGAGCGCGATATGGATGGTCTCGTTCGGCTTGATCGAATGGCGTTCGCGGAACAGGCAGGAAATATCCTGTTCTCCAAGCTTGCCTACGACCATGATCTCCGACCCCGTCGGCTCGACCACATCGACATGAACCGGAATGCCCGCCGGAACCAGGCTGATATGCTCCGGGCGCAGGCCATAGATGGCGTCGCCGGAAAAGCGGGCGGCATCCTTCGGCATGGGCAGCTTGATGCCGTCTGCGGTGGTGAATCCATCGCCGTCGGCCTTGCCACGGATGAAGTTCATTGCCGGGGAACCAATGAAACCGGCGACGAACAAATTCGCCGGATGATCATAAAGATCAAGCGGCGAGCCGATCTGCTCGACGAGCCCGTCCTTCATCACCACGATCTTGTCGGCCATGGTCATGGCCTCGATCTGGTCATGGGTGACGTAGACTATCGTCGTGCCCAGCCGCTGGTGCAGCCCCTTGATCTCGCTTCGCATCTGGACGCGCAGCTTCGCGTCGAGATTGGACAGGGGCTCGTCGAACAGGAACACCTGCGGATCGCGCACGATCGCCCGCCCCATCGCGACCCGCTGGCGCTGGCCGCCCGACAATTGACGCGGAAACCTGTCGAGCAGCTTTTCGAGGCCGAGGATTTCGGCGGCCCGGCCTACCCTGCTCGCCTTCTCCTCCTTGGCGGCTTTCTTCAGCATCAGGGCAAAGCCCATATTGTCGGCCACGGTCATGTGGGGATAGAGCGCGTAGTTCTGGAACACCATGGCGATGTCGCGTTCCTTGGCCGGCAGATCGTTGACGACGCGGTCGCCAATGGCGATCTCGCCGCCGGTGATCTCCTCGAGCCCGGCGATCATCCGCAGAAGCGTTGACTTGCCGCAGCCGGAAGGCCCGACGAGGATGACGAATTCGCCATCTTCGATATCGACCGAGACGCCGTGCATCACGTCCACATTGCCGTAGGTTTTCGTAACGTCTCGAATGGATACAGAGGCCATCGGCTTTCCTTTATGTCTGATCAGCCGCCCTTGACGGCGCCCGCGGTCAGGCCGGCGATGATCTGCCGCTGTGCGAATATTGTGAGGAGCAGGACCGGCAGGGTCACGATCAGCGCGGCGGCAGCCAGGGGGCCCCAGCTGACCTGCTCGAATGACAGCATGTTATAGACGGCGACCGGCAGCGTGCGTGTCTCACGCCCCGCGAGCACGATGCCGAAGACGAAATTGTTCCAGGAGAAGATGACCGCAAGGATGAGCGAAACCACGATGCCGGGCTTGGCTATGGGCAAGGCGACCATGCGGAAGACCTGCCAGGACGTGGCGCCATCGATCATCGCCGCCTCTTCGAGCTCGATCGGCGTGGTTTCGAAATAGCCGATCATGATCCAGATGACGATCGGCACGGTCACGACGAGATGGATGATGATCTGCGGCCATAGCGTGCCAAGCAGGCCGAGCCCCTGAAAGAGCAGGAACAAGGGAATGAGATAGGACAGGCCCGGGGTCATGCGGGCAATCATGATGACGATCGCCGATTTGTCGGCGCGCAGGCGCGCGATGCCATAGCCCGCCGGGACGCCGACAAGCAGGGCGAGCACCGTGGCCGCGCCGGTGACGATGAGGCTGTTCCAGAAATAGAGCAGGAAATCGTTCGCCGCGAAGATCTCGGTGTAGTTCGACCAGGCGAATTGTTCCGGAATGAGGATCGGAGGATAGGCTCCGTTGTCGATCTCGTATTTCAGCGACAGCGAGAGCATCCACAGGAAGAAGAAGATCGCCGGCGACACGATGACGAAGACGAGGAAACCGGTGCCGAGGATCTTCAGCGGTTTGATGCGGCGACGCGCCATTGTCCTGCTCCTCAGCTGTTCCATTTGGTCCGTTGCCGCAATGCCAGAAGGGCGAGCGACATGGAAATGATGACGATGAAGAACACGACCGCAATCGCCGAGGCGTAACCAATGTCGTAATAGGCGAAGGCGACATTATAGAGATAGATGTTGATCGTCTCGGATGCCGTGCCCGGCCCGCCCTGCGTCATCGCGAAAATGATGTCGAAGCTCTTCAGGGCATCTATCGACCGGATGATCACCGCCACCATCATGAATGGCAGGATCATCGGCAGCGTGATGTAGCGGAACTTCTGCCAATTGCTGGCGCCGTCGATCTCCGCGCTTTCGAAGGGATCGCGCGGCATGGATGCCAGTCCGCCGAGGACGATGAGCATGATGAGCGGCGTCCATTGCCAGGTCTCGACGAGCACCAGCGAAGGGATGACCGTATTCTGGTTGAATATCCATTCCTGCGGCCCGATGCCGAGGAAGGACAGGAGATAGTTCAGGACGCCCAGTTGCGGATGGTACATCATCGTCCAGACCAGCGCGACCGCGACCGGCGTCGCCATCATCGGCATGACGAAGATGCCCCGCAGCAATCCGCGCATCGGAAGCTTCGTATCGAAGACCAGCGCTGCCAGGGTGCCGAGGACCAGCGGCGCGATGACGGACAGGACGGTATAGATGACCGTATGGACCATCGATTCCCAGAAGCGGGCGTCCGAGGCCAGGCGCGAGAAATTGGCAAGTCCGACGAAACGCTGGCCGCTGCCCACCTGCCATTCATTCACGCTCATCCACAGCGTGAATGCCCAGGGAAACACGATCACCGCCCCAACGATGACGAGAGCTGGAATAACGAAGGGCCAGTAGCTCGGCTTCAAGCGGCTTCTGCGCTTTTCCGGCGGTTTTGTACGCCTCGATGCGCTCATGGTTGGGGCGGCCGATGTCATTGGCCCTCACTGCGGGCGAGTATCGGGCGGAATTCCTCGGTGGCGCGCTTCAATTCCGCAGCCGGATCGGCGCCGCCGAGCATATTGGTCAGACCGACGCCCATGATGTCACGGAATTCGGTAACGGGGACGATGACCGGCAGGCACAATTTGCTGACCTTTGCCGATTCCGACAGAACGTCGACCCATTCGGACGGCATGGTCACGCCCTTGCGGACCTCGGCGTCGTTCAGGATGGAATTGCGGAACGGCACGCCTGAGCCCGTCTGGAGAAGCCGCGCGCCCATTTCCTTCGAGATCGCCCACTGGCAGTAGAGATAGGCGGCCTCCTTGTTCTTGGATGCTTCAGTGACGCCGATACCATCGCCAAAGGTTGGAGCAGCCTGGGCGTTCGGGCCTTTCGGCATCAATCCGTAGCCAACCTTGCCGACGACACGCGACTTCTGCGGATTTTCGAGCGGCGGTGCAAAACCGATGCCGTCCAGCCACATCGCAACCTTGCCTTGCAGGAAGCTCGACTGACATTCGGCCCAGTTGAAGCCGGTGACGCCGGGAGGCGCCGAATTGGTCATGAGGCGCTGATACATCTTGGCGGCTTCGATAGCCTCGGGCGTATCGGTGAGAAGCTGGCCGTCCTCGATCGTGCTCTTGCCGTATCCGAGCATGAGGCTCGCCCAAACCGGCGTATTGGCGTTCTTCATGCCGCGCGCCACGAAACCATATATGCCGTTGTCCTTGTCGGTCAGCTTTTCGGCCGCCGCGACCAGCTCGTCGAAAGTCTTCGGATATTCGACGCCCTTGGCGGCAAACAGGTCCTTGTTCCAGTAGACGATCCAGTAATCGACCGAGAATGGCAGGCCACCGAAACGGCCATCCTTGTCCTTGGCGAAGGCAAGACCGGCTTCGGCGAAATCGCTCTCGGTCAGCGAAGGATCGGTCAGGCTCGGATCTTTCAGGAAGCCCGACAGGTCGGCGAGCCACTTGCCCTTCTCGAACTGGCGCTTCTGCACGTGATAGCTGATGTGGACGACATCGAAGCTCGGTTGGCCCGAAGTCAGCTCGATCACCGCCTTCTGGCGCTGCTGCTGTTCCGGCGTCTGCTCCGCATTGACCTTGATGCCTGTCAATTCCTCGAATTCGCTCTGATATTTCTGGAGAATATCACCGCGCGGGCTCTTGATGAGGTTCACCTCGATTGTCGTGCCGGCATATTTCTTCCAGTCGACATTGGCCAAAGCCGGCTTCAGGCCCGTTATTCCTGCCGCGCCCAGGGCCGCCGTGCCGGCGAGAAACTGACGGCGCGTCGGCCGCATGAATTTGGTGTGCATGGTTTCCTCCATTGTTATCTCCCGGGCGGCAACTCCCATTCCCGCGCGGGATGTTTAGATTTTCAAAGCCAGATTACGCGCATTGTTGATGTGAACGGCAATTGCATCCATGGCTGTCTGCGGGTCGCGGCTCTCTATCGCCGTCAATACGGCCAGATGCTCCCGCATGACCGGAACAACCCGGCCGGTAATGCGGAATCGCTCCTGGTTGATCAGGCGCATCTTGATCGCATTGATCCGATAGGCCCGGGCGATGATCTCGTTGCCAAGCGAATCGATGATCGTTTCATGCAGGTTCCAGTCGATCGCCTGTGCCCGCAATTCGAGCTCCGGCGTTTCAGCCGCTTGCAGCGCTTCGTCCAGCGTATCCTGGTGCTCCTTGCGCAGCCTGGCGAGAAGCTCGTCCGACGCCGACTGGCAGAATAGCGCGACCGCCTCCTTTTCCATGAAAAGGCGGAACT
Organism: Phyllobacterium sp. 0TCS1.6A; assembly: GCF_026420825.1. Classification (NCBI taxonomy): domain Bacteria; kingdom Pseudomonadati; phylum Pseudomonadota; class Alphaproteobacteria; order Hyphomicrobiales; family Phyllobacteriaceae; genus Phyllobacterium; species Phyllobacterium sp. 0TCS1.6A. The sequence continues at coordinate 91,128 of NZ_JAPMAB010000004.1, forward strand.
GAAACGCCTCGCGGATGAGATTGAGGTCGATATGGGCAATCTGGATGCCACGCTGCGGAATGGTCTTCACCAGCCCTTCGGCCTCGAGGCGGGGCACCAGTTCGCGGATAGCGCCGAGCGGCATGCCGGTCATCGCCACCAGCTGGCGCTGCGAGACGAACTGGCCCGGATTTATATCGCGAGCAAGCAGATGTTCGGTGAAGCTGGCATAGGCCTTTTCCCGCAATCTTACCGGCTCGTTGCCGTCGTCCATGCGTTCCTCCCTTAGCCGATCGCCGGCTATTCCACTAGGCTGCCGAAGCCCGGAACAAGCGGTCGAAAATGCCGCGCAGCCGATTTGCATCCGATACCGGGATCGATTGCAATGGCGCCCGCGCCCGCCGCCAGCCATCATCGCCGGTCTGGTGCGCGATCAATGCCTTCACTGCCGGGATCACCGGAAACTTGACGATCTCGTTCACGGCATCCACGACCGACTGGTCGTCCCGCCCCTCCGTCGCCATCACCAACAGGCGATCCGGATAGATATTCGCAAGGCCGGATATTGCCCCCTGCCCGCCGAGGCGCACACCCGCCGACAAAGAGCGCTCATCGCCGATCAATATCGCTATATCCCGGTGCGCCGCAAGCAGCGTCTCCGTGTAGGGCCAGTTGCCGGACGAATCTTTGACGCCGGCGACTGCGGCCGGGAATGCCTCGCGCAATCTGCTGACAAGCGCGACGGAGATTTCCACCGCCGTGACCGAAGGAATATTATAGAGGATGATATCGCGGCAGCCGGTGCCGACATGGGTGAACACCGCTGAAAACCATTCGAAAAGCCCGTCGTCGCTCAGGTTCTTGAAGTAGGATGGCGGGGCCAGGAGTACACTACGGCACCCTGCATCGAGCGCCTGACGCGTCTGTTCGGCGGCATCGACATAGGAATTGGCCATGACGCCGATAACGATCTGCCGTGGCTCGATGCCGCCGTCGATAAACGCCCTCAGGAGCAGGCCACGCTCCTCATTGCTGATCGAGGACCCCTCGCCCGTGGTTCCAAACAGCGTGACACTGCCGCAGCCATTGTCCAGGCAGAAATTGGCATGTTCGAGCGCCTTGCCCGTATCAATGCGCATCGCGCTGTCAAATGGCGTTGCAAGCGCGGCGGATAGCCCAAACCGATTGACGTCAGACACTTTGTCCTCCCATGTCCATAGGTGAACACTAACTGACATGTTAGTTGAATGTCAACCTGTTGCAACCACCGATAGGTCTCATCGCCGAGCGGACAGGAATGCCTCCACTTCGGCGACTGTGGGGGCACCGGCACGCCCGCCGAACCGCGTGCATTTGATGGCGGCCGCGGCGCTGGCGAAGCGGATGATCTGGTCGATCGGCTGGTTCTGTGCGAGACCCCAGGCGAATGCCCCGTGGAAAACATCGCCCGCCGCCAGCGTATCGACGCTCGCCACGTCGAATGCCGGCATATGGACGACGCCATTTCGCCCCTCGTCCCACCAGCAGCAGCCCTCCGTGCCGCCGGTCACCGCGACGAAGGTTCCGGCGCGGCCATATCGGGCCGCAAGCGCCGTGGTGGCGTGGACAATATTGGTTTCACCGGTAACCACTTGCGCAGCCGGTTCCGAAGCAACGATGTGAGTAGCGAGCGGCAGCAGGGTTTCGAGCACTTCAAGCGGCGCAGTGTCGGCATCGAGAACAGATTTCACGTTCGCTGCCCTTGCCGCCTTCAAAGCGGCTACTGCCGCCAGCGGCCACCGCACATCCGTCATCACGACGTCGAACGCGTTATCTACAGGCGGCGTCGCCTCAGGCATCGACAACAGGCGCTTGTCGTAGAACGGCACGATCATGCGCTCGCCGGCCGCATCGACGAAGATCGAAGAGAATGCGCTGCGGGCGTCTTCCACGCGCCGCACATGGCGACAATCCACCCCCTCGCCTTCAAGCTCGGCGACGAGACGGTCGCCCACCGCATCCTTCCCCGCCGACGCCCAGAGCGCGACCTTGCCGCCCAGCCGCGCAATGCTTGCCGCCGCGCTCGAGGCCATGCCCGCGGCGATTTCGACGGCTTCCGAGGGGATGTATTTTCCCGGGCCCGGCGGCAGCGCATCCAGCCGGAATATCGTATCGAGCGTCAGCGCGCCCACGCACAATATCTGCGGTTTGGTACCCATCATGATGCAGCCAGCCTGTCCGGAAATTGCCCTCGAATGCGCCGATCTACGGCACAGACGGTTTAGCGCCTGCCTCTTGCCGCTGGCAACAGCCATGCGCGCTGAAAGTTCGAACGAAGCTTTCGCGGAATTCGTCCATTCGCGGCCTTGCCGAGCCGCCGGCCGGCCGCATGCCCCGCGACCAATGCGAACCATCAAGGCGATCCAGCAACATTACATCATCGGCGACGATATGGATAGGCACCGCGCGCGATGCCGTGTCTCCGGTGATGATCGGGGCGGGCTGGTGGTCGCCGAGAATGACGAAGATCGTATTGCGGCCATGCCGCGCCATATAGGATCCGACGGTCTGCAAGGCATAGTCTATCGTCGCGATATAGTGATCCCGAACCCGATCATTGTCGCGCCACACCAGTTCGGGCGGGTCGTCCGCGACGGCCTGCTCGTTGAATTCCGAGCCATCGCCGATCCGGGACCAATCGAGCAATGTGGGGACAGGCGTCCACGGCGCATGGCTGGATATCAGGGCGATCTCGGCCATGACTGGCCGGTGTCCAGGGCCGCGCTCCCGCCTCTCGAACGCCGAGAGCGTATATTGATCGGGCATCGTCACCCAGTTGAACGGCTTGCCCCGATAGCCGAGGTTCTTCGCCGCATAGACCATATCGTAGCCGAAATAACGGGATTCGGGCCAATCCATCGTGATCGCGGGCATGACGGCGACGCTGCGCCAGCCAGCCTGGCGGAACAGCGAATTGAGGCTCGCCCTGCCGCCGCCGATCATACGGTCGTAGCGCTGCTGGCTGTCGAGCCAGAGACCGGAAAGCAACGTGCCATGGGCGAGCCAGCTAAGACCGCCGACCGTGGGCGAAACGAGCCATCCGCTGCGCGAACCAAGTCCCGCCTGCGCCAACTCTCCTTCAATGGCAGACAGCCGGCCGGCAATCCGCGCGGCATAGCGGGGATCGCGGATGGCGACCTCGCCATAGGATTCGACGAAGATGAGCACCACGTCGCGGCCCCGAAGCGCCCCGAGAAGATCGCTATCGGCAATATCGGCGAGCGGATCGGCGCTGATCGTCCTGTCGAAGATCGCCATGTCGGCGATGGATTGGTGGACCAGATCGACGCGGCTCTCGAGGGCGTACAGCATGTTCGGCCGCAGCGCGACGGTACCACCGAATGTGAGGCCCAGCGCCAGAATTGCAGCCGCCGGGACGACAAGACGACGGCGGCTGATGGCAAAGAGGCCGCTCAGCGACCAGTAGAGCAGCCAGCACACGCCGACGAAGCCGAGCAAGGCGGTCGCAACCAGTAGCAAGGCCTTGATGATCCCGACCGTCGCGCTCAGCAGCCGCCATCCATCGAGGAGCAGTTTTCCGTCGAGATAGGGGTTGAACGGACGCGATATCGCTGAAAATACGCCGATATCCGCGAGCTTCAGCAAAAGAACGAGGGCGAAAACGGCGGTCAGCACGATCCGGCCCGCGCACTCGTAACGGCCTCGAACCAGTGTCGCCGCCAGGATGACGAGGATGATTTCAGCCGGCACTGCCGCGAAGGCAGGAAGCGTGAATTGATCCGGCCGCAGCGGCAGGTTCGCGATCACGATGCAGATGAGCAGCGCCAGTCCGGCGCGCAGCCAGCGACTGTCCACCATCAAACGACAGTTCTGCCGGCGCGCAGCAGATGGAACACATCGATGCCGAAAGAATAGACCAGTGCGCCGAGGCAGCCGGCGGCAAGCCACTCTGATGCCGGCGGCACCAGGACAGGCGTGACCATCAACCCGAGCGAAGCAACCTGCAGGACGCAGATAACCTTGCGGCGCATCGAAGGCGCAAGCTCCGCCCGCAACTGTGGCGCAGGCCACTGCGCCAGCAGGAAGACATAGCGCATCAGGCCGATCAGCAGCACCCATGCGCCGGCCTTGCCGAGGACCAGCGCGACCAGCGACAGGACAAGGATGAGCGCCGCATCGACCTCCATGTCGTAGCGCGCGCCGAAGGGCGACACGGTAGCGCGCTGCCGGGCGAAATAACCGTCGACGCCATCAAGACCAAGGATGAGCAATATCAGAGCCGCGAGGCTCCATAGCAAGCCGCTGTCGAATGAAGTGCTTTCGGCAACGCACAGCCCCGCCAGCAGGCAGACCATGCCGGCACGCAGCGTAGTGACGATATTGGCGGCCCCGAAACCCTTGTGCGGGAGCGTTGCCGAGCCGAGCCAGACAAGCCATGCGAGCAATGCGGCAAGCGACATGCAGAGCGGCGCGTAATACCAGGGCAGAGCCAGCCGGTCATGCAGCCAAAGCGCGGCCGTTCCAACGCCGAGCCATGTGCCGGCCAGCACCAGAAACCGCTCATGTTGCCAGACCCAGGGGCGAAAAGCGTTCAGCGCCACGGATCCGCTCTTTTTCGCAGGTCCGTGCTTCGCCAGTTGCTCCGTGTCCGGCCATATCGTCATCGCAGCCCTCCCGATAGTGGCTGATTGTAGCAAACGCACCTGAACTTGTGCGATTCAATAAAAAGTGGTCACCCGCGCAAAGATGCCCTTCTCAAGGCCGGCAAAAACCTTAACCTGCCCGTCAGTGACGAGACCGGCGGACTGAATCGGATGACGGACGAACCACCTGCCCGCGCTCTATGGATCGAAGGACGGGGCAAATGCGCCCTCGTTGCCGAGGAAATCGCCGCCCCTGCAGATGGCGAAGTGCTGATCCGCGCCCGCCATGGCGGCATCAGCCGCGGTACCGAATCGCTTGTATTGAGCGGCGGCGTTCCCGAGGACCAGTTCACGGCGATGAAATGCCCCTACCAGGCGGGCGAATTTTCCTTTCCGGTCAAATATGGCTATTGCGTCGTCGGCACGGTCGAGGCGGGGCCGGAACGGCTGCTCGGCCGCACCATATTCTGCCTTCACCCGCACCAGTCCGAATTCATCGTTCGGGAGGCGGACGTGCATGAGATTCCGGACGGCGTTCCGCCCGGCCGGGCCATACTCGCGGCCAATATGGAAACCGCGCTGAACATCGTCTGGGACGCGGGACTATTGCCGGGAGATCGCGTCGCGGTGTTCGGTGCCGGCGTGGTCGGCCTGCTGACCGCCCATATAGCCTCGCGGGTTCCCGGCGCTGAGGTGACGCTGGTCGACATCAATCCGCAGCGGCGGGAGATATCCGCGCAACTCGGCATCGGCTTTGCCATGCCGCCCGATCTGCCGCGGGAATGCGATCTGGTGGTCAACTGCTCCGCTTCGGAGGAGGCATTGTCCGAGGCTCTTGCATGCGCCGGTGTCGAGGCGCGCATCGTCGAAGCCAGCTGGTACGGCGACAGGGCGGTGAACCTGATACTCGGCAGTGCGTTTCACTCCCGCCGGCTCTCGATCGTCAGCTCGCAGGTCGGCACCATCCCCTCCAGCCGATCCAGGCGGTGGACGCCGGCGCGGCGCATGGCGAAAGCCCTTGAGCTGCTGAAGGATGCGAGGCTCGACCTGTTGATTTCAGGCGAGACGCGCTTCGGTGCATTGGCGGAAGCCTATGCCGAGATCATCGCTTCGCCCGCCACGCTTTGCCATCGAATAGTCTATTGAAGGTAGCCCATGTACGCCATTGAAGTACGAGACCACATCATGATCGCCCACAGCCTGCCGAGACCGGTATTCGGCCCGGCGCAGGCCCTGCACGGCGCTACTTTCGTCGTTGACGCGGCCTTTTATACGCGGGAACTCGACGAGAACGGCCTGGCTGTCGATATCGGGCTCGCGACACAGGTACTGCGCAAGGTCCTCGAACCGCTGAACTATCGCAACCTCGACGAAGCCGCCGAGCTCTCTGGAAAGATCACCACCACCGAGGTGATCGCGAAGCACATTTTCGACGGATTGGCACAGGCCGTGAAATCGGGCGGGCTCGGTGAGGGAAGCCACCGTATCTGCCGCATCCGCGTGCTCTTGAACGAATCTCACATGGCCCGCGGCTGGTACGAGGCCGATCTCTGATGCGGCGGCTCTATTTCGCCTATCCCGGCGACCTCGACACCCGCACGGGCGGCTATGGTTATGACCGGCGCATCATCCGCGAGTTGGGGACGCTCGGCTGGGAGGTGACGCCCGTAGCGCTCGGCGACGGCTTTCCCTATCCCGAAAAAGCGGTAATGGGCGACGCGCTGGCGCAGCTCGCTTCCTTGCCGCCGCGTTCGACCGTGATCGTCGATGGCCTCGCATTCGGCACTTTTGGTCATGCCGCCGCCAAATTGGCAGAAAAACTCGACCTTATCGCGCTCGTCCACCACCCTTTGGCCATGGAAGGCGGCCTTCCCGAGGACGTACGGGACGGCTTCGAAAGGTCGGAGCGGCAGGCGCTCGCCGCCGCCCGCTCGATAATAGTTACATCTGCAACCACTTCGCGGCAGCTCGAAACTGTCTATGATGTGGAGCCCGCCAGGATCGTTCTTGCACTGCCGGGAACGGACCCGGGGCCGCCGTCGAAGCCGAACCCATCCAGCCCCATGATCCTGAGCATCGGTTCGATCATCCCGCGCAAGGGCCATGACGTGCTGGTGGATGCCCTGGCAAAGCTGACGGACCTTGGCTGGACATGCCGTATCATCGGCAGCCGCAGCATGGACCCGGCTTGCGCGCAGGCATTGCAGCGGCAGATATCGGAGCTTTCCCTAGCCAGCCGCATCACGCTCGTCGGCGCAGTGGAGGACACGCGCCGGGAATTCGAGTTCTGCGATATATTCGCTCTTGCCAGCCGCTATGAGGGCTATGGCATGGTCTTTGCCGAAGCCATGGCCCATGGCGTGCCGATCGTCGCCTGCCGGGCCGGCGCAATAGCGGAGGTGGTGCCGGAAGATGCAGGTTTTCTGGTCGCACCGGATGATAGTGGCGGCTTCTCGCTCGCCCTGCGGCGGCTCCTGGAAGATCGGGCCGTTCACGCATCGATGGCCGCGGCTTCCCGCCGGCATGGCGCCAACCTGCCGAGCTGGGCGGAAAGCGCCGCCCTGATTTCCGCTGCCGCCGAAAGCAAGGCATGAGCGGCTTCGACAGCGCCTGGCTGGACCTGCGGGAGCCGCTCGACAGCGCAGCACGCAATGGCGAACTCCTGCGCCAGGCGGCGAGGCTCGGCTCTGCGGGGTCCATCGTCGATATCGGTTGCGGCACGGGCTCGACCTATCGGGCGCTCGCACCGCATCTGGCGGAGCCTGCACGATGGTGCCTGATCGACATGGACGTGGCGCTTCTCGATGAAGCGCGCCAGCGCCATGGCGACGGGCTCGCCTATCGCGTGGCCGATATCGCAGACGTCGGATCGCTTCCGCTGGAAGGTGCAACGCTGGTCACGGCCTCGGCGCTTTTCGATCTCTGTTCGGAAGCTTTTATGGTGACGCTGGTACAAGCGATCAGCACGGCAGGCACCGGGCTTTATGCGGCACTGAACTATGACGGTGCGGTGGAGTTTCACCCGCAACATCCGCTCGACCATGCGGTGATCGAGGCGTTCAACCGCCACCAAAGGACGGATAAGGGTTTTGGGCCGGCCGCCGGGCCCGATGCCGTTTCGATCCTGGAGCAAGCCCTGGCCGATAGGGGTTACCGCTCGGAGTGCGCAAAGAGTGACTGGCACATGGTTTCCCCGTCGCAGCAAGCAGTTCAGCGCGCCTTCATCGACGGGCTGGCGCGGGCGGCGGGCGAGACGGAGATGATCGAACCCCGCGACATTGCCGGCTGGCATGCCCATCGGATGGCGGAGACGGCGCGATCGTCATGCCGCGTCGGGCATACGGACCTGCTTGCAGTCCCCGGCTGAGCCCATCACCCGCCATTGGCGCGAAAATCGCAATCGAAGAGAATATCGGTCCCCATGTCGTAGACATCGACCTTCGGCCTGCGCGCATCCGTCAGCCTGTGGACGGGCGGCAGCAGGATGCCTGTCGGGCCCGAGCCGATGATCATCGGCGATATGGCGACATGGAGCCGATCGACGGCGTCGGCATCGAGAAACCGGCCGACCGTCCTCGCGCCGCCCTCCACCAGCACCGACCGCAGTTCCCTCTGCCGCAACGCCTGCAGGATATCGGCGACGTCGAGCCCGCGTTCCGTGCGCGGCAACCGTATGATCTCGGCATTGGCGGGCCGCACATCGACGTCGTCGGCCTGGATGACAATGATCCTCTCGCCGCCATCGCTCAGGAACTTGGCGCCCATTGGCATGCGCCCATTGCAATCGATCACAACGCGGATTGGACTTGGGCCCGTGACGGCGCGGACCGACAGGCTCGGATCATCGGACACGATGGTGCCGACGCCGACGATGACGGCATCCATGAGGGCGCGGCAGCGATGCAGATGGGCTATGCCGCCGCTGCCGGATACATCCCGCGCATCGCCCGCCGGCGTCGCGACGCGGCCGTCCAGCGATTGACCCACCTGCGCCAACACGAACGGGCGTTCCCTTCGTACCAGCGGTCCATAAAGCCTGTGATTGGGGCCATTTCCCCCGTTTCCGTCCGAATTGTGGCCATTCCTTCGGGCGAGCAGGTCCACCCAAACCTCGTCCGGCATTTCGACGCGCTGCATCCGTCAGAGAATCCTTTGAATTGTATCGTCCTTGCGAATGATATGATGGAAGAGTGCCCCGAGAATATGCAGGCAGACCAGCAACAATATCAGCCAGGCGGCAATGACATGCACCGCGCTGAAATAGGGCGCGATGTCCGGTGATTTGCCGATGGGGCTCCAGATCGGCACGACGGCGAACCAACGCAGCGGAAAGCCATGGGCATTGGTGGCGAGGAATCCGCTGATCGGCATGATGATCAGCATCACGTAGAGCAGGAAATGCACGCTGCGGGCAAGCACCCCGGTCCAGTCGCCGGCACGCGGCGGATGCGAGGGGGCGTAAAGCCGGGCGCCGACACGGATCAACATGAGCCAAAGCACCAGAAAACCGAAGGATTCGTGCAGGAGATAGAAGTCGAGCTTCACGTCCTCACGGAAATATTTGAGCAGCATTCCAAGCGGCCAGATCGCAAGGACAAGCGCCGCGATCAGCCAGTGCAGGACGCGCAATGCCGGAATGTAGCGCTGGTTTTCCGTCTTTCCCTCCTCTTGCCGTGCCGGCCCAGGACCAGATTAGTCCAACGATCCGCAATTGCGAAGGAAAACCGCGACAACGGCGACAAACACCGCTTCCGGACGCCTGACGGCACTTAAAGTGACACGTCAGACACATTCTTAATCAAATTTTTACCACGTATTGTTGCAATACGTAACATTGTGTTACTACTATGGGGTGATCAGATTGGGGCATTCGTGACTTCTGCAAAGGAAAATCCAACACTGGGACCAGGGCCGAGATCGAGCGCCGTAGCGCCGATGCGCAGCTTCTGGGGCCTGCTTCGCGCCTACTGGACGTCAGACCGGTGGGCTGAAGCGTGGTTGCTGACAGGCGCTATCGCGCTCCTGACGGCCGCTGCAAGCAAGGCCAGCGTGTGGATTGCCGTGGCGGCGGGCGAATTGCTCAATTCCATCGTCGCCATCCGGGAACCCTTCGTTCCGGACCCCGGCCGGGCGATCCTGATGAATGCCGGATTGCTCGTTCTTCTTGCGATCATGAAGGAGGTCGGGTTCGTCGGGCTGCGGCACCTCATCTCGACGACGCTGCATCGCAAATGGCGCGGCTGGCTGAACGATTGTTTCAATAGTGCCCTGCTCGACAGCGGCCATACGCATTATCATCTGCAGCAAGGCGGCGTGACGCCCGACAATATCGACCAGCGCGTCCATGAATCGATCAAGGCGATGACCGGCGGCGCGATCGGCCTCGCCATGGGCATTCTCGGCGTCGTGATGTCCATCCTGTTCGTCGGGCAGAAACTGGTCGAGATGTCGTCCGAGGTTACCGGCCTCGAGTTTCTGGGCTCCTATGGCAGCGCCGCGCTCGCATTCCTGGCGATTGCCATCTATGTGCCCGCCAGTACATGGGCGGCGATGCGCATTGGCCGCGTCCTGGAAAAGCTCACCCTGGAAATGCAGAAGAGCGAAGGCAGCTACCGCAGTGAGCTGACGACCTTCCTGCGGCGCAGCTTCCAGGTGGCGGCATCGGCCGGGGAATCGGTGCAGAAGTCGATCAATGGCAAGCTCTACAGCGAGGTGGACGATAGCTGGGCCCGCTTCAACCGCTACGATGCCGGCTACATGTCCTTTACCGCGGTCTACGGCTTCCTCTCCAACAGGATCGTTGCCTACATGCCGGGCCTGCTGCCCTATATGAGCAATGCCGTGAGCCTGAAATCCTACATCACGGGCGCGGAGCTGGTCGGCTCGATGATCAATGAATGTTCCTGGTTCATCCAGGTCATGCCGGCGATCGCCAATCTCAAGGCGAACGCGCAACGGGTCATCGGTCTGGCGCAAGCGATCGAGGAGGTGGTTCGGCCGGACGAAAGTGCCGAGGCCGGAAATGATTTCCAGTATTCGCAGCAGCATGAGCTCTTCGGCCTGTCACTGCGCGATGTCGAGCTTCGGCACGCCGACAATGCCGACATACCCTTCCTGAAGATCGATCATCTGCGCATACGCGCCGGAGACTGGGTCTATCTCAAGGGAGAATCCGGCAGCGGCAAGACCTGCCTGCTGAAAGCCATGAACGGTCTCTGGCCCTATGGGCGAGGCAAATTCGCCCTGCCGGAGAACAGCAATCCCATCTACGCGGCGCAGGACGTGAAATTGCAGCCGGTTTCGCTCAAGCAGCTCGTCTGTCTTCCAGCCCATGAAGAAGCTTATGAGGATCGGCTCGTTGCTGCCGCCCTCCACAATGCGGGGCTCGGCGACCTCATCGAGTTCATGGGGCAGGAGGAACGCCATGGATCGAGCTGGGACCAGCTGCTTTCCGGCGGGCAGAAGCAAAAGCTCGTTCTGGCGCGCATATTGCTGCACAAGCCGGGCGTGCTGTTCCTCGATGAGGCAACGGGCGCGCTCGATCCCCTCTCCAAGATCGAATTCCACGAATCGATCCACAGGCATTGCCGTGGCGCCATCGTCATCAGCGTCATGCACGAGAAGGAACCGCCACTGTCGAACAGCGGCCGTCCCTTCTATACGCATGTGCTGGAGATCAAGGACGGAAGGGGCGAGCTGCAGAAGCTGCCCACCTTCGATGATGCCGAATTTACGCCCATTATCGCCGCCGAGTGATAATATGCACGACGTTGCCGAGGCGGCGCGTCAGCAGAGTTCGATCCGGGCAAGAAACGGATTGCAAATATCCACTGTGACCGCGATGCTCCCGGCAAAGGATATGAGGTTGCGTCATGGAGCGGCTGTCACAGCATTACCTGATCTTCGAAACCTCCGGCGGTCATTGCGGCATCGCCTGGAACGCACGCGGGATCACGCGGTTTCAATTACCCACCAAAAGCGCCGAGGCGACGGAAAGGCTCCTGCTCAGACGGGTGGAAGGCGCGTCGCGCGCTGCGGCAACAGCCGAGATAGCCCATGTCGTGCAGGCGGTTCGACGCTATTTCGACGGCCAGCCGGTCGATTTCTCCGGCGCGACGCTCGATCTCGAGGAGCAGGACGATTTCTTCAGGCGGATCTACGCTGCGGCCCGGCAGGTCGGTTGGGGCCGGACCACGACCTATGGTGCGCTGGCGAGGGAACTGGGCGCCGGACCGGAAGCGGCGCGCGATGTCGGCCAAGCCATGGCCCGCAACCCGGTTGCGCTGATCATACCATGCCACCGCGTATTGGCGGCAGGCGGCAAGCTTGGCGGGTTTTCCGCTCCGGGCGGCGCAACCGCCAAGCAGCGGATGCTCGAACTGGAGGGTGTTCGCCTGACGCCGCCAGAACCGGCCCAGCAATCATTATTCTAGCCGCAGCTTCTGGCGCTCCCGGAAGCTGCCGTGTCTGGACCGGTTGCACGGCGCGGGTGGCACCGGGCGAATAACGACACAGTTGTTACTCACCCCGATGCTGGATCTGATGCCAAACTCATTCGAGAGCAGCAGTGCCCATGGCTTTGGGGAACTGCGCTCGGTTTCGAGTGGAGATACCAAAGGAGGTCCATGTCATGACCCAGTCGACAAGCCAGACGGAGAGCCCCGCCATGCAGAAGCCGCCAGTGGTTTCGCCGCAGGAATGGGAGGCAGCCTGGCAGCAAATGCTGGTAAAGGAAAAAGCCCATTCGAGAGCCCGGGACGCACTGGCCGCCGAGCGCCGGCGCATGCCATGGCTGGCGGTGGAAAAGACCTACGAATTCGATGGCCCGAACGGGCGCGCCAGCCTGCTCGACCTGTTCGAGGGCCGGCGCCAGCTGATCGTCTACCGGGCCTTCCACGAACCCGGCGTATTCGGCTGGCCGGACCATGCCTGCCGCGGCTGCTCAATGGTGGCGGATCAGGTTGCCCATGTCGCGCACCTCAATGCGCGCGACACGACGCTTGTTTTCGCCTCGCGCGCGCCGCAGGCCGATATCAAGCGGCTGAAGGCGAAGATGGGCTGGGCGAACATTCCCTGGGTTACCATCACCGACGATTTTGACGCCGATTTCGGTGTCGACGAGTGGCACGGCACCAATGTGTTCTACCGTGACGGCGAAAAGATCTTCCGTACCTATTTCATCAACAATCGCGGCGACGAGCAGATGGGCGGCACCTGGAACTATCTCGACATCACGCCGCTCGGACGCCAGGAAGTATGGGAGGATTCCCCGCAGGGCTACCCGCAAACGCCGGCCTACAAATGGTGGAACTGGCACGACAGCTATGAGGCCGGTGGCGAGCCCGACAAGAAATGGGTCGAGATTTCCGATGCCGGAGAGGCCGCGTTCCGCGAAAAATCGACCGGATGAACCCTCAAGCTACCCCAAGCCGCTGACCGACCCGCGCCATGAGCGCGGGTTTCTTCATCGCCGTTCGGCCTCCGTACCGACGCTGCAGATGCCGATCGGGCGCGAACTGGCAGCGGTTTGACTTCATCGGGAATCGGCGTAACTTCGCCGTCGTAATTGCATCGTCGCAGCTTTCACGATCTGCCAAGCACCGAGGCACAGATGTTGGGTGTTCCAAACGGCGAGGACGACAAGCCCGACTACGGTCCCTACCTGACGCGGTTGTGGCCATATATGATCGCGTTCATCGTTCTCGCGGCTGCCGCCATGTATCTTGGGCGGCTGATTGCCAGTTTCTAAGACAAAGTCACCGTCATGCTGGCGTGTCCTTGCGCGAGCGGGACCTCTGCCGCGCCACCATGGCTTCGCGCCAGACCGTGAATATCCCCGCCAGCGTAACGATGATCGATCCGAGGATCGTATTGTAGCTCAGGGTCTCCCCGAACACGGTCACGCCGATGATCGCGGCAAAGACGATCTGAAGATAGGTCAGCGGCTGCACCGCCACGGCGTCGAGAAGATCATAGGCTTTTATGAGCAGATAGTGACTGAGGGCGCCGGTGATACATATCGAGATCGTCCATGCCCAGTCCACCCATGGCATGGTGGTCCAGTAGAACGGGCCGACCAGGCTTATGGCTGCAGCGCCGGCGACGCCCGTGTAGAAGAAGCTCGTCAGGGCGGAATCGTCGCGGCTCACCCTTCGCGTGGCGATGATGTAGAAGCCATAGAGGAATACGCAGACGATCGGCACGATGAGCGTCATCTCGAACGATCCGCCCGAGGGGCTGAGGAGCAGGATGACGCCGGCAAAGCCGATGCAGATCGACAGCATTCGGCGCCATCCCACGCGCTCGCCAAGGAGCGGCACCGAGAGCAGCGCCACCAGCAAGGGCGTTGCTGCCAGCAGCGCCTGCGTCCTGGCGAGGCCGACAAGCGCGAAGGAGGTGATGACGGCTGCCACCTGGATCGCAAGGACGGCGCCGCGCAACAGTTGCAGATAGGGATGTTTGGTGCGCATGGCCTGCGCCAGCGACCCGCTCTTGCTGACGGCGATGATGATGGCGAAAACGCCGAAGGCCCAGAATCGGATGGTCGCTATGAAGATCGGTGGATATGACGTGCCAAGGTACTTCGATATCGCGTCCTGGATCGAGAAGATGACCAGCGCCAGCAACGCGAATACATAGCCATTATTCTTCAACGTCAATTTCGTCTCCCCGCCTCACGGCCCACCGTCTCGTCGGCGACTGCGCCGATCAGGCTGTAAACCACAGAAACCATAGATCGGCGATCCTCAAAAGAGCCCCGATGCGGACAATGTACCTGCCGGCAGCAACAGGCTTGCGCAGATCATCCATATATGAAATATCTTTTTAAATAAGAAACAAATGGCCTGTTGGCCGAAGAAACCAATAGAGGAACGCATGGACGATACTTCATCACTTCCGCTCGAGGGCTTGCTCGTGCTTGACATGAGCCAGTTTCTGTCTGGCCCCTATGCCGCGCTGCGGCTGCTGGATCTCGGCGCCCGCATCATCAAGGTGGAGCGACCGGATGGCGGCGACCTTTCGCGGGGGCTCTACCTCAGCGACACGGAGATCGGCGGCGATTCCACGATTTTCCACGCGATCAATCGCGGCAAGGAAAGTATCGCCCTCGACATGAAGAACGAGACCGACATGGCCGCGCTCAAGACGCTGATCGGGAAGGCGGATGTGGTGATACAGAATTTCCGGCCGGGAGTGATCCAGAGGCTTGGCCTCGGCTACGAACAGGTCAGGGAGATCAACCCGTCGATCGTCTATGCCAGCATCAGCGGCTATGGCGAAGAAGGGCCGTGGGTCATGCGGCCGGGCCAGGACCTGCTCGCGCAGGCCCGCTCGGGACTGATGTGGCTGAATGGCGACGACGGTCAGGGGCCGGTTCCCTTCGGTCTCGCCGTGGCCGACATGCTGGCAGGTGCAGCCACGGTGCAGGGCATACTCGCGGCTCTGGTGCGGAAGGGCATCAGCGGCAAGGGCAGCCATGTCGAAACAAGCCTGCTGGAGGCACTCGTCGACTTCCAGTTCGAAGTGCTCACCACCCATCTCAATGATGGAAGGCGCCTGCCGAAGCGATCGAATTTCCGCAGCGCTCACGCTTACCTGTCCGCGCCTTACGGCGTATATCCGACGCGGGACGGGTTCATCGCCATCGCCATGACGCCGATCTCGCGGCTCGCCGCGCTGTTGGAAATCGACGAGCTCACGCCCTTCGCGGATGATAAATCCTCCTGGTTCACGTCCCGCGACGAGATCAAGCGGATCATTGCCGAAAAGCTTGCGACGCGGACCACCGATGAATGGCTGCAGGTTCTCGAACCGGCGGATATCTGGTGCGCCTCGGTGCTGAACTGGGAACAGTTGATCTCCAGCGAAGGCTTCAAGGTATTGGACCTGCTTCAGACCGTAACACGCGAAGACGGCGTTTCCATCCTGACGACGCGATCGCCCATCCGCGTGGATGGTCAGCGCGCCCGCACATCGACGGCGGCGCCGAGGGTCGGCGAGCACAGCCGCGCAATACGCGAGGAGTTTTCCCTATGAGCCCAGTAAAATTGAAGGGCATGACCTGGAGCCATCCGCGCGGCTACGATCCAATGATCGCGGCCGCGAGCGCCTGGATCGAACGCACGGGCGTCGAGATCAGCTGGTCGAAACGTTCATTGCAGGATTTCGAGAGCTATCCGGTCGAAGAACTGGCGAAAGCCTATGATCTGATCGTCATCGACCATCCCCATGTCGGGCAGATTACGGAGGAGGCCTGTCTCCATCCGCTCGATGTGCCGGGCCGGGAGAGCGAGCTGCAGCAGCTGGCGCGGGCCAGCGTCGGCAAATCCTTCATCAGTTACAATTGGCGCGGACGCCAATGGGCGCTGCCGATCGATGCCGCGGCGCAGGTGCAGGCATGGCGGCCCGATCTCCTTGCCGCTGCTCCGACGCAATGGCAGGATATCGTCGAGCTGGCCAGGCGGGGAGCGATCGTCTGGCCGCTGCGTCCGCCGCACGGGTTGATGAGCTTCTTCACTTTGGCCGCCAATCTCGGCACGCCGTGCGATAATGATGGGCAGGAGGAGATCATTGCGCCCGAACATGGCGTGCAGGTGCTGGAACTGATGCGCGAACTTGCGGCCTTCGTCGATCCGGAGAATTTCCAGCTCGATCCGATCGGCGCGCTCGAACGACTTGCCGCCGGGCAGAAAGAGGCCTGCGCACCGCTCATCTATGGCTATGTGAATTTTGCCATGGCCGGCTACCGCGCCAACATCGTCCGCTTCGCCGATATTCCGGCCGCGGGCAGGTCCGGCCCCGTTGGTTCTGCGCTTGGCGGCACCGGCATCGCCGTTTCGGCCTTCACGAAACATCGGCGCGAGGCCGAGGATTTCGCATTCTGGGTCGCGGGGGCGGAAGTCCAGGCCAACCTCTATCACGCAGCGGGCGGCCAGCCCGGACATGCCAGCGGCTGGGAAAGCGCTGCCGCCAATGCCACGACATCCGACTTCTATCTTTCGACACGGCGGACATTGGAGGCGGCCTGGCTGCGTCCGCGCCATGATGGCTACATGGATTTCCAGCAGAAGGCGTCGGAACTGATCAATGCGGCACTCATCGACGGCGGCGATCCCCGCCGGGTGATCGAGACGCTGAACAGCGAGTATCGGGCCAGCCTCAAGCGACTCCCTTAGGCGATCCGATGCCGAAGCCGGCCAGGCTTGACAATTGACCGGTGGTCTCGAGCAGCATGGCGATCGTCCGGTCTATGTCCGGCGCATCCGGCGCCAACAGGCTGATATAGGGGCAGGTCAGCGCCGCGATGACGCGGCCGTCGGAGGCGAGCACAGGCGCGGAAAGGTTATGCACGCCGGCAGTCTGCATGCTCGGCATCATTTCATAGCCTCGCTCGCGTATCTGCTCGAAGCGCGCCAGCAGCTCTGCCGGCAACGGCTTGTCTTCCTCTCCGCGGCGGTTTTCAGCGATCATCAGCCGTCGCTCTTCCGGCGTGGAGAAGGCGAGCAGCACATGTCCCGACCCGGTGTTGAACAGCCCGACATGCGACCCGACGCGGATGGAAATGCCCCAGTAATCCGGAGCTTCCTGCTGCGCCACGACCACCACCGAACCGCGATCGAAGACGGCCAGCTGGTTCGCCTGCCTCGATCGTTGAGCGAATTCGCGCATCAGCGGCATGGCATAGGCGACAAGCCGGCGCACCGGCGCATGCAATTGCGCAAGGCCGAAAAGTTTCAGCGTAAGCGCATAGCGGTCACCATCGGTGCGGGTCACGTAGCCGCGCCGCACGAGCCGATCCAGCATCCGGTAGAATTCGTTGGGCGTGCGCTGCAAGGCCTTGGCAATTTCGGTTTGCGTAAGGCTGCCGTCGATGCCGGCAAGAAGCTCCAGAATGTCCAGACCCTTGTCGAGGGCTGGTGCCCGATATCGCTCGTCTTCCTCTTCCATCGCGGTTCCCCTTTCCCTCTTCATATACGAAAATTCATTTTACGAAGCCTTACTTGAGATTGACAATCACCGGAAAGGAATGTTTGTATATAAATGGATTTCTTATATATGAGAGTCACGGGCGACCTGGGCGCCGACGAACTGGGAGGTTCCAATGAAAAAACTGCTCTGCGGCGTTTGCGCCGGTGTTATCGCACTTACCCTGGCACAGGCGGGCAATGCCGCTGAACTGCCGGGCAAGTTTGACGGCGTCACGATCGACGCCAAGCTGATCGGCGGCCAGCAATATGAGAAGCTTTATGAGCGGATCGGGGAATGGGAGAAGCTGACCGGCGCCAAGGTCAACATCCTGTCGAAGAAGAACCATTTCGAGCTCGACAAGGAGATCAAGTCCGATATCGCCACGGGGAGCATTTCCTGGTGCGTCGGCTCCAACCACTCTTCGTTCGCGCCGCAATATCCTGACATCTATACGGACCTGACCCCGCTCGTTCCCGCCGAGGAACTGGCAGCTTTCGTGCCCAATCTCATCAAGGCTTCGACCCTCGACGGCAAGCTCGTCATGTTGCCGCGCGCCCAGTTCGACGTGTCCGCGCTCTATTACCAGAAGAGCCTCTATCAGGACGAGGAGAAGAAGACGGCGTTCAAGGCAAAATACGGTTACGACCTGACGCCGCCGGACACATGGGCGCAGGTCACCGACCAGGCCGAATTCTTCGCGGCGCCGCCGAATTTCTACGGCACGCAGTTTGCGGGCAAGGAAGAGGCCATCAATGGCCGCTTCTACGAAATGCTGGTCGCCGAGGGCGGTGAATATATCGATGGCGAAGGCAAGCCTTCGTTCAATTCGGAAGCCGGCGTGCGCGCGCTGGACTGGTTCGTGAAGCTCTACAAGGACAAGGCGGTTCCGGCCGGCACCACCAACTATCTCTGGGACGACCTCGGCCAGGGCTTCGCATCGGGATCGGTGGCGCTCAATCTGGATTGGCCGGGCTGGGCGACATTCTTCAACGACCCGAAATCCTCCAAGATCGCCGGCAATGTCGGCGTCAAGGTGCAGCCTGCCGGTTCATCGGGCAAGCGCACCGGCTGGTCCGGCTTCCATGGCTTCTCGGTCACCGAATCCTGCGCCAACAAGGAAGCCGCGGCTTCTCTCGTCTGGTGGCTGACCAACGAGGACAGTCAGAAGCTGGAATCCGCAGCCGGGCCGCTTCCGAGCCGCACCGCGGTCTGGGAGTATAATATCGAGGCTGCCAAGGGCGACGCCTACAAGACGGAAGTCCTGAACGCCTTCCAGGAAGCTTCGAAGAACGCATTTCCGGTACCGCCGCTCGCCGAGTGGATCGAGATTTCGAATGCGGTCTACCCCGAACTCCAGGCTGCGATCCTTGGCGACAAGACGTCCAAGGAAGCGCTCGACGCCGCAGCGACCAAGGCTACGGAAATCCTCGAGGATGCCGGTAAACTTTAAGCTTTCGGATGCACCGGCGCCGCGCCGGTGCATCCTTCATTATGATCAGGGCAATTCATGAAGTCCGTTAAGCTCTCGACGCCGGCGCTGCTGCTGTTACCGGCCTTCATCGTTCTGGCCGCTGTCATCATCGTGCCGCTCGTCTTCTCCCTCTATTCAAGCTTTACCCCCTTTCGCCTGACCAAGCCGGACTCCCTCTGGGTATTCATCGGCTTTCGCAACTATGTCGCCGTCCTCTCCAACTGGGAGTTCTGGATCGCGTTCGGCCGGACCGTGCTGCTCCTGACGATTGCGTTGAACGCCGAGATGTTCCTCGGGCTCGGCCTGGCGATGCTGGTCGAAAAGGCGACGCGCGGACAGCGGATACTGCGCACCATGATGATGTTCCCGATGATGTTCTCGCCGGTACTCGTGGGGTTCCAGTTCAAGTTCCTGTTCAATGACAATGTCGGCTTCGTCAACAATGCCCTGCAATCGCTGGGGCTGACCGATCGGGCAATTCCGTGGCTCATCGACGTCAACCTCGCCATGGTGTCGATCATCATCGCGGAAATCTGGTCGTCCACATCCGTCTTCGCCATATTGATCCTCGCGGGCTTGATGGCCATGCCAAAGGACCCGATCGAGGCCGCCAATGTGGATGGATGCACGCCGTGGCAGACATTTCGCTATGTGATCTGGCCCTATATCACGCCTTTCGCCCTCATCGCGATGACGATCCGCTCGCTGGACGTCGCCCGCGCCTATGACATCGTCAAGATCATGACCGATGGCGGGCCGGCGAAACGCACCGAACTGCTGTGGACGCTCATCGGTCGCACCGCCTATGGCGATGCGCGGATGGGCATGGCCAATGCCATGGCCTATGTCGCCATCCTCCTGTCCATCCTGTTCACGGTCTATTTCTTCAGAAAGCTCGCCGCCGCGCGCCAGCAAATAGGAGCGGAGTGGTAAAATGGACAATAATCAGCTTCATCGCGCCAAGAAGCGCCTGCTCGGCCTGGCGCATTTCGTCGGGCTGTTCATCGCCATGCTGATCATCTGCCTGCCGGGATTCTGGATCGTGCTCAGCTCGCTTCGTCCAACGGTCGAGATCATGGCGAAGCCGGCGATCTGGATCCCGCAGGACCTTTCGCTCGATGCCTACCGCGCAATGTTCTCCGGTGTCGGTGGCGGCGGGATTCCCGTCTGGAGCTACTTCCGCAACTCGCTGATCATCTCGATCACCTCGACGATCATCGCTCTCGCTATCGGCGTTTCGGGCGGCTATGCCTTCGCCCGCTTCCGGTTCAAGGCGAAATCGGCGATATTCCTTGCCTTCATGCTGACGCGCGCCGTGCCTGGCATCGCGCTTTCATTGCCGCTGTTCATGCTCTTTGCGCGCACCGGCATAATCGACACGCATTTCGCGATGATCCTGACCTATGTCGCGCTCAATGTCCCGTTCACGATCTGGCTCATCGATGGCTTCTTCCGGCAGGTCCCGAAGGATCTGGCCGAGGCCGCGCAGATCGATGGATGCACGCGCTGGCAGGCATTCTGGCAGGTGGAGTTTCCATTGGCTGGCCCCGGCATAGCCTCGGCGGGAATCTTCGCGTTTCTTACCTCCTGGAACGAATATGCGCTGGCATCGCAGATCACGAGATCGGTCAATTCCAAGACATTGCCGGTCGGGCTGCTCGACTATACGGCGGAATTCACCATCGACTGGCGCGGCATGTGCGCCCTCGCCGTGGTCATGATCATTCCGGCCCTCACCCTCACATTCATCATTCAGAAGCATCTCGTCGGCGGACTTACCTTCGGCGCGGTGAAAGGTTGATCCATGGCTACCGTCACACTCAGAAAATTGATCAAGCGTTACGGCGTGCAGGAGGTCGTGCACGGCATCGACCTCGAAGTGAAGGACCGCGAATTCATCGCCCTCGTCGGCCCGTCGGGCTGCGGCAAATCCACGACATTGCGGATGATCGCCGGGCTTGAGGATATCAGCGACGGCACGATCGAAATCGGCGGCAAGACGGTGAACGACCTGCCGCCGCGCTCGCGCAACATCTCGATGGTGTTCCAGTCCTATGCGCTCTACCCGCACATGACCGTCGGCGAAAACATGGGCTTCTCCCTGAAGATCGCCGGCGTGCCGAAGGACGAAATCAACACGAGGGTCGCGGAAGCAGCCACGGTTCTCGACCTCACGCCGTATCTGGACCGCCGCCCGTCGCAGCTCTCGGGCGGGCAGCGCCAGCGCGTCGCCATGGGCCGCGCCATCGTTCGAAATCCCGATGTCTTCCTGTTCGACGAGCCGCTGTCGAATCTCGACGCCAAGCTGCGCTCGCAGGTACGCACCGAGATCAAGAAGCTCCACGCCAAGGTCAAGTCGACCATGATCTATGTGACGCATGATCAGGTCGAGGCCATGACCCTGTCCGACCGCATCGTCATCATGCGCGACGGCCATATCGAACAGGTCGGCACGCCCGACGAAGTGTTCCAGAACCCGCGTACGAAATTCGTCGCCGGCTTCATCGGTTCGCCGCCCATGAACCTCGACGACGCGCTCGTCGATCATGGGAAACTCGTCTTCGGCAGCGGCCAGACGTTGCCGGTCCCCGCGCAGTTCCGGGACAGGCTTCGCAATGGACAGCGCGTCTGCTTCGGCATCCGCCCGGACGATGTCTACCCGACCGGGCACGGGCTTCATGCCGGCGCGGCCGAGGATGTCCACGAGATGGAACTGCCTGTCGTCATAACCGAGCCGCTCGGCAATGAGACGCTGCTCTTCGTCAATTTCAATAACAGGGAGTGGGTTTCGCGCATGTTGAACCCACGACCGCTGCATCCCGGCGAAGCGGTGAAGCTCAGCTTCGACCTGTCGCAGGCCCATCTCTTCGACGCCGAGACCGGCCTGACGCTGGCGCAGAAGGGGGCCTAGGCGATGCAGCGGATGGGCATGGTCATCGGCTTGAAGCCGGACAAGATAGCGGAATACAAGCAGCTGCACGCGGCGGTCTGGCCCGAGATCCTCGCCCTCATAAGCAGCTGCAACATCCGCAACTACACGATTTTCCTGAAAGAGCCGGAGAACCTTCTTTTCGGCACATGGGAATATCACGGCACCGATTTTGCCGCCGACATGGCAAGGATGGCGGCCGATCCGCGCAACAAGGAATGGTGGGCGGTCTGCATGCCGTGCCAGGAGCCGCTTCCGACGCGCGGGAGCGGCGAATGGTGGGCGATGATGGAAGAGGTGTTCCATCATGATTGACCTCGACCCACGCGATCTGCAGCAGTTCTGGCCCCGGCCATCGGCACCGCGTCCGATCGTCATCTTCGGCGCGGGCAGCATCGTCAATGACGCGCATCTTCCCGCATACCGGAATGGCGCGATGCCGGTTGCCGGCATCTATGATCCCGACATCGGCAAGGCGCGGGCGCTGGCGGATGCCTGGGGCGTAGCCGCCTATGGCTCGCTCGAGGAGGCAGCCGCGGTAACGAACGCTGTCTTTGATCTTGCAACGCCGCCGGGCCAGCATGCAAAGGTCCTCGCGGCACTGCCCGACAGGGCCTTCGCCCTCATACAGAAGCCGATGGGCAGCGACCTCGCCCAGGCAACCGAGATCCTTAAGCTGTGCCGGCGGAAGCGCATCGCGGCCGCGATCAACTTCCAGTTGCGCTTCGCGCCGATGTCGCTCGCCTTGAAGGATGCGGTTCGCAAGGGCTATCTGGGCGAGGTCGTCGATTTCGACGCCTGGATCGCGCTCGACACGCCGTGGACCCTCTGGCCGTTCCTGAAAGGCCTGCCCCGCATCGAGATCGCCATGCATTCGATCCATTATCTCGACCTCATTCGCGAACTTCTCGGCGATCCGGCCGGCATTCATGCCAAGTCCATCGGCCATCCCTCGCACGACGTGGCGCAGACCCGCACGAGCGCCATTCTCGACTACGGTACGGCGCGGCGCTGCTCGCTCTCGATCAATCACGACCATCGTTTCGGCCGCAAGTTCCAGGCATGCGAGTTCCGCATCTGCGGTACGGAGGGCGCCGCCTACCTGAAACTTGGCGTCAATCTCGACTACCCGCGCGGCGAGCCCGACATATTGCAGATATTCCCGAAAGGCGGATCCGACTGGATCGATGTGCCCCTGCATGGATCCTGGTTTCCCGATGCCTTCATGAGCCGCATGGCCAACCTGCAGCGCTTTGCGGCCGGCGAGGATGCCGCGCTCGTCAGTTCCGTCGAGGATGCCTGGCATACGATGGCGCTCGTCGAAGCGGCATACCAGTCATCCGCAGCGCCGGCGACGCCGCTTGCCGCCAAACCTCAGGATTGAAAATGGCAGAAGAGACCATCTATTTCGAAGATTATCGGCTGGGCGATGTTCGCCTGACGACGGGACGCACCATTACGGAGACGGATTTTGTCGTTCATGCCGGCCATACCGGCGATTTCTTCCCGCACCACATGGATGCCGAGTTCGCCAGGACCTTGCCCGGCGGACAGCGTATCGCCCATGGAACGATGATCTTCGCCATAGGCGTCGGTCTCACCGCTTCGCTGATCAATCCCGTTGCATTTTCCTATGGCTATGACCGCCTGCGATTTGTCCGGCCGGTGCATATAGGCGACACGATCAAGACCAGGGTGACGATCAGCGCCAAGGAGGACGATCCGAAAAGGCCGCAGGCCGGGCGGGTCGTCGAGCGTTGCGAGGTCCTGAACCAGCGCGGCGAAGTCGTCCTGGCCGCGGATCACATCCTGATCGTCGAGCGCAAGCCACTCGCTGGCTAAGGGTCAGGCCAGCAGGCCGGCAATGGTAAAGCCGCCATCGACACTCAACGTCTGGCCTGTGATGAAGCCGGACTGGCTGCCGTCGAGAAGAAACATCGCAGCGCCGGCTATGTCCTCCGGCATGCCATAGCGTCGTTGCGGCACGGTGTTCATCCAGGCCTCCCTCACCTCCGGCGTATGCACCACCTGCACCAGCGGCGTTTCGATGGGACCGGGGGCGATCGCATTGACCCTTATGCCGTGAGCTGCCCACTCGACGGCAAGGACCTTGGTCATGGTCAGGACACCGCCCTTCGAGGCGCCATAGGCCACGCGGCCGCGATTCCCCTTGATACCCGATACGGAGGCGATGTTGACGATCGAGCCGCCGCCATGGCGCCGCATCGCCTTGCCCGCTTCACGGCAGAGAAGAAAGCTGCCGACGAGATTGACGTCCACGATCTTGCGGAATGTCGCAAGGTCCGTTTCGAATGCCGGCACGTCGCGCGCGATGCCCGCCGAGTTGACCAGCCCGCTTATGCGCCCGAACGCCTCCCATTGCGCCACGCTTTCCACCACGGCTTCCTCGTCGGCGATGTCGATGCAGGCGGTCATTAACGCGGGGCCTGCACCGAGTTCGGCCCTGCATCGTTCGAGTGCCGCCTCGTCACGATCCACGATGACGACCCGGGCGCCGCGGCCGAGAACGGCCTCCACCACCGCCCTGCCTATGCCGGAAGCCCCGCCAGTTACAATGATCACCGAATCCCGATCCATAAGCACCTCCCGAAGCTCATTCGATCCATATCATGGACCATGCAATTCATATGAGTTCCAGTGGACTAGAGGATGAGCAGCTCGTCAAGCTGCATGGCCGTAGAATCGCGATATTTCTGGACATTTGGCGGAAGCCGTCTGGACCTGTCGATCCATATTGTGGAATCGATGTTGCGCGCTCACAGGAGCGCCCTATCTGGCGGTCCGACTAGCAGCCGCGGCACGGCAATTCCTGAAGTTCGATGTTGCCAAGCCGCTTCTATTGGGGTGTTATTGAATGAGGGCATCTGGAGTTGCGCGCTGCAAGCAGAGCGCGCATTCGAAGAGGATGCTCGGATGGACCCTGCCCGCCGCATAGTCGTCGTTGCGTTCTCCCGGTCTGATTCAGGGGAACTCGTGCCGGACATGGATGCGATGAAATTCGAAACGGAAGCGCTCGCCCTCGAAGCGGCAAGAGAACTGGCGCCGCTTCACCTTGGCGTTGTCGCCTGGGCACGCAGTGCGTGCCGGCATCCGGGCGATTATGGCGCGCCGATGATCCTGTTTCAGTCGGGGGAAGTCCCGCCGATCCTGTGATCAGCGGCCTTTCTTCCGGTACAGTATTTCGCCCTTGCCGGATACCGCATTGTCGCCGGCAAACTTGCCTGGCCTCGCGCCCAGCAAGGCGCGATCAGTGATCTTCTCGCTGATGAGATAGCGGTCCAGGAGGCCGGCAAACGGGCTGTCGGGCTCGCCGCATGGCAGGAATGTCGGCGAGAGGTGCTCCGGCTGCCGGTCGAAAAGCAACGTACCGCGCTTCATCAGGTAGCCGGGCATGATTCCTGACCGGCCCAGGATGACGATGGTCCCGGCAATCATGCGATAGCCGGGATAATCGCCGCAGCCCTTGCACAAGGCAATTGTGCCGCGGCGCAGGCGATCCCCGGCATAATCGCCGGCTTTGCCGCGAATGATGAGGACGCCGCCATCCATGCCGGTGATTTCTCCGGCAAGCGGGCCGCCGACATTGTCGCCGGCATTGCCCGTGACCTCTACGCGCCCGCCGGTCATGCCCGAACCTGCATGCTTGCCGACGCTTCCGCCAATATAGAGCGAGCCGCCGGTCATTGCCCTGGCAATCTGGTTTCCGGCGTCGCCGACCAGCCGGATGGACCCGCCGGTCATGCCGGACGCGACCCCGTCAAAACGGGAATGACCGCCTTCGAAGACGATGTTGGCAGGATCGCTGCCGGTGATCTTGAACAGGTCTCCGACCGATGCGGGCCTGCGACTGGTCCCGATGCGGAGTTTGGCGATCTCGTTCCTGGTCAATTCTGCGAGCGTGCTCGGCGTCAGTATCGACAGGTCGAGACGCTCTTCCGGCGGGTTGATCAGGGTGAAGGTCAAGGCTTTCATCAAAGCAGTTCCTTCAGATGATAGTGGAACTTGCCGAGCTTGCCGCCATAATTGCCGGCGCTTATGCGCAGCGCGCCTTTCTGCGGTCCAAGATCGATGACGGCTTTCAATCCGGCCCGCATCGCGGCGGCTACAGCGTCGCTGGTCTCGCCGTCGATGACGATCTCGAGCACCGCATTGATCTCCGGCGTCAGCGCGGATTTGACCACGCCGCGCAAGGTCGGTGCGAAGGCATCATTGGTGGATGCCATCATGCCCTTATATTTGCCGCCGACCTTCGAGCCCGACCGGACGATACCGCCCGGAAAGGGCATGATGGCGCCGGGCACCTTGCCGATCGCCGCAACGGCACGTTCGGCGGCTCGCAGGGCTTTCGCATTGTCCGCCGCAAGCAGAAGAAGATTGCCGCCGCCGACCGCTCCTTTGGTCAGGCCGGTCGTCGCCTCGCACAGGAATTCGCCATCCATGACCGGCACGCGCCAATAGTGTCTGCCGGCCAGTTTCTTCGAAATCTGCCAGCCATCACCGAAATAGCGCAGTGAATTGCCCAGATCGAGGCGCGCCGGCGCCTCCAGCCCGGCAAAACATGCGCTGCCGGGCGATGTGAGGACGCATTGGCCGAGCCTGCTCTTCAGCTGTTTCTGCAATTCGTCCGTGCCCATGGCGAAGATCATCACCCGGCAGCCCGGGCGTCCATCCGGGGTGCGGGATGCGGGAATATCGACGTCGATAGCGGCCTCACAGCCGCAGCCGATAACCGATGTGGCATAGCCGGTCATAGTGATCGCCGCCTGCCGCGCCCATTTCAGCGTCGGCGCCGTGATGATGATCGCCGTTGCCCGCATGCCGAAAGCTTCGGCAAAAGTATCGTCGATGGCGACGCCGTTCCGCATCAGCTGTTCCATGGGACCTCCATGAACGGCTCGTCGCGATCGATCGCCGAATCGGGGAAAGTGAACCATTCAAGCGGCAGGCCGTAGCGGTCCTCGTGATAGGCTTTCATCCGCTTGACCATGGCGCGGTCCGGCGGCGGGTTCAAACGGAGCGTTTTTCCCCAGCGATAGGCCGAAACCTTGCCGTTCTTCACGACAAGCTGGCCATTCTTGAACACAAGTGCCGCCTCGCGGAACATTTTGGCGATATCCTTGCCCCGGCGGTAGACCGCTATGTCGGCAATGGCTCCGGCGCCGAGATGGCCGCGATCCTTCAGACCGAGCAGCTTGGCCGGGGACGCGCGTGTCATGATGGCGATCTCTTCAAGACTGTATTCGCGCCGGATGGATGCAAGCGTCGTCATTTCAAGGGCAGCGACATTCAGTTCGACCGCTCTCGCATCGCGGGCCTCGCTGCTCATCAGCAGCGCGAATATATCAGGATAGGCGGTGAACGGCGCGCCGTTCGGATGGTCGGTCGTGAAAAACACCTGCCAGGGATTGGCAATCAGCAGGAATAGTTCCAGGCCGACCGCCCATTGCAGCGTGCCGTAATAGTTGCGTTTGTAACTATACGGCACGATGCCGCCACCGCCATTGCCATCACCATCGATGATCACCGATTTTTTCGGGCTGGCTTTGTCTATGGCCGAGAACTGGCGCATGACATCCGACGAGATCGTCACGGTCTGGCCAAACATCACCTGCCCCACATCGATGGTGACATTGGGGTTGGAATTCACCGATTCGGCGAGCCGCGCCGCCTCCGATGAAAATGCCCGCTTGCCCTGCGTGCCATAGCCGTAGAATTGCAGATGCGCCAGGTGCATCGGCACACCTTCCGTTGCCGCGATGGTCACATCGGCGGTATCGGCACTGCCGGCGAGGCCGAGATTGTTGGCGTGAACATGCAATGGATGCGGAATACCGAGCCGCGTGACCGAATGCTGCATCGACTTGACGATCTTGCGCGAGCTCAGCCCGTATTCCGGCACCTCATCGTCAAAGGAAAAGGCGCGGACGTTCTCCTTGAAAGCCGCAGCGGCGCCCGCATTGATCACCTTGACGCCGAGCGCCCGGGTCGAGCCGACCACCCAGGCGACATAATCGTCGATCATGGCTTCCGACTTGCCGTCGCGCAGAAGCGAGAGCGTGAAATCATCATTGCCGAGGATGGCGAGCGTCGCCCGGTCGATGATCGGGATGTCGGCAAGTTCGAGGTGGGTGTGCAACGCCGTGTAGGGCGCCATTGCCGGTTCCACCACGGTCGTGAACCCCATCTGGGCGTAGAGACAGCCGGTTTGAAAGGTGGACCAGCCGGCATTCGACAGCGGCGTCGCAGCCGGCCTCGGCAGATGCGCCTTGTGGTGCTCCGGCAGAAGCAGACGGGCGGTATTCACATTGCCGCCGCCAATATGCGAATGGATATCGATGGCGCCCGCCATGATGATGCAGCCGGAGACGTCGTGCGTCTGGTCGGCCGCTTCACCTTCGCGCGGATCCACGATCACGCCATCCCTGATCCAGATGTCGCGTATGCCGGTCGCGCCATTGACCGGATCGACGACCTCGCCACCTGTCAGTCTTGTCAGCATATAAGGGTTCCCTTGCCGGGCATCGCCTCGGCCAGCTGCCGCAGGACGGCCGAGACACTCGGCAGCGGCGACGGTTCCGCCGCCTGTACCACGGTGAATGTTCCCACCCTGCTGGAATAGCGCACGCCATCATGGTCCAGTCCCGCCTCGCCGACGGCAATGGTTACCGCGGCGCCTCGGGCAGGCCTTTCCGTCTTGTCCAGGGCAATCACGGCCGCGCTCCCCCTTTTGGGGGGATCTTCGCCGCCACGCGCGGACATCCAGACATGAACGTCAGCCTCTCGCTCACGTATCATGCGCTGGACGTCCCACCGGACCGGGTCATAGCTTGGGAGGCTATTGATGAAACCTGTGCGGGGTGGAAATCCGGTCATCCATAGTGACGTCAGCACCGTTCCCCAGGCATCGTCGTCGTCCGGCAGGAACAGGCTGCTGAGACGATGCCGGCTGTTGAAATCGACGATCAGGTCCTGCAGCATGACGAGGCCGGCCTGGTCGAGCGAGCCGCCGCTGAATACGAACACGGGGAATTGCGCGGAGGCCATGGCCTTCTTCAACCGCTCCACGTTCTGCAAAGGCGCCGCAACCGTGCGGTCCTGCAACTCGGCGCGCAGTACGGCAAGCGTGGCGTTCAACGACAATCCCTCGCCCTTCAAGGGAACTGCCTTTACCACCGCCTTGCCACGCCGCGTCGGCTGGTCGCTTGCCGACACCTGGAACCAGCGCCGGGGCGCCTTGTCGCCGAGGTCGGGCGAAGAGCCCGCCCAACCCTTGAACAGTTCGGCATGGGCGGGGGCGATATCTCCGACCAGAACAATCAGGCTTGAGCGCCGCCGTACCTCGCCGGGCGTCGTGAACATGCCGCCATGGTCGGTGAACAGCGCGACCTCGCGCGCCACCGCATCACCGGAACGATGGTCATAGGCAGCGCCCAGCACAGCCGCCAGCGCGATCGCGCTGCGCGTACCATGCACATCCGCATCAAGGGAGAAAACGGGGCACCGGCTGGACGCCAGAAGCTTCGCAGCGGTCCGAACTGCATCCGCCAAAGGTACCGGCTGGCTGCCAATCCATGCAACCGACATATTCCGCAACTTTCTGGTGCCGATCCTGAGCTTATCTAATTTTTCTGCGTTGTGAACCCTGCGGGAACGCAAAATTTGCGGTCAGTCATCATATTTGAGATAGGCGAAGCGCTGATCCGTCGCCGGCGTTCCCTCCAGTGAGCCCTGCTCGCGGCCCGGCTGCCATTGCACGACGCTCTCGATCTTTGCCGCCAGCTCGAAATCCTTGTCGGTGATGCCCTTGGCCGCATGGTTCATCAAAAGCACCTCCACCCAGGCATAGGACGCCTTGATGTCGGGATGATGCCAGGCCGCCTCCGCCAGATGCCCGACCGTGTTGATGACCATCAATGTCGATTTCCAGCCATGGGTCTTGTATTTTCGCCTTATCCAGCCGTTCTCATAGCGCCAATGGGACAGTTCCTTCTCCAGCCTGGCGATTATCTCGTCGTCGGAATAGACGCGCTCCCTGCCTTTGTTCGACTTCGTTTCCTGATCCATTGCGACAATCCTCCACGCTTTCATTCAACGGCTTGCGCCGGGATTGAAAGACGATATCATAGTGCAGGGCCCGATTTTTGAGATTGTGTAATTTGCAAATGTCGGAATCCGTCACGATCGAAGTCCCGGCCCGTCTTCACCTTGGCTTCCTCGACATACCGGGCAGCGCCCCCGAGCCCGGCCGCGAGCGGTTTGGCAGTATCGGCCTGCCGATCACCGGCATCTCTACCCAGCTGAAAATTTCGCTGGGCTCGAGCGATCAGGTCGAAGGTGACGAGAGCGATCGAATTTCCCGGCATCTATCGGCTGTCCGTCATCATCTCGGCCTGAATGCCCGGCACAGGATCATCGTCCAACGCACCATTCCCCAGCATGTCGGCCTGGGCTCGGGCACGCAGCTTGCGCTTGCGGTTGCTGCCGGCATTCGCGTCCTGCACAATCTTCCGCTCGATCCCGTCAACGATGCGAGCCTGCTCGGTCGCGGCATGCGCTCGGGCATCGGCATCGCCGCCTTCCGAAGCGGCGGGCTGATCATCGATGCCGGCAAGAGCCCCGCGAGGGCAGCGCCGACGATCGTCGCCAGGCTACCTTTCCCCGAGGATTGGCGGGCGATCCTGGTATCCGATGCCACTACGCAAGGAATCCACGGCGAGGATGAAATCGAGGCGTTCAAGACATTGCCGCCTTTTCCGGCCGCCGCCGCTGCTTCGATCAGCCGCCATGTGCTGATGGGTGTCATGCCCGGCGTGGTCGAACGCGACATAACCCTCTTCGGGCATGCCATCCACGCCATTCAGACAGAGATCGGCAATTATTTCGCCCCGGCCCAGGGCGGCGTTTTTACGAGCAGGCAGGTGGAGGCGGCCATGGGCAGGCTGAGCCAGGCCGGGGCGGTCGGCGTCGGTCAAAGCTCGTGGGGGCCAACGGGCTTCGCCTTTGCCGCGTCCGAAAGCGAGGCGGAACGGATCGTCAATGCCTGCCGTGAGGCGACGGCTGGCGTAAACATTGAGATCGTCGCCGGCAAGAACAGCGGAGCGCACATCCTGCGCCCGGCTGCATCGGACAATTGCGAAGTACCGACCGAAAACATCTTCATTCGACAGGAGCAGATATCTTGAGCCGCAAAACAATCCTGCACATGCTGACACCCCTCCGGCAGATGAGCCCCTTCGATGTGAACATGGCGCTCGACGCGGGCTATGACGCGACCATACCCTATACCGGCGTTGAACTTTCGGATGTCGGCAATCTGGTCCAGGACGCCATCTTCTCGCGCCCGCCCGATGCCGGCGTCGCCACCGGCATATTCATTGCCGGCAAGGATGCGCTTCTTGCCCTGGACATGGTGGAGGCCGCCCGGAGCGCAATGGTGCCGCCCTTCGAAATTTCGGTCTTCGCAGACCCGGCAGGATCGTTCACAACGGCTGCAGCCATGGTCGCGAAGGTCGAAAAGGCCCTGGCCAAGCACCATGGCAGGGATCTACGCGATACCAATATCGCGATCTTCGGCGCTACCGGCGTGGTCGGCTATTGCACGGCGGTGATCACGGCGGAACACGGCGCCAATGTCACCCTTGTCGGCCATGACGGCGTCGAGAGGGTAAATTCCATCGCGGCGACGATAAAGCAGCGCTTCAACGTGACGGTCGAAACGGCGGACGGCTCCACCGAGGAGAACAAGCAGAAGGTGCTGGCGCAGGCGCAAGTGGTGCTGGCTGCGGCCAAGGCAGGCGTTCAGGTGATTTCCGCGGCTCAACTCGGCGAGGCCGGCAAGCTTCTCGTCGCAGCCGATGTGAATGCCGTTCCGCCCGCCGGCATCGAGGGGGTCAAGGTCAACGCCAATGGCGACCCCATCGATGCGACACGCGCCGTCGCCCTTGGTCCGCTTTCGATCGGCAATGTCAAATACAAGACCCAGGCCGGCCTCTTCCAACAGATGATCCAAGCGACGAAACCAGTCATCTTCGATTTTCGGGACGCATTCACCCTTGCTCGCGATCTCGCCAAGTAATGCGGTCTTAATCGCCGCGATTTCCGGACGTTCGCTCGCTGCGGCAGCGCGACGCGCGGGGCTGCGGCCGCTGGTGGCCGATCTGTTCAACGATGCCGATACGCTTGCGCTGGCCGACCGGGCGGTAAAACTCTCCGGCAGCCTTGCAACGGGCATCGACGGGACGCAATTGATCGAAAGCCTGAAGGCTCTTGCCGGCGCCGACAAGCCGCTCGTCATTCTCGGTTCAGGCTTCGAGCGCAATCCGGATATGATCGAGGCCATCTCGCGCGCTTTCCGCCTCGCGGGCAACAGTGCCGAGACGGTGCGCCTCGTCAAAGACCCGGCAAAGCTGGCGGATATCTGTGCCGAGCTTCGTATTCCGCATCCGGACATAAGGTTCGACCGACCGGACGATCCGGACCAGTGGGTGCTCAAATCGGCCGGCGCCGCCGGCGGGTCCCATGTGCAGCGGGCCAGCACGCACGCGCTGGATATGGGCCGCTACTATCAACGCTTCGTGCGCGGAACCAACCTGTCCGCGCTGTTTCTCGCCAATGGCGAAACGGCCATCACCCTCGGCTTCAGCCGGCAATGGGTGTCGCCATCCCGCTCAAGCCCCTATCGCTATGGCGGAGCGGTGCGGCTGCGGCACTACCGCCGGGACAATGCCGACCAGATCAAGGCCTGGCTGTCCGCGCTGACTCGGCGCACCGGGCTGGTCGGCCTGTGCAGCGCCGATTTCATCACCCATGGCGCAACGCAGCACCTCATCGAAATCAATCCCCGGCCGGGCGCGACGCTCGACATATTCGACACGCCGGAGGCTCCCCTGATCGTCGAACATCTCAGGGCGTCGATGGGACATGCGGTGGCCAGACCCAGCTATCGCGGTTCCGCTGCTGCGGCGATCGCCTACACGAATGCCGATATCGGTGCGTTTCCGCACATCGACTGGCCCGATCTTACGGCAGATCACCAGATGGCCGGCACGGCACTCAAGGCCGGCGATCCGGTATGCACCGTCTTCGCCACAGCTGGCTCCGCCAGGGCCGCGATGAAAGCCGTCAAGGAACGGGTCGATCAGATTGCGGCCAATTGGAGAAGGGATTTCCCATGAGAGATGGTCACGCCTATCTCAACAAAAGTGCCGAGGATCTCGCTCGCGCGATGATCCGGGATGCCGACCGGCTGGGCATTTCCCATAGCCGCGGCGAATTGGGCGAGCATCTGATCGACGCGGGCGCGAAGGCGCCGGGCGGCATCGAAGCCGGGTTGCGGCTGATCGAAATCTGCATGGGCGGGCTCGGAACGGCGACCACCACGCTCGGAAGCGGAAAATGGCCCTATGGGGTAACCATATGTTCGTCGCAGCCGGTCCTTGCCTGTCTCGCCAGTCAATATGCTGGCTGGAACCTCTCGCACGAGAAATATTTCGCCATGGGATCAGGCCCGGTGCGTGCGCTGGCGAGAGTGGAACCTCTGTTCGACGAGATCGCCTACCGCGAGCCGGACGCGACCTCCTCCGTCGTGGTGCTCGAGACCTCCTCCCCTCCTCCCCGCGCCGTGGTGGAAAAGGTTGCGAAGGCAACCGATCTCGCTCCCGATGCGCTGACCTTCATCTACGCGCCGACGCAAAGCCTCACCGGCGCCGTGCAGATCATCGGCCGTGTGCTCGAAGTCGCGCTGCACAAGGCGCATGATCTCAAGTTTCCGCTCGAGAATATCGTCGATGGCGTCGGCCGCGCACCCATACCCGCCCCACATCCGGATTTCCTGCGGGCCATGGGGCGAACCAATGACGCCATCATCTATGGCGGTTCGGTACAACTCTTCGTCCGTGGCAGTTCCGACGACGCACGCGCGCTCGCCGAGAACCTGCCGAGCAGGACGTCGCGGGACTATGGGCAGCCCTTCGCGAAGATATTCGAAGAGTTCAAGGGGGACTTCTATGCCATCGACCCACATCTGTTCAGCCCCGCCGAAGTGATTGTAACGGCGATAGAAACCGGCGATACATTCCGCAACGGCGAAATCAACGAAGCCATGCTCGAACAATCCCTGGGTTGAGTGGAATGACCGGAACCATACTGATACTATCGGATCGGCCGGACAAGCAGGTGAGGCAGTTGCGCGCTTCGCTACGCTCCCTCGGCTACAGTTCCGAGACGATGCCCATCGCCGATATCGGCTTCGATACCCGCCATCCTTCGGGAATCGCCATTCCGCGCTTCAATGGCGCTCTTCCGGCCGCAGTCATCGTGCGCTCGGTTTCTTCCGGCAGTTTCGAGGCGATCACCCGGCGGCTCGGCATTCTCCACGCGCTTGGTCATCTCGGCGTGCCGGTCTGGAATTCGGCCAAGGCGATCGAGCGCTGCGTCGATAAATCCACCACGACGTTTCTCCTGGCGCAGGCGGGCCTGCCGACACCCGAGACTTTCGCCGTCGAAAGCCTGGCCAACGCCGCGGCCGTGGTGGAGCGGGAAGCGGTCAATGGCCCCCTCGTGCTCAAGCCGCTGTTCGGCTCGCAAGGGCGCGGCCTGCGATTGATCCGCAGCGTGGCGGATTTGCCTGCGCCGGACGAGGTCGACAATGTCTATTATCTCCAGCGCTTCGTCGCCCGGGCCGGTCCTTCCTATAGCGACTACAGGGTCTTCACCTGTGCAGGAGAGGTCCTCGGCATGATGACCCGCCATGCGGAAGGCTGGATCACCAATATCGCCAAGGGCGCCAAGCCCCAACCGGTGATCGGGGCTATCAGGGACGAACTGGAACGGCTCGGACTTGCGGCATCGGCTGCGATAGGTACCGATTTCGCCGGCATCGACATCATCCCCGCAGCGGACGACCGTCTGCTGATCCTCGAAGTGAACAGCATGCCGGCCTGGACCGGCCTGCAATCGGTGGCGCCGGTCCGCATCGCCGATTGCATTGCCGCGGCGCTGGTCGGCCAGATCGAGCGCGAGCTCCACGAGAGGCCCGCGGCGTGACACCGACGCGGGAACAGATCCGCCGCGCCTATATCGACGCCTGCCATGACGAAATCGAAGCGCTGAAGCCCGGCAATGTCCACCGCTTCGCCGATGGGCACGGGATGAGTGCCGCGCAGTTCTTCGACAGTGCGCAAATATCGGCCGGCGCTGTCAGCGACGCCGCGCAGCCCACCGGAAAAGGCAT
The DNA here is from genome assembly GCF_026420825.1 of Phyllobacterium sp. 0TCS1.6A. NCBI lineage: Bacteria > Pseudomonadati > Pseudomonadota > Alphaproteobacteria > Hyphomicrobiales > Phyllobacteriaceae > Phyllobacterium > Phyllobacterium sp. 0TCS1.6A. The sequence continues at coordinate 126,371 of NZ_JAPMAB010000004.1, forward strand.
ATTGTCGGCGGTGGATGCTACCCGGCAGAAGGTGGGTACGAACACCAATCTCGGCATCGTCCTGCTTTGCGTGCCGCTGGCCAGAGCCGCAGCGCTCGAAGGACGCGACCTGCGCCACGGCCTGATGCGGACGCTCGACAAACTCGACGACAACGATGCCCGCGACGTCTTCGCCGCCATCGTGCTGGCCAAGCCCGGCGGCCTCGGCACTGCATCCGAACATGACGTGGCGGAACCGCCTGCTGTGCCGCTTCTCGAAGCGATGCGTTCTGCTGCCGATCGCGACATGATCGCCCGGCAATATGCCAATGGCTTCGCCGATATTTTCGAAGGCGGTCTGTCGGCTCATGCCGATGCCGTCCTGAACGGCGAAGATGCCATGTGGCCGGCCGTCTTCGTCTACCTGCATTTTCTCTCGAGCTTCCCCGACAGCCACGTCATCCGCAAGCATGGCATCGCCGCAGCTGACAGCATCATGCTCGAGGCCCGCGAAATCCAGGCGCGAATCCTGCAAATCGGCGACGGGCGTGAGCGGGAAAAACTGCTGCTCGCCTTCGATACGAGGCTGAAGGGGCAGGGCTTCAATCCCGGAACTTCGGCAGACCTTACCGTCGCCAGCCTTTTTGCATCGAAGCTCATCAAGCTCTTGCATAATGACGATGTAAGTGCTTGAATTTCGCCAGCGGATTGTCCGCTGCTATCTGGCCAACCGACCCATTGAACCGAGGGTGCTGTGAACAAGGATAGCTGTCCATCGAGCGTCGTGTCTCGAGGTACGGCGTCTTTGGACAAACACTTGGAAACGGTTAGGGAGGTATTTAGCTGTGGGTAAAATCAACAAGGTCATGGTTGGCGAGTCGCTTGTCGGCGACGGAAATGAAGTTGCGCATATCGATCTTCTCATCGGACCGCGCGGCAGCGCGGTTGAGACTGCTTTCTGCAATGCGTTGACGAACAACAAGGACGGTTTCACTTCCCTGCTTGCAGTCATCGCGCCTAATCTGGCCTGCAAACCCAATACCATCCTGTTCAACAAGGTCACCATCAAGGGGGCCAAGCAGGCGGTACAAATGTTCGGCCCGGCACAGCATGCCGTCGCCAAGGCCGTGCAGGACAGCGTCGCGGACGGAACCATTCCGGCCGATGAAGCAGATGACGTCTTCATCTGCGTCGGCGTCTTCATCCACTGGGAAGCAGACGACGACGCCAAGATACAGGACTTCAACTACCGGGCGACGAAGGAAGCTATCGAACGCGCCGTGTCGGGCAAGCCGACCGCCGCGGAGGCAACCGCCCAGAGAGACGCCGTCAAGCATCCATTCAGCGCTTAGACAAGAAACAACCCCGCACAGAGCGAACCCTCTGTGACATCGGATGGACTGTTGCGCCGGTTGGCAAAACGTCTGGGCATATGAAACAAACCAAGGAAGGCTTCATCGCCATCCTTGGTTAGCCCATACTTACATTACCTGACATGAACGAGCGGATGATTTCGGCGGACAGCGAACCATTGTGAAGGGACGTCGAAACCAGTGCGGCATCGATGCCCATCGCCTCCAGCCGCTCCAGATCGGCCGGGCCGCGAATGCCGCCCGCCGCAATGATTTTTCGGCTTCCGGCGCGTTGCTTCACCGTATCCAGGCGATCGAAATCGGGACCGCCGCCGGCTCCGATGCGGCCAAGGGTCATGACGATCACCCGTGCCGGCCACCGCTCCGCATCGTCCAGAATCGCGGGCGGGCCAAGAAATTCGTCGCCGCGAAAATCCAGCGACAATACGAGACGCGGCTCCCGGTGCAATCGCTCCAGCACAGAGGCATTTTCCTGCGATTCGGAGCCAAGTACGGGCCAGAGACGGTCCGCCGCCAGCGCCGCTTCGAATTCGGACGATCGTGCGAAGCCGGCATCGATGAACACATCCGCCATCTCCAGAAGGGGCTCGAGCAGATCGATCGTCCGGTTTTGCCGACCATGCTGGATCGCATCGAGATCGGCCACGTAGAAGGCGGGAAAGGGATAAAGCTGCCGCAGCCCCCGCGCCACGTCCATGGGATCGGCGCTACGGCTCAGAGGCGTGGCGATCGGCCGATAATTGTCGCGATCGCCCCTCAGCGCCGCCACGACAAGCCCGTCTTTAATGTCCAGTACCGGAATGATATGCACGAATGCCGAATCCAAGGAACGATGTGCCCATGAAACGCCGATTTTCCACTGAAGGGAAGCCCTCCATCACCGGTTGGGACCTGGGCGGCGCCCATCTCAAGATGGCGCGGTGCGAGGCCGGGCAGATCACTTCCGCGCGGATCATCAAGACACCGCTGTGGCTCGGCCTGGACCAGGTGCGGGAGGCGGTGCGCGACCTCGCATCGCTGGCCCATGAGGGCCCGCATATCTTCACGATGACGGGAGAACTGTCCGATACTTTTGTATCACGCGACGAAGGCATCGCGCATTTGCTGGATTTCATCGCCGAGGGATTTGGCTCAGACACATTGATCTATGCCGGCCGGGCCGGAATATGCGACCTTGAAACAGCCCGCTCCCTTGGAGGGGACATCGCATCGGCAAATTGGCATGCGACGGCGTCGCTTGCCGCCAGGCTGGCGGGGACGGGCCTGTTCGTCGACATGGGCTCCACGACGACCGACATTCTCGCCTTCAGCGAGGGTAAATTGCTGAACGACGGCTATTCCGATGCGGAGCGGCTCCTGTCGGGCGAGCTCGTCTATACGGGTTTTGCGCGCTCGGCGCTGATCGGCATCGCCAAGCTTGTTCCGGTGCGAGGCCATATGACGCCGCTGATGAACGAGTACTTCGCCAATACCGCCGATCTCGGCCGCGTGCTTGGCACGTTGGACGAAGCGGACGATCTCTATCCGTCAGCCGACAGGCGGCCCAAGACGATGGCAGGTTCCATCCAGCGTATTGCGCGGATGGTCGGCCTCGACAGCGATGCCCTGGAAGAGAAGGAATGGGTCGATATCGCGCGCTGGTTCAGCGAGTACCAGTTGCGGCTGATCCATGATGGCGCGTTTCGCGTGGCAAGGACCATTTCCGACAATGCCGCTGCGCCAATCGTCGGCGCCGGCATCGGAAGGCCGCAGATCCGGGCGCTCGCGAAGCGCATGGACCGGCCCTATGTCGATTTCGGCAGCTTGATACCGACGACGACCGAAGCCCGCGACGATGCCAGCAAGGCCGCGCCGGCAGCCGCAGCAGCATTGCTGGCCGTCTCACAGCTTACGGATCAACTGCCGCCATCGGCATCATGATTCACCGCCTGGCTCTTTGAATCGCGCTGATCCCGATAATCCTTCACGCGCTGCATCAGCCATGTCCATGCCTTCAACTCGTCCGGACCCGCGGTCTTCTCTATTGCTATCGTGAGATAAGCGATCTCGGATTCGATCTTCTCCGGCGGCAGCATGTGGAGACGGCTCACCAGAATGGCAAGCTCCAGCACCGCCGCCTTGGCGCGGTTGAGCCCACGAAAGGGAGCATGGCTTTCCTCGCGCACCACCTTGCAGAAGTGCCGCGGACGCATGCCGTCATCAGCGACGGAGACAACCTGCAGCACGGCGTGGCTCAACGCGGAGTGCAGACGCGGAACGGGGCAATCATCGACAGGAACCGTCGGCCAATCCTTCCGGCCCGTCAGGCAGCCGGCAAAGACCAATACGTCATCGGTATAGTTCACCACAGCGACGCCGGTCTCGGCGAGATTGTCGAGCGTCCGCGAAGGGCGAAAAGGCGCGATGACCCAGCCGTCGCCCTCCTGGATTATCCCGAGCGGCGCAATATGCACGTCGCCCGCTCGGTTGACAGTCGTCACGATGGTCTCGCTGATATAGCTCAATTCGTGGTGTCTTTCCTGGCTTTCAATGTATGTCCTGCCTCTTTCAGCCTCAGCCGGTCCGCTTCCTTTTCCGGGGCGGCGGCTCCCCACTGCAGAGGCTCGTCTTGCGTATAGCGCTTGCCCAGCTTCCAGGCTGTTTCGGCTTTGGTGAGTTCCGAGCCAAGATAGAATGCGTGGCCGCCATCATTCTCAACGCCGAGATGCGGAAAGAGTTCAAATGCGTCCCGAGCCACCCTGTGCGTCTTGGCGTTGAAGACATGAATCCCGTCCGGCGCCGTCACGATGCGGTAATTGCCGTCGCGCACATCCGCCGCCAGCGCATCGATGTCATCCAGGCTATGCGGATATGGCTTGCGGTCGTGAACCTGCAAAAGGGCGCTGTCATAGCCACGCGGCAGCGCATTGTCGGCTTTGGCAGCATACATGATGCGCCGGGCCCGGTCATGTTCTTCCACCGTGCGGATCGTATGCGGGCTGACATTGACGACGAGGACATTCTCGATCGACAGTTCGGAACAGATGCCCGTCAGCATCGCGGTCATGCCCGACGAATCCGCATCGGTGAGCTCGGTGAGATTTCCGGTTCCCATCATCATCGGCACGTCAGGCCAGCGGCGGCGCGCCTCCAGAAACCGGCCCAATGACGCGGCGAAGCCGAAATGGATGGGGTCCAGCACCGGATCGGCGATGAAGCTGATCCCTGACTTCAGCGCGGCATCGATGGCGCGGCCGAGCGAATCCAGGTCGCCGGCGAGCGCCGGGATCAGGATCGGGACAGCGCCGTGATCCAGCGCAATATCGATCGTCTCTTCGGTGAGGCTGAGCAGATAGTCGGCGCCGGCGCGAGCTCCGACCCGCAATTCCTCGACATTGGCGGAATCGACGCTGACGCTCAGCCCGTTGCCTTTCAGGGTTTGGACCGCCTCCGCGAGATGCGGGAACGGGGTATCCGGAAGACAGCCTATGTCGATGACGTCAGCCCCGGCGCGGGCGTAATGCAGCGCCCGCTCCGTCAAGGCCTCGACGGACATGGCCGACGCATCGACGATCTCCGCGAATATCCGCATATTGTGCCTCGTAAGGTCCACCGGCTTTCCCGCTCTTCCCAGGAACGCCGGCAGATCGGCAATTTCGTCGGGCCCGCGATCGAACGGAATGCCGAAATGCTGGCTCAATCGGTCGAGATCGCCGCGAAACCGGCCCGGCAGGATAATGCGGTCGGCCGCCGGGCCTTGCAGCCGGCGCAGAATGATCTCTTCGCTCATCAGCGCCGCGACTTTCACACCGATATCGATGATCTCATAGCTGAACGGCGGATCGGCCATCTCACCGAGCAGGCGCTCCAGCCGCGAGCGGGCCAGATGTCCGGTCAGGAACAGGTAATGTTCAGCCATCCCCGGCAATCTCGCTGGACCGCCGCGCAATGGCGGCCCTCAGTTCTGCGATCGATTCAACCACCTCCGTGCGCTCGTACGTCTTCAGCCGTTCCGTATTCTCCAGGTCTATCGGCCGCGGATAGACTTTCACCATTCCGCCCGGCGCCCTCGTCATAAGTTCCGGCGCCGTGTCGCATGCGTAGACGATCGACGGCACCAGGCATTTTCCCGCCTGGGCATAGACATTGGTCGGCAGCGTGTCGGATATGCCGGCCACGCACTTGGCCACGGTGTTCGAGGTCGCCGGCGCGATGACGGCCGTGTGGTAGATGCCATTGTAGAACCCGCCGACCGGGACGGAGCTTGCGGTCTTGTCATGCAATACCCGCGTCGTCTCGGGAAAGTCGAGCTTCAGCTTGTACATGCGCAACACCTCGTCGGCGGCTTTCGATACGAACACGTCGCAATGTTCAAGCTCGCGGATCAGCTCGAAACTTTCGATGAAGAAGTGACCGGAACCGGTGAGCGCCCAGGCCCATCTGGGAGTATGCAAACGTGTCATGGAGCTTCCGCTGTTTCGGCCTGCCTGTCATGTATCATCACGCGGCCCGGAGCCGTTGCCAAGGGCAATGTCAACGATCGCGCCAGAGCGGGTCCGGCAATATGGAGCGTGATCGACGGATCGAGCATCCGCGGCAACATGTTGTCGACGATACCCGCCGCGGCGAGGGCATCGACGCGGTCGAATGTGTCGTATTCGTCCGTCTGCTTCACCAGCAGCAATCCGGTCGCTCCGATCTCCCGGGCGAGCCAGGCGCTGAGGCTATCGGAAGTCACGTCCCAGCCGACGGGGATATCGCCTCGCCCGATTGCCATCAGCGAGGGCAGCCATACCGGAACGAGACCGCGCCGAAGCGTCTGGCGCATATCGTCCAATGTCCGCACTGGCTGCATCCGCTCATGACGCTCCGCCATGGCGATGCCGAGCTGGTCCATTGCAAGGATAGCCATCTCATGTGCGGCCGCATCCGAATAACCGAGTTTCGTCTGCGACGACCGCACCTGGTCGGCAAAGGGGCCACCGCCCGGGACGACGATGATCGGAAAGGTCGCGGTGACGAAAGCGTTCAGCCACAGCTGCATTTCGCCATGGCCTACGGTACTGCCGCCGAGCTTCGCGACCAGCGGCGTCATGAGAACTTTCGGTCCATATAGGCTTGCGGCGTGTTGAGCCTCGAGCTTTTCATATCGTTCGTACGCTCGATCTCCACGCCCACGCCGCCCGGTCCAAGTTCGAGCTTTTCGGCGCGAACGACGACACGGGTCACGCGCGGGTTCTTCAGGATGAAGGTCGCGATCTGTTCGGCCAGGGTTTCGGCCAGTTCGACATGGCCTTCGGCGATGATGGCTCGTATGCCATCCATGATCAGATCGTACGACACCACATGGCGCATGTCTTCGGGATTGCGCGTCACACGCAAGACGTCAGCCGTGACGTCGAAGCGGACGTTCTGGGGCTTCCCATGTTCGAAACTATAGGCGCCTATGTTTACCGGCAGGACGAAATCGCGGACGAATATCTTGTCGGTGCCAAGGCCAGCTTCGGCGGAGTCCGGATAATACCCGCGGGCGGCGAGCAATTTGTAGTCCACGATCGCCGGCCCGGTGCCTTCCGGTACATCGGGTATGAGGGCGCGTATCTTCGCAGTCGCTTCCGCGTCGATCGCGGCCTTGCGATCCAGATCGGAGCATAGCGCTCCCCTGAACCCGAGAAAGTCGGGTTCATAGGGCAGCAGGCGCGATACGTCCGGGGCTTCCAGCGAACCGGCCAGGCCGACCATTAGCCGGTGTTCATGGGCGCTCTTGACGAACCGGCCCGTCTGCTCCGGCGAAATATGCTTGAGCAACCGGCCCTTCGACTTGTCGGCGGTATCGACCATCACCCCGTGGAAGCCGCTCCCGGCGAGGCGCTCCAATATGTCGGCATCATATTGATGCCACTCGTCGGCAAACAAAACAGCAATCAATTTCCCGTGTGAGGACAGTGGCTTCAGCTGCTGCAGGCAGGCATTGAGCCGTGCCGACGCGACCAGGCCGATCTTGACGTAATCGACGCCGGCGGCGAGCAGTTCCCCGACCTTCCGGACGATGGCCCCGGGATCCATGGGAAGATCGCCACATGCCGCACTGACAGGACGTCGGCCGGACAGAAACGCCTTTACTTCCAATATCTTGGGCAATTCGACGGCGCCGAGCGCGCCATTGGCCGGCTCCTTCAGATCGATGATATCGGCACCGTTCTGGAAGGCAATCTCGGCCTCCCCGCAGTCCCTGACACTGGCCAGCATTTTCGTCATCAGCTTGCATCTCCACGGCGCAATAATTCAACGCTTTGCGTTAACGAAAAGCTGACATTGAGGGTTGAGATTGTCGCGACGTTGTTTAATAACACTATGGGCACCTCTGTTCTTAATCACCCGCCATTCTTGCGATGGCGGCGGGGACTATGGTCTGAACATGACGAGTACGGTGCCAAATACTCTTACTTTCCTATTCGGCTTTTTTTTGTTGTTCGTCAATGCGTCTCAGCCCCTGGCGCAGGAGGCAAACAACAATGCCGCAGCAAAGCCGGTCAAAGAAATCCGTATCGGCTATCTGAGGGCATATGAGCCTCAACTGGCGCTTTCGGTGCTGGATATCCCACCGCGCGACGAGGGCGTCGCGGGCGCGGACGTCGCCATCAAGGACAACAATACGACGGGTAAGTTCCTCGGGCAGCAGTTCCTGCTGGAAACCAGGGAAACCAAGTTCGACGAAGATGTGGTGCCTGCGTTCAAGGAGATGGTCGCAAAGGGCAGTCGCCTCATATTGACCGATATTTCCGCCAAACAGCTGCTCTCCGTGGCTGACCTTGCCAAGGAATCGGGCGTGCTTCTCTTCAATGTGGGCGCTACTGACGACGCGCTGCGCGAGGAAGAGTGCCGCAGCAATATCTTCCACACCGCGCCGACCCGCAGCATGCTTGCCGACGGTCTCGCGCAATATCTCGTTTGGAAGCAATGGCGCAAATGGGTGCTCCTGTACGGTTCGCACGAGCGCGACAAGCTCTATGCCGAGGCGATACGCCGGGCCGCAGCCCGCTTCGGCGCGACGATCGTGGAAGAGCGAGAGTATGAAGATCGCGGCACGGCGAGGCGGACCGATAGCGGCGTCGTTCTCGTTCAACAGCAGATGCCGGTTTTCACGCAGAACCTCCCCGAGCACGAAGTCGTCATCGTCGCCGACGAAAGCGAAGTCTTCGGCAGCTATGTGCCCTACAGGACATGGACGCCCCGGCCCGTCGCCGGAACCTCGGGCCTTGTCGCATCGAGCTGGCATCCTGCGAGCGAGCAATGGGGCGGCGTCCAGATACAGAACCGCTTTGCCAAGACGACCGGGCGACGGATGCTGTCGAAGGACATGCAGGCATGGACTGCCGTGCGCATCATCGGCGAGGCCGCGACGAGGTCGCAGAGCGCCGAGCCGAAGGACATGGAGACCTATATAAAGTCCGACCAGTTCTCGATCGCCGCATTCAAGGGCCAGAAACTGAGCTTCCGCAACTGGAACTGGCAATTGCGCCAGCCGATCCTGGTCGGCGACGGCCATAGCGTCGTCTCGACCTCGCCGCAGGCAGGCTTCCTGCACCAGACGTCCGAACTCGATACTCTCGGCGTGGACCGGCCGGAGAGCAAGTGCCAGCTGAACTGATCAGAAAATAAATGGGAGGGAAAAATGCGACAACACATGTGCCTGCTCGCTGCGACCGCCGCGCTGCCGTTCCTCGTGCAGCCCGGATGGGCCAATATGGTCTATGTCTCGAATGAGAAAGGCAATTCGGTTACGGTCGTCGATTCCAAGACGATGGAAGTGGTGAAGACGATCGACGTCGGCCAGAGGCCCCGCGGCATCACCATCTCTCCAGACGGCAAGACCGTCTATGTCTGTGCGAGCGACGACGACACCGTCGAGATGATCGATACGGCAAGCGGCGAGGTCGTCGGATCGCTTCCATCCGGCCCCGATCCCGAGCTTTTCGTGCTCTCGCCGGACGGAAAGCGGCTCTATATCGCCAATGAGGACGACAATCTCGTTACCGTGATCGATCTGGAGTCGAAATCGGTGCTTGCAGAGATTCCGGTCGGCGTCGAGCCGGAGGGCATGGGCGTGAGCCCGGACGGAAAGACGATCGTCAATACCTCCGAAACGACCAACATGGCGCATTTCATCGATGCTTCGACGCATGAGATCACCGACAATGTGCTCGTGGATTCGAGGCCGCGCTTTGCCGAATTCAAGCCGGATGGTTCCGAAGTATGGGTATCCGCGGAGATCGGCGGCACCGTATCGGTCATCGACAACAAGACCCGCGCCATTACCAAGAAGATCACGTTCGAGATACAGGGCCTGCGCGCCGAACAGATCCAGCCGGTCGGCGTCGCGATCACCTCTGACGGGAAGAAGGCCTATGTCGCGCTGGGGCCGGCAAACCGCGTCGCCGTGGTGAATACGGAAACCTACGAGGTCGAGAAATATATTCTCGTCGGCCAGCGCGTCTGGCAGCTCGGCTTTACCCCGGACGGCAAGTCGGTCATCAGCACCAACGGCCTGTCGAACGATATTACCTTCATCGACACGCAGACCGACGAGCCGATCAAGTCGGTAACGGTCGGTCAATTGCCTTGGGGCGTGGCGGTCGCGCCAAACTAGCTCATAACAATGTTCAAAGGGAGGAATCAAATGTCGAATATCAAGACGATTGCACTGGCAGGTTTTCTTGGCCTGGCGCTCATGCCGGCGTTCGCGTTTGCGCAGGCCGATGATGATGACGATGACAATGCGGCCGGCGAAACCAAGGCCGCCGCGAAAGCAGATGCACCGGCCATCACCAGGGCGAGCAAGACCGTTCCCGAGTTGATACTGGGCTCGAAGGACGACGAGTTCACGGTCAACCAGAAGGATTTCGAGCTCGTCGCCGGGCAAGGCTACCGTTGGAAGATCACGTCGGCCGCCGGTCTCGAATACAAGTTCATGACCGATCTTTTCCGCAATGTCTGGATGAACCAGATCGTCATCAACGACCTCGAGGTGCATATGAACGGCGCGCCGGCATGGCTGGAATTCGATTCGCCCGGCACCATCAATGTGCAGTTCACGGCGGTGCGTCCCGGAAAATATACCTGGTCGGTGCCGGACCTTGCCGACAAGGGCATGAAGGGCACGATCACCATCAAGTAAGGGCAATGGACATCAGGAAAGCATAGGCAGATGGGCGAGAGAGCCACGCTCAAGAACAATGTCGGCCAGATCGCGAACGACAGCCCGGTGGCGGCGCTGCGGCTGGCCGACGTGAACTATTCCTATGGTGCAAGGCGCGTGCTCCAGGACATTTCCTTCTCCATAGGCCCTGGACGCTTCGCGGCGCTTCTCGGGCTGAATGGAGCCGGGAAGACGACATTGTTCTCGCTCGTCAGCCATTTGTTCGCGACGCCGAGCGGCAGCATCCAGGTCTTCGGCAACGATATCAACCGCAGGGCTGGAGAAGCCCTGCGCCACCTTGGCATCGTCTTCCAGGCAAGGACGCTCGACCTCGATCTGTCGGTGAACCAGAACCTTTCCTATCACGCCGCGCTGCACGGCATCCGTTCCGCCGATGCCAGGAAGCGCATCGAGGAACTGCTGCATTCGATCGACCTGCACGATCGCATCAACGACAAGGTGCGCAGCCTGTCGGGCGGCCAGATCCGCCGGGTCGAGATCATTCGCGCATTGTTGCACCGGCCATCGCTATTGCTGCTGGACGAGGCGACGGTCGGCCTCGATATCAAATCGCGGGCTGCAATCCTTGCCGATATAAGGCGCCTCGTCGAGGACACCGGCATCAGCGTATTATGGGCCACCCATCTGATCGACGAGATTGGCCAGGCCGATCAGGTCCTCGTCCTCAGCCAGGGCAGGCTCGTGGCGGACGGAACGGTGCAGGACATCGTGAACGAGGCCGGCGCGACGACGATCAATGAAGCGTTCTCCCGGCTGACGGGCGTTGTTCCTCTGAACCCAGGCAGCCGGCCATGACGAACGCGACCATATCCGCCGAAACCTATCAGCGTCACAGCTTCGGCCTGATGCAGTATCTCGTATGCCTGAAGGGCATTCTCGTCCGGGAGGGCCTCCGTTACCTGCACCAGCGCGAGCGGTTCGTTTCCTCGCTCGTGCGCCCGCTGCTGTGGCTCTTCATCTTTGCCGCCGGTTTCCGCCAGGTCCTTGGCGTGTCGATCATACCGCCATACCAGACCTATGTGCTTTATGAGGTCTATATCACACCCGGACTATGCGGGATGATCCTGCTGTTCAGCGGCATGCAATCCTCGCTCTCGATGGTCTACGACCGCGAGATGGGCAATATGCGCACGCTCCTGGTCAGCCCGTTTCCGCGCTGGTTCCTGCTTGTTTCCAAGCTTCTCGCCGGTGTCGTGGTTTCGATCGTCCAGGTCTACGCCTTTCTCTTGATCGCCTGGTTCTGGGGCGTCAAGGCGCCGGCCATCGGCTATCTGCTGATCCTGCCTGCGCTGTTCCTCGGCGGCATGATGCTCGGCGGCCTCGGCATGCTGCTCTCGTCGATGATCAAGCAGTTGGAGAATTTCGCCGGTGTCATGAACTTCGTGATCTTTCCGATGTATTTCGCCTCATCCGCTCTCTATCCCCTGTGGCGCGTGCAGGAGGCGAGCCCTCTTCTCTACAAGATCTGTCTTTTCAATCCGTTCACCTATGCCGTCGAACTCGTGCGGTTCGCCTTCTACGGCCAGATCGAATGGGTATCGCTGGCCGTCGTTTGCGGATTCACCCTGCTTTTCATGGCTGGCGCGATCATCGCCTATGATCCGTCGCGCGGCCTGACGGTCCGAAAACAGGAAGGAGCACCGAATTGACCCGAACTCGCGCCATCGCGGCGAGTATTGTCGCCTATCTTGCCCTGTGCGGCACCGCATCCTCCGCCATACAGACTGACCCGACCTGGCCCTGCGTGCAACGCAAGGTGCCGGAATTGTCGGTCGCGCAAGTGTGGACCGGACCGGAACTTCCGGAATCCGCCGATGACTGGGACGACGATCCGCAGCTCCGGGCACTGGTGGATGAACTGGCGGCGCGGCGCAATCCGCTGGAAGAGGCGCAACGAAAAATCGTCAAATTTGCCAAATCCCTGCCAAAAGATCAGGCAAATGCGAAACTTCTGCATCTGTTTCGAGGTGTTTTCGATACGCTCGACGGGCAGCGCAGGCAGATCATCTCCGGCATTGCACGCTATGCCGACAAGCAGCGCGAGCTCGCCGATGATCTGCGCACCGAATCCTCGAAGATCGACGCCATGCGCGCCAAATCGGACGTTGATCCCGACGATCTGGACCGCGCCAATGAGCGGCTGACCTGGGAGACCCGCATCTTCGAGGAGCGGGTTCAGTCGCTGACCTATGTCTGCGAGGTACCGACGATCATCGAGCAGCGGCTCTACGGCCTGGCGAAGACCATCGAGCAATCGCTGCACAAAGACTAGGCCGATCAGGCGGGCAGCGTGACCTTGCCGATGCGGCGATAGGTGAATTCCTCCGGCGATCCGGCTTGCGTCGCATCGTCGATGAGCGCGGCCATGCGGGCATGGAGCGGCGACTTTATGCAGGCAGGATCGGTTGCGGCGGCATCGCCGGCGATCGCCATCGCCTGGCAGCGGCACCCGCCCCAGTCGATCTCGCGCCGGTCGCAGCTGCGGCACGTATCCGACATCCAGTCCGTTCCCCTGAAGGCGTTGAACGCCGGCGAATCGTGCCAGATCCGGCTCAGGCTCCAATCGCCGAACCGCTCGAACCGCAGGGTCTTGATCGTGGCGGCGGCGTGGCAGGGCAGAACCGTCCCGTCCGGCGCCACCATGAAGGCGTCCCTTGCCCAGCCGCCCATGCACGGCTTCGGATAGACCGCGAAATAGTCGGGCGTCACGAAGTCGATCGCCATGATGCCCCGCAGCCGCTCCTTCGCATTCTCGACGATTTCGACCTGGCGTTCGACCGCCTCCCGGTCCGGCATGAGCGCCCGCCGGTTCAGCAGCGCCCAGCCCGCATATTGGACATTGGCGATTTCCAGGCGTTCGGCATCGAGGGAAAGCGCCAGCTCGATGAACTGGCCCACTTCCTCCATATTGTGCCGATGGATCGGCGCATTGATCGTCAGCGGCAGGCCGGCGGCACGAACGCGGCGCGCCGTATCGAGCTTCTTTTCATGTGCGCCCCGTGAATTGCCGATCTTCTCGGTCGTTGCCGCGACGGCGCCCTGGAAACTGAGCTGGATATGATCGAGACCGGCCTCCGCCAGTTCCTCGATGCGGCCTTCGGCAATGCCGACACCTGCCGTGATCAGGTTGGTATAGCCGCCGCGGTCGGCAAGACAGGCCACGAGTTCCGCAAGATCCGTGCGCAGTGTCGGCTCGCCGCCGGAGAGGTGCACCTGCAGGACGCCAAGCTCGGCCGCCTCGCTAAACAATGCCGTCCAGCCGGCGGTATCCAGCTCCATATTGGCTTTCAGAAGTTCCACCGGATTGGAGCAATAGGCGCACTGCAACGGGCAGCGATGCGTCAGCTCTGCCAGCATTCCGATCGGCGGCAATACGGTACTTGTCATAGCGACACCAAAAACTTGTCGGACCATTCCTGCAGGAAACCGGTCACGTCAGGGGCAATCTCGTCTGCTTCCGCTGCATATTGCTCTGCCAGCACGGCAATCATCTCGCCGACGTCCCGATGCCCGTCGCAGAGCCGCAATATATCGAGACTTACCTCATTTGGCCAAAAAACCTTCTCGGGAGAGAGCAAGGCCCAGGCTGCGCGTATATTATCATATTGAAGCCGTACATGCGGCCGCAATCTCGGCCTCGACCGGGACGTGACAATGGCTCGGGCGCGGGCAGTGCCGGTCATCTCACCTCCGGCACGAAAGCGCCCGGCGGGACATGGCCATTCTCGCCATAGGCCTGCTGCAGCGCATCCAGCATCGCCCACAACACATCGCACTTGAAGACGAGGGCATCGATGACGCTCTGCTGCTTCTCGGCATTGTTCGCGTGTTTCATCACATAGGCGAGCGCAAAATCGGAATCCCGCGACGCCTGCTCCGGCCGCTTGTCGAAATAGGCGAGGATATCCCTGGTGACATAGTCATATTTCGCCAGCATCGCCGGAACGCGTTCGCCGATGATGACCGGCGAGAACAATTCGGTAAGCGAGGAGGCGACAGCCTCGAGGAAGGTGCGATTGACGCAAAAGTTTAGATAGGCACCGACAGCAAATCGCGTGGCCGGAAGAACGAGCCGCTCGCTTTTCACGACATCGATGTCGAGCCCAAGCCCGGTAGCAAGCTTCAGCCAGCGCGCGATGCCGCCGTTCCAGCCATCATTGCCATCATGATCCTCGATGCGCTTGCGCCACTCCGCCCGGAACTCCGGATCTTCGGAGCGCATGATGATCGCCGCATCCTTGCGCGGGATGACCGACTGATAGGAATAGCGATTCAGCGCCCAGGCCTGCATCTGCCCCTTCGTCAGCGCACCGCTCATCATCTGATGGTGGAACGGATGACGATTATGATAGCGCGCGGCGCCGACGCTTCTCAGCACCTCTTCCAGTTGAGAGGGTGACAATCCTCCACGCGCGGCATCGCCGAACTCACTCAAAGCCAAACCTCCATGCCATCGAATGCAATCTTCCATCCCGCCTCGACGACCTGCGCATGCTCGGCCGAAGCGTCGTCGAGAACCGGATTGGTGTTGTTGATATGGACGAAGATCCTGTTGGCTATCGCAAGGTCCGACAGCGCGGCGATGGACCCGTCCGGGCCGCTCATGTGCACATGGCCCATGCGCGCTCCTGTCTTGGAGCCTATGCCGGCCTCGATCATCTCGTCGTCCGTATAGAGCGTTCCGTCGAAAAGCAGGCAATCCGCCCGCTGCAATCGCGCCTTGAGCTCGTCGTCCACGCGGGCGCAACCGGGAATATAGAATGCCGCCCTGTCGCCCTCCTCGAGCGAGAGCCGCACCCCGACCGTATCGCCCTCTTCCGTGCCGAAACCCGTATCCGCCTTTGCCGCATCCTCAAGGAACAGCGCCACCTTGCCCGGAACGTTGAAGGTTTCGACGACAAGGCCGGTCGGCGTCCCGGACGCGTCGAGCAGCTCGGTGACGGCGCCGATCTCGAGTTCGCGCCGCTGCACGACCGATGTGTCGAGGACGTTGAAGACGGAATTGGAGCGCAGCACGTCAAGGACGCGGCGGGTCGCATATAGCGCGAAAGGCTCCCGCTCCCGCAGGCTCAACAGGCCGGCGATGTGATCGACATCCGCATTGGTCAGGACAACGGCGCGTATCGGCGTCGACCGAAGCGGGCCATCGGCGCGCGGCTGTATCTCCGGAGTTGCGGCAATCTGCTGCCTGATATCGGGTGAAGCGTTGAAGACAACCCAGTCGGTGCCGTTCGCACTGGCCGCTAGACTGGACTGGGTGCGGGGGCGAAATGCAGGATCGCCATTCCAAGCGCCGCGGCTGAGCCTGTAGTTGCAGTTCCATTGGGGAAACCCGCCGCCAGCGGCGGAACCAATGATTTTCAAACGCAGCATGAGCTCATCTCCAGACGGCGAGCGTCTGCTATGCACTAGATCGCAGGTCGAGGCGAAACGCCCTGCGCGGGACACCACGCAGGGCGAGAGCCGGAGTCTATTTCTTTGCCTTCAGTTCAGCGGGCATGTAACGGGTGAGTTCCATACCAGCTGCAACCTGACACATGGTCGGCTTTGTCCAAGTCTTCTTCATGCGAGCCTCCTTCTACCAATGAATCACCGAGGTGATCCGCCATCATACGCCTCGTGGCGCAAGATCAAAATCACAAGGGTTTGTTCACCCTGGTGTCCTGCCCGGCTGCAATCCAGCCATCTGTACCCAGCGGATACCAGAACACGGCGGTGTAACCCCATTCGACTGCCCGCTTGGCCGCATTCCACGACATCCAGCAGTCCTTCATGCAATAGAACAGAACTTTTCGATCCTTGTTCCGTCCGAGATGCGCTTCAAGTCCATTGCGGAAATAGGTTTCCATCTCCTTGTTCAGAACCCCGTAGCCGACATTGGCGAGCCAGATGCTGCCCGGAATATCGCTGCGCACCTTCTCCTTCCACACCGTACCCGCCGGCAGCTTGGCCGGTTTCGGATCATGCGGCAGGACGTCCACGAACAACGTTTCGCCCTTCTTCCACAAATCGATCGTCTCTTCGGTCGAGACGACCTTTGCCCCCTTCAGCGTAGCCGGAACCGGTGCCCGGTACGCCTCCATCCTGTATCCGTCAGGCTCGGCCGCTTTGTCGCTGCCCGCCAGTGCCGGAGCGCCATTGAATGCGACCAGGAATAGTGCCGCAACAACGTGATGCCTCGCGCATTCCCTCCCGCGCCTATTGGGTGATCGGCTTGTCATTTTCATCGATAAGCGGCACATGGAAGTCGAGCAGGATGCGATTGATCTCCTGCTGGTTCTCCCTGATGACCTTGTTCAACGTGCGTTTCCACTCCTGGTCCGAAGGGCGGACGCCCATGGTGATCCGGTAGATCATGTGGCCGCTCTTTTCCTTCGCCAGCGACACCACTGCCAGCTCAGGGTCCATCTTGTGTGCGTAATAGCCCGCCATCGGCCCCCAGAGGATGGCAACGTCTATCTCGCCCTTCAGAAGATCCTTGATCATGGCCTCGGCCATCGAGGGCGCCAGCCGCGTATCGACCATCAGCGGGTATGGCTGGACATTGCGCATATAGCCCACCTTGGCGAGATTGGCCGCGGGCGGGGTTCCGGCAACGACACCGATCCTCTTGTCCGCCAGTTTCCTGTCTTCAATGGTGGCGACATCGTCGAGACCCGCGCCCTTCTTGAAGATCATCACATAGGTCGAGCGGTAATAGGCATTGGTGTTCTGCACCAGCTCGTCGCCCTGCGCATAGCCCATGATGATATCGCAGCGGTTCGAGCGCAGCGTATTGCGCACGAAGCCGGTTGCCATCGGATACCAGGTGTAGCTGACCGACTTTCTTCCCGTCTTGGCGGCAACGAGATCCGCCAGTCTGTTCTCGAAGCCGCCGCCCGACTGATCGGAGAAGGGCATGTTCGACGGATCGGCGCAGACGCGCAGCACATTGGGATCGACCAGTTCGCCGGCCGATCCGAGGCCCGCTCCCTGGGCCGACGCCGCATTGGTTGCCGCAGCGGCCATCGCGGCCGCGAAAAGAGCGGAGAACAATGTCCTGGCGAGACTGTGCCGACGCGTCATTCTAGCCACCCATACATGATTTTTCCGCCTCTTTGGCGGCTTCCGGCTTGTCGGCATGCTTTGCCGGGCGGCCCCGCGGCAGATCGCCGACGGCGCGCGCGCGCAGATAGACGTAAAGATCGTCCATGTAGCAGTAGACGTTCTTGTTGTCGCCGAAGGCCGGCATCACCTTTTCATTGCCGCTGCTGAGGTTCTTGCGTCCCCCCGCGACGATCGACATGAAATCCGCATAGGGCATGTTCTTCAAGGATTCCGCCAATGCCGGCGCGAAAGACGATCCCGCCCCATCGGCACCATGGCAGACATTGCATTCGGAGTTGAAACGCCGGTAACCGCTATAGGTATACCAGTCGACCGACCCGTCGCCGTCAATCTTGAATGTCGGGTTTCCTTCCTTGTCCGCATGCTTGCCATTGTCCTCGGACACCGCAGCAGCGGCTTCCTTGTCATCGGCCAGGACACTGCCTTGCGTAGCAAGCATGGCAATGGCCGCGGCTACGGCAAGTAGTCTTGTTCTGATCGGCATTCCGTATCCTCGCATTCCACCGTCAAGCAACGTTGAGCGATGCCAGTCCAGCGGTTGGTTTGATCGACATTTCCCGGTGACACAAAGGGGCCCGGCATCAAAGCCGGGCGCCTTGTTCTCGCGCCTTCAGTTCCCGATCAATCGGGAACCGTGAATACGGTCAATTGACCGCCCAAGGCCGTATAGTCGGAAAGTCCGGCATAGCCACCGACGGCACCGAGACCGTCCGTGCCCTTTGTCAGGCCGGCGGCAAGACCAATTCCCGCCCATCCGCCAACGCCGGAAAGAACGGCAACATATTGCTTGCCCTTGTGCTCATAGGTCGTCACGTTGCCGATGATGCCGGAAGGAGTCTTGAACTTGTAGAGTTCCTTGCCGTCCTTATCGACCGCCTTGAGGTAGCCTTCAAGCGTGCCGTAGAACACGACATCGCCATCCGTCGCCAATGCCCCGGACCAGACCGAGAACTGCTCCGGCTTGGACCAGACGATTTCGCCTTTCGCTGCATCCCATGCGATGAAATTACCCATGCCACCATGGCTGTTCGGTGCCGGGTACATGGAAAGCGTCGCGCCGATATAGGGCTGTCCTGCCGTATAGCTCACGCGATAGGGCTCGTAATCCATGCAGACATGGTTGGTCGGCACGTAGAAGAGCTTGGTCTTTGGCGAGAAGGTGGCAGGCTGCTGGTCCTTGGTGCCGAGAGCAGCAGGGCAGATGCCTGTCGTATTGACGTCTTCGCCCTGTTTCGCGGTCGAGTACTTGTCGACGACGGTAGGCCGGCCATAATCCTTGCTGCTCTTGTCCATGACGACCTCGGTCGCCCAGTTGACAGCAGGGTCATACTTCTTGGCAACAAGCAGCTCGCCGGTTTCACGATCGAGCGTATAGGCGAAGCCATTCCGGTCGAAGTGAACGAGGACAGCCCGATCTTTCCCGTCGATGGGAATATCGGCCAGGATCATCTCGTTGACGCCGTCATAATCCCACTCGTCGTGGGGCGTCATCTGATAGAGCCATTTCGCCTGACCGGTATCGGCATCGCGCGCCATGATGGTCATCGACCATTTGTTGTCACCGGGACGCTG
Organism: Phyllobacterium sp. 0TCS1.6A; assembly: GCF_026420825.1. NCBI lineage: Bacteria > Pseudomonadati > Pseudomonadota > Alphaproteobacteria > Hyphomicrobiales > Phyllobacteriaceae > Phyllobacterium > Phyllobacterium sp. 0TCS1.6A. The sequence continues at coordinate 145,601 of NZ_JAPMAB010000004.1, forward strand.
GCTCGGGTTCCATGTGGACGGGTTACCCGTGCCATAATAGATCAGGTTGAGCTTCGCATCGTAGGAGTACCAACCCCAGGTTGTTCCGCCGCCGATCTTCCACTGGTCGCCTTCCCAGGTCTTGGTGCTGGAGTCCTTGCCGACCGGCTTGCCGAGTTCCGTGGTCTTTTCAGGATCGATCAGAGTCTCCTCGTCCGAACCCATGGACCATGCGCGCCAGGCCTGCTTGCCGTCCTTGATGTTGTAGGCGGTCAAAGCGCCGCGGACGCCGAATTCGCCGCCGGAGATACCGACGATGACCTTGTCCTTGACGACCATCGGGGCGGAAGTTCCCGATTCACCCTTGCTGCCGTCGGCTGCTTCGCCGTTTTTCACCGACCATACGGGCTTGCCTGTTTTCGCATCGAGAGCGACAAGCGTCGTATCGGCCTGGTAGAGGAAGATCTTGCCATCGCCATAGGCGACGCCGCGATTGACCGTATCGCAGCACATGATCGGAATGACGTTCGGATCCTGCTTCGGCTCGTACTTCCATAGAATCTTGCCGTCATTGTTCAGGTCAAGCGCATAGACCGTGTTCGGAAAGGGCGCATGAACATACATGATGTCGCCGATGATGAGCGGGCCGCCTTCATGGCCACGCAGCACGCCTGTAGAGAACGTCCAGGCGACCTGAAGATTCTTGACGTTATCCTTGTTGATCTTATTGAGCTTTGAGTAACGGGTATTCGCATAGTCGCCGGTCTGGATTGCCCAGTCCTTCGAATTCGAGATCAGAGCCTGCAGATCGTCATTGGCCAGTGCACCTCCCGCCAATGAGACCGACATGGTACAGACTGCCAGCGCTCGCATGAAATTCTTGTGTACACGCATTTTGAATCCTCCCTATGTTCACATCAATGAACCATCGGACGGAGCTGGTTTTAAAGCAGCGGTCCGCTCCATTAGCTCACGCAAATGGGGAAGTATTTCCGGCAGCGTGTCACGACCTAAGCCAGGCGCGCAGAGGGCACCGTTACTGCCCACCCCGCTTGGCCTACGAAGACTGTCACCACTCCCTTGACGGTAACGTCCTTGAAGCCGGAAACAAGATGACGATAGGAGAAAGATTTAGATTAGGCAAGCGTGTTTCTTACTTTATATTTTTCGCATTGCGAAATGTATTTGCTGCATTGCAGCATATTGCTGCTGGCCGAGTAAACATTTCGCAGCCTGCCTCGACAACATTAATTGATACTTGAGTGGCCGAAAATTCTTGCCATGTATTATTTGGGTTTGCTATTTATCTGGGAAATTTATGTCTCCTGCCCGGAGGACGCCGATGTCCCATCTTTCTCGTCTTGTCGCGCCGCTTGTGTTCGCAGTAGCAGCAATTCACACGGTTGCTCCGGCCGGTGCGGCCACTGATTATCCGACTTCGACACTGGCGGAATATGTCTATGGCTGCATGAAGGCCAACGGCGAAAACCGCGATATGCTTCAGCGGTGCTCCTGTTCGATCGACGTGATTTCGTCCGTCATCACCTACGATCATTATCTGGCTGCCGAAACCTACAAATCCATGGGCCTGGTCCCGGGCGAGAATGGCGTCCTCTTCCGGGAGAGCGCTCCGGCGAAGGCCTCGATCACCGAATTGAAGCGCGCCCAGGCCGAAGCGGACATACGCTGCTTCTAGTGAGCCTTTCGAATCGGAAGTTCATCTGACACTGCTGCAATGCTGTCGTGAACTTCAGATTCGGAACACTAGCCTTTCGGGCCATTGATTCGCGCCTTCCGCTCAGAGGCTCGACGTTGCGACGGGCCATTCGTTCTCGAACTTCTTGCCTTCGGTATCCGCCGCCTCGACCTTGATATCCTCGCCCGGCTTCGCATCGAACTCGAAGCGAAAATTCGGGTCTTCGGAGATAGAAATCCCGCCTTCCATCGACATGATCAGCCGGTCTCCCTGAGACACGGTGAGCCCCTGGATGAAATGGGCCGGGATATAATACCGTGTCACCTGATCCATCTGCAGCCCGGAATTGTTCGGGTGCCTTATCATCAGCTGCATGTCGGTGACGCGCGTCATCGATGTGGACGACAGCGTCTTCGACGAGAATACCCGCAATTTCATCTTGCCGAGATTGGCCATGGCCTCGTCGGCATTCTTGGTGGCCGGCGCCGAACAGCCTCCGGACGCCTTCACGAAAGCCTGGGTCATGTGAAGCTTGCCATCCTCGGTCTCGGCGATGGCGCGGACATAGGAATAGGCGTTGACGCGCAGCCGCGTCGCCAGATGGGTCACGCCGGCATCGGGCCCGAACTTGAACACCGCCGCGACCGGCGCCGGATTCTCGTCGACGATCAGCGTGACGGTCTTGATTCGCTGGTCCTTGGCTGTGTTGAAGCGCAGGTCCACCGGCACGATCGCGGCGTCCTCGGCGCGCTTCGGCGCTTCGATACTGATAATTCCGCCGTCATTTCCGATAGGTCGCTGCCCGAAAACATCGCCTTTCAGCGAATTCCAGGTGGCATCACCCGGACTGGATGTGTCTTCGGCGACTGATGGTTGGGAAACGAGGACACCAGCAACGGCCAAGGCCGCAATGATGATATCGCGGCGCTGCAGGATCATTTTCTCGAACATTCATGCCTCCACCAATAGGACTGGCGGTGCCCGGCTCTGCCCGTCATTGTAGCACTTATCCGGGCGGCGGCAATGGCATCATTGCCATTCAAGCTCGGCATAGGCCGCCGTCGCATTGCGCTGATTATAGTCGTCGAAGAGCTGCCAATTGCCGCGCTCGCTCTCTCCCGCCTTCTTTACCGCCTCCATCATCGGCACTCCTTCGCGGATCGCCTTGCGGACATCACCGATCAGCACGTCGAAATAGCGCTTTTGCCGCTCGAGCACGTCCGGCCAGGGCGACGGAACGGGCCCATGACCCGGCACCGCCATGCTCGCCTCGATGGCCCGCAACATATCCAGCTGCCCGACCCATCCAAGCAGGGAACCGTCAAGCGTCGGCAAGTGCTCGGCAAAGCACAGGTCGCCGGTGAAAAGCACCTTCGTCTTCTGGTCGAATACGGTCAGGTCATTGTCCGTATGGGCCGGCTTCCAGGGCTGAAGCGTAAGTTTACGCTTACCTATATCCAGTTCTTCGACGGCGGACACGAGTCTTGTCGGCAGCACGATGCGGATGTCCTGCATCAGCTCGGCGCCCATGCTGCTCCGATAGCTCTCCAGATAATAATCGCCGCGGCTTTCGAGGGCCCGGCGCAAATTCCGGTGGCCGACGATCGTCACTGTTTCCGCGTCGAAAGCGCCATTGCCGAAGATGTGATCCGGATGCATGTGGGTATTTATCAGATAGCGTATGGGCCTGTCGGTCTGGGCTCTGATGGCATCGATGAGCGCCCTGCCCTCGGCGACGCTGCCACCGCTGTCGATCACCGCGACGGCGTCCTCGCCGATGACGAAGCCGAGATTGCAGATCTCGCCGCGATTGCCGCCATTCATCATCGCCGGCACTCCCGCGAAGGCGAAGACGCCATCCGCAATCTGCTTGACCGGCAATGCGCCCGTCGCGCCTGTCTTCGCATATGCCGCTCCGGTCCCGCACAGGCTGCAGAACGCGGCGGCCTTGAGGAAGTCTCTCCGGTTCGCCCGAATCACGATCCGGGCTCCGGTGCGAGGAATTGTTTGCGGAACGACCGCCGCAGATCGTCTCTCGCCTTCTCGTCGCGCTCGCGCCGCGGCACCGTGATATCGAACATGCCGACGACCTTCGCCGGGCGGGGCGACAGCACGATGATGCGGTCCGACAGCATGATCGCCTCGTCGAGATCATGGGTAACCATCAATGCCGTCGTCGGCCGTTCCGACCAGACCGACAGCAGCAGGTTCCGCAATTGCTGCGCCAATCCCTGGTCCAGCGAGACGAAGGGCTCATCCAGCAAGAGCACGTCAGGCTCGATGGCGAGCGCCCTTGCAATCGCCACGCGGCGCGCCAGACCGAGCGAGAGCTCACCCGGATAGAACGAGCGCAGGTGGTCAAGGCCGAGGATTTCGAGCAACGGGTCGAGATTGGCATCCTTCCGATGCCCGGGCAGCGCCAGCCTTATATTCTGCTCGACGGACCGCCACGGCAGCAGCGTCGGCTCCTGGAACACGGCGCCGACGCGTGGATCAGGCCAGTTCGGCAGCCGCACCGAACCGCCATAGTCACCGTCCAGCCCCATGAGAATGCGAAGTATCGTGGTCTTGCCGCAGCCCGACGGGCCAAAGATGCAGGCGAACCTGTTCTCCGGAACGTCGAAATGCAGGTCGCGCAGGACGTCGATCCTTTCACCCGTGGCGGAGGAGAAGGATTTTTCTTCGACATGGACTTCAAGCCGCGCGGCGGCGCCAGCGTGTTGATGTGCGTTCAAGGGGTTGCACCACCATCAATTCGATTGAAAGCATCACAGCGACGAATGCCAATGTATAGGCGAGAATTGCCGCAACATCGAAGAGCTGGAAAAAGAGGTTGATCTGGAAGCCGACACCGTTGGACCTGCCCATCAGCTCGACGACGAGCACGATCTTCCAGATGAGCGAAATGCCCGACCGAGACGCGGCGGCGATGTAGGGTTGCAGCTGCGGCATGAGAATGTGCCGGAACCGGTCGAAGCCGCCGAAGCGATAGACGCTGGCCATTTCGGCATAGCGCGGATCGAGCGCCCGGGCGCCTTCGCGCATGGTCACCGCGACATTCGGGATCTTGTTCAGCGCCACCGCGCCGATCGCGGCGGCTTCGTTGAGCCCGAACCAGATATAGGCGAGCACGATGATCACCAGCGCGGGAATATTGAGGAAGAGGATGAGCCAGGGATTGAAGAACTGGTCGGCCCGCCGGTGCATGCCGAGAAAAATGCCGATGGCAGCGCCGATGATCATGGCGAGGAGGAACGAAGCCGCCACCCGCCAAAGCGTTATGGCCAGATGGTAAGGCAGGTCGCCGCTGGCCATCTCGCCGAGGAACGTCTGCCACACCAGCAGCGGCGGCGGAAACGAGCGCGTCGGCCAGAGCGTGGCGCCGAGCTGCCATGCCACAAGCAGCGCCGCGAAGGACAGGAGCACCATCCAGATCGGCGCCGCGGCTTGCTCTCCCATCGACCGTCCCAGCGGTTTCTCCTCCGCCATCATTCGCGCGGCTCCCAGAATGTGCCCGGCGCCAGCGATACCGCATCTCCCACCAGCTTCTTGCCTCCGATCTTGGCGAGGACCGCGTAGAGCTTTACGGCATCGGCCTGTTCCTCGATCGTGGTCCGGGCCGGAATGCCTTCCCTGTAGCGGTCGCGCAGCTTGACGAGTTCGTCGCCTTCGGCCTTGACGATGGGGGCAAGGCGTTCCCATTCCGCATCCGAGGTCTTCAACAACGCTTTCGCATCCCGGCTCGCCGCGACGAAACCGGCAATGGCCTGCGGATGCGCCTCGGCCCATTTGTCGTGGAATATATAGCCGATGGCCGAGACTGCGCCCGTCGCGCCCAATGCCTGCGCGGCCTCGCTGGTGCTGATCAGCCGGCGGAAACCCGAAGCCTCCAGCCTCGCGCAGAAGTTCCAGAAATTCAGCACGGCGTCGAGTTCGTTCTGCCGTGCCTTCTCCGCCAGCAATGGCGGCGTGCCGTAGATGATTTCGTTCTCTTCCACCAGATCCAGCGACATGCTCCTGGCAAAGCCCTGGATAAGCAGCCAGCTCTTGTCGAGCGGCCCTCCTGCCACGCCCAGTTTCTTGCCTTTCAGATCGGCGAGACGCTTGATGGGCGATTCGTTGCGGACCATCATCGCTCCCACCGCGCTCGAATAGGGCACGAAGGTCAGATCCTCCCCCGAGGAACGCTGGCGGGAAACCCAGAGCCAGTCCGAAACGATGATATCGACAGCTCCGGCCATCATGGCGACATTGGTCGCATCCTCGCTGGCGAAGAACTGCACTTCCATGTCCAGGCCGTGCTTTTCATCCAGGCCATGATGCTTGATCGTATCGAGCTCCCAGTTGACCGTGCCGAATTTGAGCACCCCGATGCGCAGTTTTTCGGCGGCCCCCGCCGGTGCTGCTGCCATGGCGGCGATCAGCAGGACCAGCGCCAGCAGCCGCATGACGAGCCGGCGGTGCAACGGGACTGAAACCGCACCTGCCGCCATTTGGGCAACCATTTGGGCGCTCATAGGGTGATCTCGTTGGAGGGGAACTTGCATTTCCAGCGCGCCACCCGCAGCTTCGGGTGTTGATCCGCCCATTTTGCGATCTCGGCAGGCGCAAGGAACATGCAGTTGAGAAGATTCGACCTGTTTTCGAAGCGCAGGCGCTCTTCCCTGCAGCTGGAAGGATTGGAAATCAGACAGACGGTCAGGATGAGCTCAACGACATTCACTCGGCACCTCCAATCCCTATCTGTTCCATCCCTGCGCGCCATGTCCGGCATCGGAAAGGCGGGGGACGAAGTGTCGGTCGGATCTCTCACGGTGCCCAATGAGAAACGCATTCCCAAACTACGAGCACGCCAGCTTTTCGTCAATCATCGGGGCGGGGAAAACGCAAACGTGATGGTGCGACTTTATTTTCCGGGACGGGCAATTGACTTATGGTTTGGGGCAGGTAACGTTTTCAGCGGTGATGCCAATGCATGGAGAATTGGCACCAGTCTTCGTCTAGGGCACCCTTGGCGAATATGAGGAAATGCCATGCGATACCCTGTAATACTGATTGGTTTGTCAGTTGCAGTCCTGTCGGTTGTTGGAGCCCGTGCGCAAGACGCGGGCGATGCAACGGCTGGTGCAACCGTGTTCAAGAAATGTACCGCCTGCCATGTGGCCGATACCGACAAGAACAAGGTCGGGCCGTCCCTGAAGGGGATTTTCGGCAGAACCGCCGGCACCCATCCCGGCTTCAATTATTCACCTGCGATGAAGGCAGCCGGTGCGGGCGGTCTCGTATGGGACGCGGCGTCGCTGCGTGACTATCTTCACAATCCCAAGGCCAAGGTGAAAGGCACGAAGATGGCGTTTCCGGGCATGAAGGACGAGACGGAAATCTCCAATCTCGAAGCCTACCTCAAACAATATTCGAACTAGCATTTCGGCCGCCGGTTGAACCGGCGGCACGAAGCCGCGTGCCGATAGCCTGGCGATATTACGGATTTTCACGCCATTTTATCGAGCAGCCGACGGAAGCGACCTGCTCTCGCGGCCCCTCTCCGGTCTCGGCTATCTGCAACATCGCCTCGAACAGGTCGCGGCGCAGCCCCGGCTGGTCCTTCTCCTTGCGCGAGGCATCGAGCCGGCCGCGATATTGCAGTTCTCCCCGGCTATTGAAGCAGAAGAAATCCGGCGTGCAGACGGCTCCATAGGCGCGGGCGACGGTCTGGTCCGCATCGTGGAGATAGGGAAACGGCAAGCGGTTGTCCTCGGCAAAGCGCCGCATGTTCTCATAGGAATCATCCGGATAGGCCTCGGCATCGTTGGAGTTGACGGCAACGAAGCCGATTCCGATGGGCGCGAGTTCCTCGGCGTCGCGCACAATGCGCTGGATGATCGCTTTGACATAGGGGCAATGATTGCAGATGAAGGCGACGACCAGGCCCTTCGGCCCGGCCTGCTGCAGGATCGAATGGGCTTTTGCGTCCGTTCCCGTCAGAACCGCGTCCCTGGCCTTCCAGCCGAAATCGCAAACTGGTGGTATCGCGGCCATGTCGCCTCCCTATGCTGCGCGCGCCTGCCGGGCGCTCTCGGCAGCCTGCCGTATCGCGCCGATATTAGCCGCATAGGCGGCCTTGCCGCTACCCTTGAAGATCGCCGACCCTGCGACGAGCACATTCGCGCCGGCTTCCGCGACGAGCGGCGCGGTCTCGGCGGTGATCCCGCCATCGACCTCGATATCGATCGGGCGGGCGCCGATCAGGCTTTTCACCCGCCGGATCTTTTCGACGACCGACGGAATGAACGCCTGCCCGCCGAAGCCCGGATTGACGGTCATCAGCAGCACGAGATCGAGCCGGTCGAGGACATATTCGATGACGGATTCCGGCGTCGAGGGATTGAGCGAAACGCCGGCCTTCTTGCCGAGTTGCCGGATGGTCTGCAGGGAGCGGTCGAGATGCGGACCCGCCTCCGCATGGACGGTGATGATGTCGCAGCCTGCATCGGCGAATGCGGCGAGGTAATTATCCGCCGGGGCGATCATCAGGTGGCAATCGAACACCGCGTCGGTGCGGTTTCGGACCGATTTGACGATCTGCGGCCCGAATGTGATGTTCGGCACGAAATGTCCGTCCATCACGTCCAGATGCACCCAGTCCGCGCCGGCGGCAATGACGTCCTCGACCTCCTGGCCGAGCCTCGAGAAGTCGGCTGAAAGAACCGACGGTGCTATGAGCGTATCCCTGGTCATGACGATTGCTCCTCCTCCACCCGTGGCTGGGCAAACACGCGGCTGCCCTTGATGTCGTCGACGGTGATGCGCGACAGCGTATCCGCATCGATCGCGCCGCTGGAATTCTCGAACAGCCGGTTGGCCTGGCGCAGCCGCGCACGGTCGAGCGCATTGCGGATGGAGCGGGCATTGGCGAAATGCGGTTGCCGCCGCCGCTGTTCGATGTAGTCGGCCATGATCCTCCGGCCTTCGTCGTCGAAATGATAATTCTGCTTCGACAACATGATTTCGGCGATCTGGAGCAATTCCTCCGGACTATAGTCGGGGAAATCGATGTGATGCGCAATCCGCGAGCGGAATCCCGGATTGCTGGCGAAAAACTTGTCCATCCGGTCGCTATAGCCCGCAAGGATGACGACGAGGTCCTCGCGCTGGTTCTCCATGACCTGCAGGAGAATCTCGATCGCCTCCTGGCCGTAGTCGCGTTCGTTCTCCTGCCGGTGCAGGTAATAGGCCTCGTCGATGAACAGCACGCCGCCCATCGCCTTTTTGAGGATTTCCTTCGTTTTCGGCGCCGTATGCCCGATATACTGGCCGACGAGATCGTCGCGCGTCACCGAAACGAGATGACCCTTGCGGATATAGCCGAGCCGATGCAGCAGATCGGCCATCCGCAGCGCCACCGTGGTCTTGCCGGTGCCGGGATTGCCGCTGAAGCTCATATGCAGCGTCGGCGTCTCGTGGGCGAGGCCCATCCGCCGCCGCGCCCGTTCGACCAGCAGCAGGGCGGCGGTCTCCTTGATGCGCTGCTTGACCGGACGGAGCCCGATCAATTCGCGATCGAGCTCCTCCAGGACCTCCGCGACGCCGGAATCGACATATTCCGCACGCAGGTCAACGGTCTTCGGCGCATCTTCCGCCGCTGTGGCGATGGTGTCGGCGCCGATGTCAGCCATAGCGCTGCCCCACCGGCTTGTCGGCTGCATAGGCGCGCGTCGTGTAGCGGATCACGCGGCCCGGCGCCTCCTGGCGGGAAAGCTGGAAGCCGGGCTCCTCCGCCGGGCGGTTGACGATGAAGGACAGCTTCACCGACTCCCAGCCATGGCTGTTGTCGAAGGCCACCAGGCGGATATAGCAATGGCCATAGACCTTGCGGCATTCCTTCAGCTCCATGAGCAATGCGGCCGCATCCGGATTGTCGAACATCGGATGGCCCCACATCTCCCAATAGGTGTTGCGGGGATGCGGGTCGTCGGTGAATTCGAGGCTGACCGCCCAGCCATTGTCGATGCAATACTGCGCCTGCCGCGCAATCTGCTCATCCGTCAGGTCCGGCAGAAATGAGAATGTTCCCTGGGTGATGCGCATGTCATTTCTCCTATTCGGCTGCTGTCGCGGTCGGAACGAAATCCGGCGAGTCGGTTGAGGTGTAGTTGAAGGTGACGTCCTTCCAGACTTCGAGCGCCTGCTGCAGCGGCTGGCAGTTGCGGGCTGCCGTCCGCAATATTTCCGGCCCCTCGCGCACGATGTCCCGGCCCTCGTTGCGGGCGAGGATCATGCATTCGAGCGCTACCCGGTTGGCCGTCGCGCCGGCGGCAATGCCCATCGGATGGCCGATCGTGCCGCCCCCGAACTGCAGGACGACGTCCTCGCCCAGAAGATCGAGCAATTGGTGCATCTGGCCGGCATGAATGCCGCCCGAGGCCACGGGCATCATCTTGTTCAGCGAGCCCCAGTGCTGGTCGAAGAACACGCCGTTCTCCAGCCGCATCGGATTGAAGTCGTCGCGGCAGATGTCGTAATAGCCGCGCGTGGTGGCGGGATCGCCCTCCAGCTTGCCGACGACAGTCCCGGCATGGATGTGGTCCACCCCGGCGAGGCGCATCCATTTGGCAATGACGCGGAACGAAACGCCGTGCGACTTCTGCCTCGTATAGGTGGAATGACCCGCCCGGTGCAGATGCAGGATCATGTCGTTGCGCCTGGCCCATTTCGCCATGGACTGGATGGCGGTATAGCCGATGACGAGATCGATCATGACGATGTTCGAGCCCAGTTCCTTGGCGAAATCGGCGCGTTCATACATGTCTTCCATCGTGGCGGCGGTGACGTTCAGGTAGCTGCCCTTCACCTCGCCCGTTGCCGCCTGCGCCTTGTTCACGGCCTCCATGCAATAGAGGAAGCGCTCGCGCCAGTGCATGAAGGGCTGGGAGTTGATGTTCTCGTCGTCCTTGGTGAAGTCGAGGCCACCCTTGAGCGCCTCATAGACCACGCGGCCATAATTGCGCCCGGACAGGCCGAGCTTCGGCTTCACGGTCGCGCCGAGCAATGGCCGGCCGAACTTGTCGAGCCGTTCGCGTTCGACGACAATGCCGGTCGGCGGGCCCTGGAACGTTTTGACATAGGCCACCGGCAGGCGCATGTCCTCCAGCCGCAGCGCCTTCAGGGGCTTGAAGCCGAACACATTGCCGATGATCGACGCCGTCAGGTTGGAGATCGAGCCCGGCTCGAACAGGTCGAGGTCATAGGCGATATAGGCGAAATACTGCCCTTCGCCATTGGGAACCGGATCGACCCTGTAGGCCTTGGCGCGGTACTTCTCCGTCGCGGTCAACCTGTCGGTCCAGACGACGGTCCAGGTCGCGGTAGAGGATTCGCCCGCGACTGCCGCCGCCGCTTCGATCGGGTCCACGCCGTCCTGCGGCGTGATGCGGAACAGGGCGATGATATCGGTGTCCTTCGGCTCGTAGTCGGGCTCCCAATAGCCCATCTTCTTGTATTCCATGACACCGGATCTGTAGCGTTCCTTCCCCGTCACTGTTTCTGATTTGTTTGACATTGTACGTCCTTTCTCGCTGATGGGGCTTCAGGCAGCCTTCGCTGCGGCAAATTGCGGGTCGAGCTTTCCTGCGGCGTATCGTTTCGCCATCTCGTCGAGGCCGAGAGGCCTGATCTTCGAGGCGTGGCCGGCCGAGCCGAAGCGCTCGAAACGATCGCGGCAAAGATCGCGCATGGCGTCGAGCGCCGGCTTCAGGAATTTGCGCGGGTCGAATTCCGCCGGATTCTCCAATGCGATCTTGCGGAACTGCCCCGTCATCGCCATCCGGCAGTCGGTGTCGATATTGACCTTGCGCACGCCATGGCGAATGCCGCGTTCGATCTCCTCGACGGGAACGCCATAGGTCTGCGGCATCTCGCCGCCAAACCGGTTGATGATGTCCTGCAAGGGCTGCGGCACCGATGACGAACCGTGCATGACGAGATGCGTGTTCGGCAGCTTGCGGTGGATCTCCTCGATGACGCCCATCGCCAGGATGTCGCCATCGGGGGCACGGGAGAATTTATAGGCGCCGTGCGACGTGCCGCAGGCGATCGCCAGGGCGTCGACATGCGTCCGCTGCACGAAATCCACCGCCTGGTCCGGATCGGTCAGCAGCTGCTCATGGCTCAGCTTGCCGCTTGCACCATGACCATCCTCGGCTTCCGCCTCGCCGCTTTCGAGCGAGCCGAGCACGCCGAGCTCGCCTTCCACCGACACGCCCAGCCAATGGGCGATGGAGGTGACGCGCCGGGTGATCGCGACATTGTATTCGAACGATGCGGGCGTCGCCGCGTCGGCCTCGAGCGAGCCGTCCATCATCACGGAGGTGAAGCCGTGACGGATGGCCGTCATGCATGTGGCCTCGTCATTGCCGTGGTCCTGGTGCAGGCAGATCGGGATGGCCGGATACATCTCCACCAGCGCATCGATCATCCGGGCGAGCATGACGTCCTTGGCGTAGGACCGCGCACCGCGCGACGCCTGCAGGATGACCGGCGCATCACAGGCCGCCGCCGCTTCCATGACCGCGAGGCCCTGTTCCATGTTGTTGATGTTGAAGGCGGGGACGCCGTAACCATGCTCTGCCGCGTGGTCGAGCAATTGCCGCAATGTAATCCTGGCCATCCTCAATACTCCTTCTCGTTGATGAGCTTGCGCGCCGTGGCGACGATATGTTCGGGTGTGATTTCGAAATGCCGGTAGAGCTCGGGCGCCGGCGCGCTGGCGCCGAAACCCCGCATGCCGATGAAAGCGCCGCGCTCGCCGATCCAGCGATCCCAGCCGAGCCGGGCCGCGGCTTCGATGCCGATGCGCGGGGCCGCGGCGAGAACCGACCGCCGATAGGCGCCGGGCTGCGCTTCGAACAGTTCCCAGCACGGCATCGACACCACCGCGGCGGCGATGCGGTGCTGCGCCCGCAATATGTCCGCCGCGGTGCAGGCGATCTCCACCTCGGAACCGGTCGCCAGCAGCGTGACTGCACGCGGTTCCGCCGTTTCCCGCAGGACGTAGGCGCCCCGCGCCGAGCGGCAATCCTCCGAATGTGCCTGCCGAAGCATGGGCAGGTTCTGGCGCGAAAGGACGATGACGCTCGGCCGGTCCCGCTGCTGCAGCGCCAGTTCCCAGCACTCCGCCGTCTCGATGATATCGGCCGGGCGGAACACGTTGAGATTGGGCGTTGCCCGCAGCATGGCCAGATGTTCGACAGGCTGGTGCGTCGGGCCATCCTCGCCGAGGCCGATGGAATCATGCGTCATGACATAGATCACCTGCTGGCCCATCAGGGCAGAGAGGCGCATCGCCCCGCGCGCATAATCGGCAAAGGCGAGGAATGTGCCGCCATAGGGGATGAAGCCGCCATGCAGCGCCAGCCCGTTCATCGCTGCGGCCATGCCATGCTCGCGGATGCCGTAATGGACATAGCGGCCGGTGAAATCGTCCGGGGTGATGCTCATCATCCCCTTGGTCAGCGTCAGGTTCGAATGGGTCAGGTCGGCCGAGCCGCCAACCGTCAGCTCCGTCTGTTCGTTGACGACGCCCAGCACCATCTCGGACGCCTTGCGGGTTGCGACCTTCGTCGCATTCTCCGCATGGTGGCGGCGGAACTTCGCCAGTTCCTCGGCCAATGTCGGCGGAAGCTGCCGCTGCATCGTCTGCCGGAACTCGTCGCCCAGCGGCGATGCGCCTACCCGCACGCACCATTCGCGGCGTTGATCGGCACCGCGCCGCGCCACATCGCGCCAGGCCTCGACGATCTCATCCGGAACGATGAAGGGCTCGTGCTGCCAGCCGATCGCCTGCCGCGCCGCCGCGATCTCGTCGGCGCCGAGCGGCGCACCATGGACCTTTTCGCTGCCCTGCAGGTTTGGCGCGCCCTTGCCGATCACCGTGCGGCAGGAAATGAGCGATGGGCGGCTTGTCGTCCGGGCGTTCGCGATGGCTTCGCCTATCGCCTCATGATCGTGCCCGTCCACCTCCTGCACCTCGAAGCCGGCCGCCTTGAACCGCTCGAGCTGGTCCGTCGAGGTCGACAGCGAGGTGGGACCGTCGATCGAGATGGAATTATTGTCCCAGAGCACGATCAGCTTCGACAGATTGAGATGGCCGGCAAGATCGATCGCCTCGTGGCTGATGCCTTCCTGCAGGCAGCCGTCGCCGGCAATCACATAGGTGAAATGATCGACGATCTCGGCGCCGAACCGGGCGGCCAGCATGCGCTCGGCAAGCGCCATGCCGACGGCGGTGGCAATGCCCTGCCCGAGCGGGCCGGTCGTCATCTCGATGCCCTGCGCGTGGCCGTATTCGGGATGTCCTGCCGTCCTCGCGCCCAGTTGGCGGAAGCGTTGCAGCTCCTCTATCGGCATGTCCGGGTAGCCGATGAGATAATGGATGGCGTATTGCAGCATCGAGCCGTGCCCCGCCGACAGGACGAAGCGGTCGCGGTCCGGCCATTGCGGATGCAGCGGGTCGAGCTTGATGAACCTGTTGAACAGCACCGCCGCGACGTCGGCCATGCCCATCGGCATGCCGGGATGGCCGGAATTGGCCTTCTGTACGCTGTCCATGGCCAGGGCGCGGATGGCATTGGCCATGTCGCGTTCCGCGACGCTCTCCCTGTCCGGGCTTTCCTTCAGCAAAGCTTGTGTCTGCATGGTCGTCTCCTCACGAGGCTCTGTTTTTGCGTTCGATCAGCTGCATGATCAGCGGCGTCAGGATGAGTTGCATCGCCAGGTCGAGCTTGTTTCCCGGTACGACGATCGAATTTGCCCGCGACATGAAAGAATCGTGGATCATCGAAAGCAGGTACGGGAAGTCGATGCCTCTCGGCCGGGCGAAGCGGATGACGAGCATCGATTCGTCAGGCGTCGGTATCCATCGCGCGATGAACGGGTTGGACGTATCGACGATCGGCACGCGCTGGAAATTGATGTCGGTCAGCGTGAACTGCGGCGTGATGAAGCGCACATAGTCCGGCATGCGGCGCAGGATGACGTCCATCACGGCCTCGGTCGAATAGCCACGCGTCGCGCGGTCGCGATGGATCTTCTGGATCCATTCGAGGTTGATGACCGGCACGACACCGATCTTGAGATCCGCATGGCGCGCGAGATCGATGCCGTCGGCAACCGCGCAGCCGTGCAGCCCCTCATAGAAGAGCAGCGTACTTGGCGGCAGGTCGCGCCATTCGGTGAAGGTGCCGGCCGGCGTGTCGTAGAGCCTGGCCTCCTCCTCGTCATGGACGTAGGTGCGCGTCTTGCCGGTGCCCTTGCGGCCATATTCCTCGAACACCTCCTGGAGCTTCAGCAGTTCGTTGGCGTCGGCATTGAAATGGGTAAAGTTGGGATTTCCCTTCTTCTCCTCTTCGGCAACTTTCTCCTTCATGGCGTTGCGGTCATATTTGTGGAAGGCATCGCCTTCGATGAAGGCGGCTTCGATCTGTTCGCGGCGGAAAATCTGCTCGAATATCCGCTTGACCGACGTGGTGCCGGCGCCCGACGAACCGGTGATCGAGATGATCGGATGCTTTGTCGACATGATGCCCCCCTCAAACCCTGAACAGGCCGCGATTGCTGAAAAGCGGCGCCCGTTCTCCGATATTGCTGGGATCGGTGTGATAGCGTCCGATGCGCGCGACCTCCCGCGCGGCGCCGAAGACCAGCGGAACGCGCTGATGCATCGCGTGCGGAACGATATCCAGTATCCTGTTGACGGTATCGGTCGCCGCTCCACCCGCCTGCTCGATCAGGAACGCGATCGGGTTGGCCTCGTAGACCAGCCGCAGCCGGCCCTCGCCATAGGTCTTGCGCTTGTCGCCGGGATAGAGGAACACACCGCCGCGCGTCAGGATGCGGTAGGCTTCGGCAACCAGCGAGGCAATCCAGCGCATGTTGAACTCGCGCCCGCGCGGCCCCTCGCTGCCCTTCAGGCAGTCGTCGATATAGAGCCGGACGGCCTCGTCCCAATGCCGGTAATTGGCGGCATTGATCGCAAATTCATGCGCCCTGCTTTCAATCGCAACGCTTTCATAGGCCTGGACGAAAGTGCCCAGCCGGCTCGAAAACACGAAGATATGCGTGCCGCTTCCAAGGGTGAGCACCAGGGCAAGCTGGGGCCCGTAGATGAAGAAGCCGGCGGCGAGCTGGTTGCTGCCCGACTGAAGGAAGGAGGCGAGCGGGTCCTTCTCCGGGTCACCGACGACCGGCAGTATCGAGAAGATCGTGCCGATGGAGACGTTGGTGTCGATATTGGACGAACCGTCGAGAGGATCGATCGCCAGCGCCAGCCGCGCGTCGGTTGCAAGCACCGCCGGCGTCGGCAGTTCCTCCGAACCATAGAGGGCGACAGGCGCTTCGCGGACCGCCTGCAGAAACATGTCGTCGGCAAAGACGTCCAGCGCCTTCTGCGTGTCGCCATCGGCATTGACGGAGCCGCCGCCATTGGAGAAAGCCTTGCCGAGAGCGCCCTGATTGATGAACCCGCGGATTTTCACGGCCGTCAGGGCCAATTGGCGCACGACCGAGGAGACACTCACGCGCGAGGGGTCTTCATCCTTCGCATAGGAGCCGAGAAAGGCATCGAGCGTTGCCGTGGTCATCATCTTTCCTCCCGCACCCGGCGTGCGTGCCGGGCTTGCGAATAGAGGACCATTCACGCCGCAATAAGTAAAATTTATTTAATTTACTGATCCGGTAAAAAAATCTAAGTTATGCCCATGCGCAACCTCAACCTCAAGCAATTGCGGGCAGTTCAGGCGATCAAGCAGCACGGAACCATCGTCGCCGCCGCCAATGCACTCGGCCTGACCCCGCCGGCGGTGACCATCCAGCTCAAGCTTCTGGAGGAGGATGCGGAAATCGTGCTGTTCGACCGCACCAATGAAGGGCTGCGCCCGACGGCTGCGGGCCTTGCCTTTCTCGATGCCGCCCAGATGATCGAAGAGCGGCTGCGCCTGCTCAATGACGAGATCGACGCGCTGAAAGGCCTCAGGACCGGATCGCTGTCGCTTGGTGTCGTATCGACGGCGAAATATTTCGCGCCGCAGATGATGGCGACCTTTGCCAAGGATCATCCCGATATCGCGGTCAAGCTCATCATCGGCAACCGCGCCGAGATCATCGAGAGCCTGAAAAGCCATTCGGTCGATCTCGCGCTGATGGGCCGGCCGCCGCGCGACGTTCCGCTGCGGTCCGCCGTATTCGGCGATCACCCCCTCGTCATGATCGCCGCTCCCGACCATCCCCTGGCCAGCAGCCGCGACATCACCAAGGAGCGTATTGCCCGCGAGAATTTCCTCATTCGCGAATCCGGCTCCGGCACGCGCATATCGCTCGAAATCTTCCTGAGCGAACTGCCGGGACGGCTCGATGATCTCGGCACGGAGATGTCGTCGAACGAGACGATAAAACAGGCCGTGATGGCAGGGCTCGGCGTCGCCTTCATCTCCGCCCATACGATCGCGCTGGAACTGGAGGTCGGCAGGCTGGTGATCCTCGACGTCATCGGCATGCCCATCCGCCGCCAGTGGTTTTCCGTCGTGCGCACGGACAGGACCATGTCGCCGGCGATGCAGGCCTTCCAGAATTTCCTGGCGAGGAAGGGAGCGCAGTGCCTGCCTTCGATCGACAGGCTCTATCCGTTCACGGGCACTTGAGCGGCATCAGCCGGCAAGCCGGCCCTTGAGCGCTCCCGCCCGCCTCGAACCTGCGCCGGCCTTCTTTTCCTGCAACAGATTCTGGGCCTGCGACAGATTCTGGATGATCGGGCAATCCGGGCGATTGTCGCCATGGCAATGCGCCGCCAGATGGCGCAGCGTGTCCGCCATCTCCTGCAATTGCAGCATCTTCTCCTCCAGCTCGCGAACATGCCTGAGGGCGATGGTCTTCACGTCGGACGATGCCCGGCTGCGGTCGCGCCAGAGCATGAGCAATTGGCGGATATGGTCGATGGAGAAGCCGAGATCCCTGCCGCGCCGGATGAAGCGCAAGGTGTCGAGATCGTCACCGCCATAGACGCGGTAACCGGATTGCGTTCGATCGGCCGGCTCGATGAGGCCTATCGATTCGTAATGACGGATCATCTTGGCCGATACGCCGGAGGATGCAGCTGCCTCGCCAATATTCATGGACGCTCTCCTTTCGCCTCGTGCTCATATTTGTGCATTCCGGCCTGCATTACCAAGGGGCGCCCTTGAGTTTTCGACCGCGAGGCGCTGGCGCGAGCGAAGGCGCGATGCCCATTGCATAAATTGCCGCCCGCACCTAAACCAGCTCTGTATATCGCGGCGGGAGACATGCAATGGAAAAGGCCAAATATCATACCCAGCTCGGCGGGCTGCCGGGACAGACGGAGCTGCTGTCGAGCAAGGCGGTTTTCACCACCGCCTATGCCGTCATTCCGAGGACTGTCATGATGGACATCGTGACCAGCCTGCTGCCGCATTGGGACAATACCCGCGCATGGATACTTTCGCGGCCGCTTACCGGCTTTTCCGAGACATTCTCGCAATATCTCATGGAAGTCGGCCCCGGCGGCGGCAGCCAGCGGCCGGAACCGGACGCGAGGGCCGAGGCAGCGCTGTTCGTAGTCGACGGGCAATTGACCATCGAGACCGAAGGCCGCGCCCATGCCTTGCGGGCGGGTTCCTTCGCCTTCATACCGGCGGGCTCGTCCTGGACCGTGCACAATCCCGGTGCCGAGGCAGCGCGCTTCCATTGGGTGCGCAAGAAATTCGAGGCGGTCGACGGGCTGGAACCTCCCCCGGCGGTCTTTGCCCATGAGGACGATGTCGCCCTGTCGCCCATGCCCGATACCGACGGACGCTGGGGCACGACGCGTTTCATCGATCCCGACGATGTGCGTTACGACATGCACCTCAATATCGTGACCTTCGAGCCCGGCGCCACCATTCCATTCATGGAAACCCATATCATGGAACACGGGCTCTATGTCCTCGAAGGCAAGGCCGTCTATCGCCTCAACCGCGACTGGGTGGAAGTCGAGGCCGGCGATTTCATGTGGCTGCGCGCCTTCTGCCCGCAGGCCTGCTATGCCGGTGGCCCCGGTCGCTTCCGCTACCTTCTGTACAAGGACGTCAACCGCCACCCCAGGCTGTGGTGATTGCATCACCGACGCCTTCAGGGCAGCGAAATCTCTGCAACGAGGCCGCCGCCGGGTCGATTGTAGATCCGCGCTTCACCGCCGATCACGGCGGCAAGCTGCTGCGCTATGGCCAGGCCGAGACCCGTGCCGCCGGTATCGCGGTTGCGCGAGCTCTCCAGCCGGAAGAACGGCTGCATGGCGGCGTCTAGCTTGTCGTCGGGAATGCCGGGGCCGCGATCCAGCACCAGGATGGCGATCGAGCCTGCGCCCCGGCGTTCGACGCTGATTTCGGCGGCGCCGGCGAATTTCAGGGCGTTGTCGATGAAATTGGTCAGGATGCGCCGTAGCGCGTGCGGCCTGGTCAGCGCCGTGCCGTGGACAAGACCGGCAACGGCGACGGCCTTGCCCATGTCCTGGTAGTCATAGGCGATACTGTCGATGAAGGATGCGAGATCGATGCGCGCGGCCTTCTCGCCGCTGCCATGGGAGCTTCGCGCATAGGCGATGCCATCCTGCACCAGGCGCTCGATCTCGCGCAGGTCGCCGATCAGCTTTGTCTTCTCCGGCGTATCTTCGGCCATGTCGGCCCGCAACCGCATCCGCGTGATCGGGGTCTGCAGGTCATGGGAGATCGCCGCCAGTATCTGCACGCGCTCCTCGAGGTAGTGGGCGATACGCTCGCGCATGGCGTTGAAGGCGCGGGCCGCATCGGCGACCTCGCTCGGGCCGGTCTCGCTCAGCGGCGAACTCTTCCTCTTCGGATCGAGGGCATCGGCCGCGGCGGCGAGAGTGCCAAGCGGGCGAACCGCCTGGCGCACCGCAAGCCATGTGCACAGAACCAGCAACAGCATCTGCGCGGCAAAGACATAGGGCAGCCACTCGGCCAGCGGCATGACACCGCGCGGCGTGACATCGATGGTCAGCGGCGAACCGTCGGAAAGCGTCAAATGCGCCTGCAACCGCTTTCCGTCACCCGGAATGGCTTCGACCCGCAGCGGGAACCTGTTGCCTGCCGCCTCTTCGATCCGCTCGGCGATCTCCGCGCCACGGCCCGACATGTCGGGGACCCCCGGCAGGCCCGGCCCGAGGACGAGCTGGTAATTGCCGCGGCTCAGCCGATCCAGCCAATCGGCTCGCTCATTGGCGGGCAGCCTGTCGATGACCGCAATCGACGTCGCAAGGTCGCTTTCCAGCGTCCCCAGCATGACCGCCTTGGCGGACATGTAGCGTTCGGCGAAGAGAATGCTGAACGACAGGCCATAGGCGACAGCCAGGCCCGCGAACAATATGAGGAAGAGCCGGGCGCGCAGCGAGCTTGGCCAATGGAAGGACCCGGGCCACTGGAAGGTGGGCCAATGCGAGACGCTTTCCCTCATGTCCGTGGCACCGAAATCTCGACCGGCACGGAAAACACATAGCCCTCCGCCCGCACCGTCTTGATATAGGTCGGCTCCCGCGCATCGTCGCCGAGCCGCTGGCGCAGGCGGCTTACCAGCAGGTCGATCGACCGGTCGAACAGTTCGGCGTCGCGGCCCTGCGTGAGGTTCAATATCTGATCACGATTGAGCACGCGCTGGGGATGATCGATGAAGACGCGCAACAGCCGGTATTCGGCGCCGCTGAGCGCGATCTCGGTGCCGTCCCTGTCGAGGAGGTGCCGGCCGACCGTATCGAGCCGCCAATTGCCGAATGTCAGCAACTGCCCCGCCTCGCTGATCTGCAGATTGGGCGGCAGCATGCGCGTGCGCCGCAGCACCGCCTTTATGCGCGCCAGCAGCTCGCGGGCCGCGAAGGGCTTCGGCAGATAATCGTCGGCGCCCATTTCAAGGCCGATAATGCGGTCCATCTCGTCGTCGCGGGCGGTGAGCATGATGACGGGCGTCGCCTTGTGCCTGCCGGCGCGAAGCTCCCGGCAAAGCACCAGCCCGTCATCGCCCGGCATCATCACGTCGAGGACGATCAGGTCGACCGTGCCCGTTTCGAGGAAACTGCGCATCTGCCGGCCGTCGGCCGCGACCGTGGTGCGCAGACCGTTCTTCTTCAGGTAACTCGACACGAGCTCGCGAATTTCACGGTCGTCATCGACGATCAGTATGTGATCCACATGCTCCATTTTTCATCTTTCAGCAGTCCGAAGCTGGCCGTGCGGCCGGCGACATTAATTCCGTTTCAGCGCGCGCGAGTAAAGCGGTTTCTCCACCGCCCCGGCTCAGAACTTCGCGACGTCGAGGATGGCCCGGGCGAAAGCCTGCGGCGCCTCCTGCGGCAGGTTATGGCCGATGCCGCCGGTCAATGTCCGGTGCTCATACCTGCCGGAGAACTTGCCCCTGTATGCCGAAGGCTGCGGATGCGGCGCGCCGTTGGCATCGCCCTCGAGGGTGATCGTCGGGATGGCGATGACCGGCGCCATTGCAAGCTGCTTCTCATACTCGTCGAATTGCGCCTCGCCTTCCGCCAGGCCGAGCCGCCAGCGATAATTATGGATCGTGACCTCCACATGGTCCGGATTGTCGAATGCCGCTGCCGAGCGATCGAAGGTTTCGTCGTCGAACTTCCATGTCGGCGACGCGGTGCGCCAGATCAGCCTGGCGAAATCATGCGTATTGGCCTGGTAGCCAAGCCGGCCCCGCTCGGTTGCAAAGTAGAACTGATACCACCAGGACAGCTCCGCCGCCGGCGCGAGCGGCTTGCTGTTCGCCGCCTGGCTGCCGATGAGATAGCCGCTCACCGAAACCATCGCCTTGCAGCGCCCGGGCCACAGCGCGGCCATGATATTGACCGTCCGCGCGCCCCAATCATAACCGCCGAGTATCGCCTTATCGACGCCGAGCGCATCCATGAAGGCAATCATGTCGGCTGCCAATGCCGCCTGCTGGCCGTTGCGCGGCGTCGCGTCGGAGAGAAAGCGCGTCGTGCCATAGCCGCGAAGATAGGGGACAAGCACGCGGTAACCGGCATCGGCAAGCAGCGGCGCGACATCGACATAGCTGTAGATGTCGTAGGGCCAGCCGTGAACGAGCAGGACGACCGGACCATCGGCAGGACCGGCTTCCGCATAGCCGATGTCGAGAACGCCGGCCTTGACCTGCTTCAGCGCCGCGAAGGATTTATGGCCACCGGCTGCGGCCGGCGCGGCGGTGGATGATTGCGCATGTCCGATCGCGCTCATGCCGAACTCGGCGGCGGCGACGGTCATGGCGGCTATACCGAAAAAGCGGCGGCGCTGCGGGTTGAATTCGAGGGTCATCATTTCTCTCCATCTCGGTTGTCTGCTGACGCCGAGAAAGCCAGCCGCATGTATCGCCGGTGTGTCGTGTCCGATCCGCAATTGCATGCGGATGTAACGGGAAGCCACCTTGATACATTGCGATACAATTCGCCTGGTGCAGCGCATCAGGAGGAGTTGCATTACCCTGCGTGCTTCATGGTTCGACAGGCATGCAGCAACACTTATCCCACTTTTTTGGATTAACCGGCAGTTTGGGGATGAATTTGGGGCCTCAGAAAAATATTTTTGAGGCCAGATGCCCTGCAAGCCGCTGATTTCGCTTGCAGTGAGCGCGAAACGACCCGCCAAAATGCGGGGGGATAAATGGAAACTTATCCCCCCTGTTTGAAGCTGGGGTATTCTGCACAAATCCTTTCCAGTGGGGGAGCAGCTTCCGGTGCTGTTTCGATTGCTGGGAAAGGATGGCGTTGCCGGACGGTCGGAAGTGACAACCCCGATTGGCCGGCAAACTGCAGATGGAAACGGAGGTGGCGCTTCGTTTTCCGGGTTGTTGCGTCTGACAAGCGCAACAATGGCAGGCAAAGACGTCGCGGGCGGTCTTCGGACCTCGACCCTGATTATAATACTGACGCGCTGAAGACCGCCCGTCTCCCCCCATTTTCAATGACCAGACGCGATTTTCGCGGGCGTGGTGCAGATTTTCCGTATCCGGCATCGCCAACAAGAGATTGCACCCCACCTTTACGCCGTAGCTTCCGGCATGGTTGCCAGCACCCGCACGGCGCCGTCGTCGATGACGTTCCGCATCGATCGCTTGGCGGCGCGGACATTGCCGTCCCGGATCGCATCGGCGATCGCCCGGTGGCGCGCCACCGTGTAATCATGCCTGTGGGCATTGGGTATGGGCGAGCTGATCGTGAAGGTCGTCACGAGCGCCACCTCGATCAGGGTGCTGATCGAGCGCATGAACGGATTCTGCGACGCATCGGCAATCGCCATGTGAAATTGCAGGTCGCTATCGACGAAATTCGACACGGACTGGCCGGCCTCCGCCATTTTCTCCACCCAGTGATAGAGCTTGTCCAGCTGCGGAGCGGTTCTGCGAAGGGCGGCGAGACCCGCCGCCTCCGGTTCGAGCGCCAGACGCATCTCCAGCAGGCTCATGAGGAATTCCGGCGTCGGCCCGGCCTCGAAATGCCATACCAGTATGTCCGGATCGAACAGGTTCCAATGCGACCTTTCCAGCACGCGGGTGCCGATCTTGGCGCGGGGCTGGATCAGCCCCTTGGCCGCCAGCGTCTTCAAGGCCTCGCGCAAGACGGTTCGCGAAACGCCGAACTGCTCGAACAATTCCGCGTCGCCCGGCAGGATGCTGTTCTCGGCATAGGCCCCGCTGACGATATTCAGCCCCAGCGCCCGCATGACGTGGCCGTGCTGGGTGTGCGACTGGCCGGCCGTGCGGAAATCGTAATTGCTGAGGTCGTGTCGTGGCAAATCATCCCCCAGTCGGCGCCGCGGATCGCCTGAGCGACAGGACCACCAGCACCCGCTGCAGTCCGATGAACGAGAAGAGCAGGACGCCGACGACGATCTTCGTCCACCAGCTGGAAAGGGTGCCGTCGAAGACGATATAGGTCTGGATAAGGCCCTGGATGATCACCCCGACAAAGGTGCCCGCAATATAGCCGACGCCGCCCGTCAGCAGCGTGCCGCCGATGACGACGGCTGCGATGGCATCGAGTTCGACACCGACCGTCGCGAGCGAATAGCCGGCCGACGTATAGAGGGAGAAGACGATGCCGGAGAGGCCGGAGAGGAAGCCGGACATGGCGTAGATGCCGATGGTCGTTCGCGCCACCGGCACGCCCATCAGTTCGGCGGAGCTGCGGTTGCCGCCGATGGCATAGATGTAGGAGCCGAACTTGCTGAAATGCGCAATGATCATGCCGACCACGAACACGGCTACCATCAGGCAGCCGATGAAGGTCAGCCTGCCGCCGCCGGGCAGGCGGTAGAACACGCCCTGCAAGGCGGCATAGAAGGGATGGTCGATCGGAATGGAATCCGTCGTCATGACGAAGCACATGCCCCGGGCGAGAAACATGCCGGCGAGCGTGACGATGAAGGCAGGCACCTGCAGATAGTGGATGATGATGCCCATCGCCGCGCCGAAGGCGGTGGTGATGGCCAGCGCGACCGCAAAGGCAACGAGCGGATGAACGCCGTGCTGGGTGATGAGCACGGCGAGCAGGACCCCGGTGAAGGCGATGACCGAGCCGACGGAAAGATCGATGCCGCCGGAGAGGATGACGAAGGTCATGCCGACGGCGGCGATGCCGAGGAAGGCATTGTCGGTGAGGAGATTGCCCGCCACCCGCGTCGAGAACATCGCCGGGAACTGGATGAGGCAGGCGGCATAGGCGATCAGGCAGATAAGCAGCGTCGCATAGAGAGGCAGGAGGCGGGTATTCATTGCTGTCTTGTCCCTTTTGCGCGAAATTCCCCCTTGAGGAACGCCCATCCGCCCAGGGATGAGAACGACTGCGCCAAGAGGATGACGATGATCACGAGCGCCTTCAGGATGAGGTTGTATTCCGGCGGAAAGCCCGAGAGCAGGATGCCGGTATTCATGGCCTGGATGATGATCGCGCCGATGGCGGACATGATCAGCGAGAAGCGGCCGCCGAACAGCGAGGTGCCGCCGATGACGACGGCGAGAATGGCGTCGAGCTCGAGCCAGAGGCCGGCATTGTTGGCGTCGGCGCCACGAATATCGGCCGCGATGATGATGCCGGCGAGCGCGGCGCAGACGCCGCAGAACCCGTAGATGACGAGCAGGAGCAGCTTGCTGTTCAGGCCCGCATAGCTGCTGGCGCTCCTGTTGACGCCGATGGATTCGATGAGCAGGCCGAGCGCGGTGCGCCGCACCAGCACGATCGTGACGGCGAGGAGGCAGGCGGCGATCAGGATGGGGACGGGTATGCCGAGAATGGCGCCGCTGCCGAAGAAGATCAGCCCGGGCTCGTTGAAGGTCACGATGGAACCTTCGGTGATGAGCTGCGCGATGCCGCGCCCGGTCACCATGAGGATCAATGTCGCCACGATGGGTTGCAGGTCGAAATAGGCGACGAGGACCCCGTTCCACAGGCCGCACAGGAGGCCGACGCCGATGGCTGCGATGACGGCGACCGGCACCGGATATCCCGCTACCGTCATCGTGGCGGCCAGCGCGCCCGAAACCGCCATGACCGCGCCGACGGAAAGGTCCACGCCGCGGCTGGCGATGACCGCCGTCATGCCGATGGCGAGGATGATGATCGGCGCACCGCGGTTGAGCACGTCGACGAGGCTGCCATAAAGCCGCCCGTCCTGGAACCGGATCTCGAAGAAGCCGGGAAATGCCAGGTAGTTGAGAAACAGGATCAGGGCGAGCGAGCCGAGCTGCGGCGCTGCCCGCGCCGCCGCCGGAATGAACATGTTCTTCATGCGGGAACTTCTCCGGTTTCCGTCGCGATCATCTGCATGATGTTGGACGTCGTGATCTCGTCGCCGGAAAGTTCGCCGAGATGCGTCCGATCGCGCAGCACGACGACGCGATTGCTATAGGCCACGATCTCGTCGATTTCCGAGGAGATGACGAG
Organism: Phyllobacterium sp. 0TCS1.6A; assembly: GCF_026420825.1. Classification (NCBI taxonomy): domain Bacteria; kingdom Pseudomonadati; phylum Pseudomonadota; class Alphaproteobacteria; order Hyphomicrobiales; family Phyllobacteriaceae; genus Phyllobacterium; species Phyllobacterium sp. 0TCS1.6A. The sequence goes on from NZ_JAPMAB010000004.1 coordinate 171,286, forward strand.
GAGTGCGAGCCCCTTGTCGCAAAGCTCGTTGATGAGCGTGATGATTTCCGCATGCGCGCCGACATCGATGCCGCGCGTCGGCTCGTCGAGGATGAGGAAGCGCGGATTGGTGGCGAGCCAGCGGGCGAGGATCACCTTCTGCTGGTTGCCGCCCGAAAGCAGCTTGACGGGCTTTTCGATATCGGTGGTGCGGATGTCGAGCGCCTTGACGAAGCGGTCGGCCATGGCTGTCTGCTCGCGCTTCGGCAGGCGATTGAACCAGCCGCGGTGCGCCTGCAGCGCCAGCGCGATATTCTCGCGGATGGAAAGATCGCCGATGATACCGTCGGATTTCCGGTCTTCCGGGCAGAGGCCGAAGCCGAGGGCGACCGCATCCTGCGGCGTGCGTATGCGAACCGCCCTGCCGTCGATCCAGGCTTCGCCCTTGTCGGCGGCGTCGATGCCGAACAGAAGCTTCGCGGTCTCGGTGCGGCCTGAGCCCAGGAGCCCGGCCATGCCGATGACCTCGCCCTCGCCAATGTCGAGGTCGAAGGGAGCGATGCTCCGGCTGCGCCCGACGCCCTTGAAGGAAAGCTGCCTCTCCTCGGGCGGCGGCCGGTGGCGCCGGTCGCCATGGGTGGCCACGGCAAGCGTGCGGCCCAGCATCATCTTGACGAGATCGAGCTTCGGCAGTTCGGAAGTCGGCGCGCTGCCGGCAAGCTTGCCGTTGCGCAGCACGGTGACATGGTCGCAGACCTCGTAGACCTGGTCGAGGAAATGCGTGATGAAGACGATGCCGAGGCCGCGGGCCTTCAACCGCCGGATCATGGCGAACAGAATCTCGACCTCATGGCGGTCGAGGCTGGCGGTTGGCTCGTCAAGGATGAGGATACGGCCGGACATGTCGACCGCACGGGCGATGGCGACCAGTTGCTGGATCGCGACGGAATAGCGCGACAGGTCCGATGCCACGTCGAGATGCAGGTCGTATTGCGCCAGTACCTCGCGCGCCCGCCGTTCCATCAGCCGCCGGTCGATGAAACCATATCGCGTCGGCTGGCGGCCGATGAACAGATTGTCGGCTACCGACATGTTGGGGAGCAGGTTCACTTCCTGGTAGACGGTGCCGATGCCGAGGCTTTGCGCATGATGCGTATCGCGCACATGCACCGGCTGCCCGTCGAGGCTGATCACGCCCGCATCGGGCTGGTGTACGCCGGTAAGCACCTTGATCAGCGTCGATTTCCCGGCGCCGTTTTCGCCGAGCAGCGCATGGACCTCGCCGGCCCTTATGGAAAAGTCGACGCCGTCGAGCGCCTTGAAACCGACGAAGGACTTGCCGATGCCTTCGACGGCAAGCACATTGGCTTTGTCCGTCATCACGCCCTCTCCCGCGAGCGAATTCCAAGAAAGGCCAGCCGCCCCGGAAAGGGCGGCCGGCGCGACGGGCTCTATCAGTAGCCGAGGCCCTTTTTCTCTTCGTAGACCTTCATCGGATCATCGGCCTGCGTGAAGAGTTTCGACTCGGTCTGGATCCATTTCGGCGGCGCCTTGCCGCTGTCCTTGAATTCCTTCAGCGCATCGAATGCGGGACCGGCCATATTGGGCGTCAGCTCGACCGTCGCATTGGCTTCGCCGTCGGCCATGGCCTTGAAGATATCCGGGACGGCATCGACCGAGACGACCAGAATATCCTTGCCCGGCTTCAGGCCCGCTTCCTTGATGGCCTGGATGGCGCCGACCGCCATGTCGTCATTATGGGCGTAGAGCGCGCAGATGCCCTTGCCGCCATTCTCTGCCTTGAGGAAGCCTTCCATCACTTCCTTGCCCTTCGACCGGGTGAAATCACCTGTCTGGCTGCGGACGATCTTGATGTTCGAGGCAGAGGCAATGCCCTCTTCGAAGCCCTTCTTGCGATTGATCGCCGGGCTGGAGCCGACGGTGCCCTGGAGCTCCAGCACCTTGCAATCCTTGTCGGCGACGGTCTTGGCCAGCCATTCGCCCGCCACCTTGCCTTCATGCACGGTATCGGAGGTCACGGCCGTCAGATAGAGGCTGTCATCGGCGGTCTCGATCGTGCGATCGAGCAGGATGACCGGGATATCGGCTTCCTTCGCTTCCGCAAGCACCGTGTCCCAGCCGGTCGCGACGACCGGCGCTATGAAGATGGCATCGACGCCCTGAGCGATAAAGCCACGGATGGCCTTGATCTGATTTTCCTGCTTCTGCTGCGCATCGGCGATCTTGAAAGCGATACCGCGCTTTTCCGCCTCGATCTTCGACACCGATGTCTCCGCGGCGCGCCAGCCGGATTCCGAGCCGATCTGCGAAAAGCCGACCGTCAGGTCGGCAGCACTTGCCGTTCCGAAACCTGCCACTGCGAACACACTGGCAAGCAAAATTCTCTTCATGGAAATCATGATTTCTCCTCCCGATAATCAATTCAACGCGAAAGATCCTCCCAGATCTGATTCAGTTATTATAATATAGTAATACAAATGGCAAGCGTGCTCAGAGACCGTTTCGCGCGGCGGTTGCAGCACACCCATGGGCCGATCAAGCGGACGGAAGAACCAGCCAGCCAAACGAAAATGGCCCGCTCGGAAGCGGGCCATTTTCCAGTCCAGTCGATGCTGTCGCTCAGCCCTTGACCCCGGACGAGATCATCACGGCCTGGGTCACCCTCTTCTGGAAGATCAGATAGGCGACGGCGACGGGCATCGCTCCGAGCAGTGCCACCGACATCAGGCGCGCATAGAACACGCCGAACGCGTCCTTGACCTGCGTGATGCCGACCGGGATTGTCATCATGTCTTCCGTCGTCACCGCGAGGAACGGCCAGAGGAACTGGTTCCAGGCCATGATGAAGGTGATGATGGCGAGCGCGGTCGTGATGCCCCAGTTCAGCGGCAGATAGATCTTGAACAGCAGCGTGTAGTCGCCGCCGCCATCCAGAACCACCGCCTCGCGCATCTCCTTCGGCACCGCGTCGAAGAACTGCTTGTAGACGATGATGACGACAGGGACGATGAGCTGCGGCAGGATGATGCCGGCCCATGTATTGATGAGGCCCATATCGTTCATCAGGATGAACTGGGTGACGACGAGGGCCTGCGACGGCACCATGAAGCTCGCCAGCACCACGCCATAGAGAATGCGCCGGCCCGGAAACCGCATCTGCGAGATGGCATAGGCGCACATCATGCCGGAGACGATCACCGTTACGGTGATGATGAGGGCGGTGCCGATCGAATTGATGTACCAGTTGACGAGATTGCTGTTCCAGAGGATGTCGACATAGGAGGAAAGGTTGAATTCGTCCGGCACGATGCCGGCGGCGTCGGACACCACGCGTTCTTCCGAACGAATGGACGTGATGAATGCCCAGTAGAGCGGAAATATCCACAATGCCGCGGCGAGGAAGGTGCAGGCCGTCAGCACCGCGTTTTCGATTTTCCTGATCGATCTCATCGCCGTCCTCCCGCACGAAGCAGCTGGAACTGCAGGATCGACAGCATTGCGATGATGACGAACAGCACCAGCGCGATCGTCGAGGCATAGCCGCCATGGTTGAGCTGGAAGGCCTCGCGGTAGACCATCAGCAGCAGCACATAGGACGAATTGAACGGACCGCCGCTGCTGAGCAGGTAGACCTGGTCGAAGATCTTCAACTGCAATATCAGCTGCAGCGTCAGCACCAGCGCCGTGACCGGCCAGAGCAGCGGCCATGTCACCCTGGCGAACAATTGCCACCGCGTGGCGCCGTCGAGCTGCGCCGCCTCGTAATAATCCTTCGGGATATTGCGCAGGCCGGCGATGAACAGCAGGACGTTGAAGCCATTGGTCCACCAGATCGTCACCGCAGCGACAGTCGGCATGACCCAATAGGGATTCTTGAACACGGGAACAGGCTTGCCGGTGAAGAATTCGATCATCGGCTGCAACACGCCGAACTGGAAATCCAGCATCCATGTCCAGATCTGCGTGACCACCGACACCGGCAATATGTAGGGCAGGAAGAATATGGCCAGCGCCAGCGCCTGCAGCGGCCCGCGCAAACGGGTGATCATCAGCGCGATGCCGAGCGCCAGCGCCGTCGTCGGAACCACCGTCAGCAGCACGAAATAGCCATTGTTCTTCAGCGATGTCAGGAACAGCTTGTCGGATAGAAGCCGTACGAAATTGTCGAGCCCGATCCACTCGCCGGGGCCGATAAGCGGCGAATTGGTGAAACTCAACTGCACGAGCCGGATCGTCGGGTAAAGGAAGACCAGCGCGAATATCAGTACGAACGGTGCAACGAGCGAGACGGCAACCGCCACCTCCTTCCGCCGGTTTGTCAGCACAGCCACGTCAGAAACCTCCCAGTATGCCCAGTGTGCCCAGTATCGATGCGAGGGGCCGCGCGCGAACGCACGGCCCGACAGCCGCTTATTTCAGCCGATCCTGCAGATCCTGCTTTATCTGTTCCGCCGCCTGCATCGGCTCGGCATAGCCGTGGATGGCGGGGGAGATGACATTGATTGCCGCGTCATAGGCCGGCGATGCGACGCCGGCGATCGGCGAGCGCGGATCGTAGGAGGCATTGTTCGCCAGCGCCGAATAGGTGGCGTTCGGCTCCATCTTCTTGAACGCCTCGCCCTCGGCCACTTCCTTATAGGCCGGGATGTGCCCGGCTTCAGCCCAGGCGAGCGAATTCTTCTCCATCCAGCCGATGACGGTCATGACCGCCTTGCGCTTTTCCGGCGACATCTTGTTGTTGGCGGGGATGGCGAAAGCGTGCGAATCCGCCCAGGAGGTCTGCGTGCCCATCAGGTTCGGAACCTGCACGGCGCCCCATTCATAGCCGAGCGTGCCCTTCTTCTCCATGTCGATCATGGTGGGAACTTCCCACACGCCATTCAGCGAGAAAGCCGATTTTCCGGCGGTGAACAGCGCGACCGAAGCCTCGTACTCCGCCTGTTCCGGCTGCCAGCCATTGCCGGCCCACCGGGTCATGACTTCGATCGCCTTGGCGGCCTTTTGCAGATTGTCGCCGGCCAGGACTTCCTTGCCCGTGATCAGCTCCCCGCCCTGCTGGCGCAGCAATGTATAGAAAACGCGGAAGGTGCCGCCATCGTCGCCCGTCGCGTAGGAAACCGGCGCTTCCGCGCCCTTCTCCTTCGCCAGCGCTAGCGCCTCTTCGAAATCCTGCAGATTGTTGATGCCGGTCAGCTTGCCATCGGCGTCGAGGAACTTCGTGTCCTTGAGATAGGACTTGTTGTAATAGAGCACGATCGAGTGGATATCGAACGGCACCGCATGGAGCTTGCCGTCATCCGAGCTCGCGGCCTTGACCGAGGCAGGGAAGAAGCTTTCCTTGGTCACGCCGGCATTCTTCAGGTCGTCGTCGGTGATCTCGTCGAGCACACCCTCCTCCAAGCCGAGCGGCATGCGCGACAGGTGATAGGTCATGACATCCGGCCCCTGCCCGACGGCGACGGAGGTGCGCACCTTCGTATAGAAGGGGATGCCCCATTCGAGCGTGGTGCCGGTGACCTTGATATCCGGGTGCTCCTCGTTGAAGCGGGTGATCAGCGCCTTCATGCGGACGCCATCGCCGCCGCTGAGGAAATCCCACCAGGTGACGTTTTCCACCGCCCAGGCCGGAATCGTCATGAGCGCCATCGCCGTGGCGGCAAGCAGAGTTTTGTATTGCATCAGAATTCCTCCATCATGTGAGGCCACCTCACTCCCGTCGGTGGCTATTGACCCAACTCCATGAAAGCGTCAGCGCAGCCGACGCCCATTCTCCGCAAAAACAAGGACGTCTTCCGGCGCCGCTCCGACCGCTATGGCCTTTCCATCGAGGCTGTTGCGGCGGCCGCGCATCTCGACGACGATGGGACGCCCGTCGGACAAGCGCGCATGCAGATAGGAAACGCCGCCGAGATCTTCCTCCATTTCAACTGTCGCCGGAATACCGCCATCGACCGGTTGCAGATGCTCGGGCCGCAGCCCGATCTTGATGCCGGTGCCGGCGGCAACCTCCGTGGTCACTCTTGCCGTCAGCTCCTGCTCTATTGCGTCGAGGCCGATGCGCAGCAGGCCGTCCTGCTGGCCGAGGGCCCGCCCGGCGAGAAAGTTCATGGCCGGCGATCCGATGAACCCGCCCACGAACTGATTGTCGGGATCGTCATAGAGTTCGAGCGGCCTGCCCGCCTGCTGCACCACGCCGCTCTTCAGGACGAAGATGCGATCCGCCAGCGTCATCGCCTCGACCTGGTCATGGGTGACGTAGATCATCGTCGCACCGATCTGCTTGTGCAGCCTTGCAAGTTCCAGCCGCATCTGCACGCGCAGCTCGGCATCGAGGTTCGACAGCGGTTCGTCGAACAGGAACACCTTTGGCTGCCTGACGATGGCGCGGCCGATGGCGACGCGCTGGCGCTGCCCGCCCGACAATTCGGAAGGCCGTTTCTTCAGGTGGTCCTCGAGATGCAGGATGCGCGCCGCCTCCTGCACCATGTCGTTGATGCGCGCCTTCGGCGTCTTCTTCAACCGCAGGGAAAAGGCCATGTTCTCGAAGACGGTCAGATGCGGATAGAGCGCATAGGACTGGAAAACCATGGCGACTTCGCGCCTGGCCGGTTCCACATGCGTGACGTCGCGGCCCTCGATGGAAATCGTGCCGCCGGTCGTATCCTCAAGCCCGGCGATCATGCGCAACAGCGTGGACTTGCCGCATCCCGAGGGTCCCACGAAAACGGCAAAGTCTCCGGTCGGAATTTCCATGCTGACATCGTGGATGACGTCGATGGGGCCGAAGCTCTTTTTCACATTGTTCAGAGTGATCCCCATGTCGCCGCCTCAATTCATCTTGAGGCGGAAGACATGATAGGAAAGCGGTGCGATGCTGCCCTTCAGATTGCCGTCCTCGACATCGACGCCCGCGCCCTGCCTTGGCACGACATGATCCGGCCGGTCGGGGCCATTGGTATCGTTGAGGCCGTAGCCTTCCATCGCATGATGCTCGAACAGCGCCGCCTTGGCAAAGCCGGTCAGGCTGACATCGAGCTCGGCCTTTTCGGTGAGGTGCCTGTTGACGACGAAGAGCGTCAGGACGCCCTCGCCCCGGTCATGGACCGCGGCAATGTCGAGATAGGACACGTCATCGGCGACACGGCAATCATATGTCGGCGCATCGACGGCGACGTTCAAGGCTTCGCCGCGTCCGTAGATCGAGGCGAACCGATAGGGATGATAGATCGTCTGGCGCCAGGCGGGACCGTTCTTCTCGGCGCGAATGGGGGCAATGACGTTCACCAGCTGCGCGATGCAGGCGATGCGCACGCGGTCCGAGCGGCGGATGAATTCATTCAGCAGGCCGGCGACGAACAGCGCGTCCTCGAAATTATAGGTTTCCTCCAGCAATGCCGGCGCCTCCGGCCAGTCCCATGTCCGCCAACGCTGGCTGTCCTCTTCGCGGATATGGTACCAGACGTTCCATTCGTCGAAGCAGATATGAACGTCGTTCTTCGCCCGCTTCTTCGACTTCACGTAGTCGATCGTGCCGGCAATGGTCTGGATATAACGGCCGGTCTCCTCGATCTTGCCGAAATAGTTCAGCGTGTCCTTGCTCTTGTTACCGAAATATTTGTGCAGCGAGATGTAGTCGACATTCTCGTAGCACTCTTCGAGCACTTCGCGCTCCCATTCGGGATAGGTCGCCATGCCGTCATTGGAGCTGCCGCAGACGATCGCCTCGATATCGCGGTCGAAGCTCTTGAACGCCTTGGCCGTCTCATTGGCGAGACGGCCATATTCGGTGGCGACCTTGTGGCCGATCTGCCAGGGGCCATCCATCTCGTTGCCGAGGCACCACATCTTGACCTGGTAAGGATCGGCCTTGCCATGCGACTGGCGCAGATCGCTCCATGCCGTGCCCGACGGGAAATTGACATATTCGAGGAAGTTGCGCGCATCGTCGAGACCGCGCGAGCCGAGATTGACGGCCAGCATCATTTCGATGCCCGCCATCTTGGCCCAGTCGGCGAACTCGTTGACGCCGATCTGGTTGCTCTCCTTCGAGCGCCAGGCAAGGTCGAGGCGAACCGGGCGCTGGTCCCTCGGACCGATGCCGTCCTCCCAGCGATAGGCCGAGACGAAATTGCCGCCCGGATAGCGAATGGCCGGAATGCGCAGGTCCTGCACGAACTTCAGGACATCCTTGCGAAAGCCCTGTTCATCGGCCTGGGGATGGCCGGGTTCGTAGATCCCGCCATAGATGGCACGCCCCATATGCTCGATGAAGGCGGAGTAGAGCCGCTCATCGATATCGCTGATCTTGAAATCCCTATGGACGGCCGCGCGAGCCTTCATTCTGCTTCCTCCTATATCCACGAACACGATATAAATCGTATTTTTGGATATAGACAGGCCAGCCGGTCGCACTTGTCAATGGCTAGAATGTGCTGCAGCGCACAACGCAGCGCCGGCTTCCGAACTAGGGCCTTGTTTTCAAACGCAAAATAATATCCTGGTCGTAATTGCCAAAACCGCGGCCAAATATGTTGATGCCGCCGGGGTGACGGCTATCCGCCTTGACCTCGACGCGCAACCGTATCGAGCGGTGCTCGTCAAGCGCGAGGTCGTCGGTGGTGACGTCGGATATCCTGTGGCCATCGACGAAGGTGCCCGTCGGGCCGACGGACCACGTCTTGAGCATTCCGTACTGCGATCCCTTCAGCTTCCACCAATCGGGCGTGTAGGTGCCCCTGCGGTCGCCATAATCGCCGGGCGAGGTCCAGACGCCGATCTCCCTGCCATTCACAGACAAGACGATATCGGATGGCCAGTTCGCCAGGGTTCCCGGAACCTCCGAGCTTACTTCCATAGCAATTTCAATGGCTTCTATACTATGGCCGCGCAATTTCGCATTGTTGGGAAACTGATATTCGACAAAGCCGCTGGTGAACCAGAGCAGGCTCGTCTTCATGCGCTCCGGATCCATGAAGGTTTCCGGCACGTCGAGAAGCCCGATTATTCCATTCACCGAACAGATGCCGCAGGGGCCTGTCACCGCATTGTTGGTATAAAGACCCAGCGGCATCGCTACTTCCACTATATCCGACGACAGCGCGGGCCGGGTCGGATTGAACGTGACGACGAGTTCGTCATAGACCGCAAAGCACATCTTCTGGTTGCCCTTGCGCGCTTTCTGCATCTCGGTGCGGACAAGCCCCGCATTTTCCAGCACCTGGAGATGCGCCGAAACGGATGATTGCGGCAGGCCGGATGCCTTTGCCAGGTCATTGACGTTCATGCCCGGCAGTCTGGACAATTCCTTCAAAAGCCTGATGCGCGGCATCGATGAGACGCCCTTGATGACGGCCAGGTCTTTTTCGGGGTCTATTACGAGAAAGTTGGAGTCCATTTTGCGTACCGACTGATCCGAGATTTACGCTTCATATCGGATTTATCGATTCAGATAAACGGATATTATCGATTTCTGCTGCTCCGGGCCGGTCAAGCCACAATCTGATACAGTTTCGGCCATTTCCTGAAACATTCGGGATACGCCGCTCCTTCATAAGCCTCCGCACCGATGTCGCACCCCGCGACAGCAACCATGGAGCGTCTCATGAAATATTCCCGTACGGATATCAGTCGCAATCGTCTCGCCGGCCAGGCCCTTGCCATAGCATTGGGCGCGGTGTTTCTGGCCCCTGCCGCCTATGCGCAGGCCTCCGGCAGCGCAGCCGTCAGCGCCGGGACCAAGGCCGCCAGCGAAAGCATACGGCCTTTCAGGATCGAAGTTCCCCAGCCGCAGCTGGACGAGCTTCGCCGGCGGATCGCTGAAACGCGCTGGCCCGACAAGGAAACGGTGGGCGACCTGTCGCAAGGCATCCAGTTGTCGCGTGTCCAGGATCTGGTTCGCTATTGGGGCAGCGATTACGACTGGCGCAAGGCCGAAGCCCAGCTCAACGCCCTGCCGCAGTTCATCACCACCATCGACGGCGTGGATATCCAGTTCATCCACGTGCGCTCCCGCCACCCCAATGCCCTTCCCGTCATACTCACCCACGGCTGGCCGGGATCGACATTCGAATTCATCAAGGCGATAGGACCGCTTACCGATCCGACGGCCTATGGCGGCCGTGCCGAGGATGCGTTCGACGTCGTAATTCCCTCCATCCCCGGCCATGGCTTTTCGCAGAAGCCCACCGGGCCCGGCTGGGGTCCCGACCGCGTCGCCGCTGCGTGGGACGTGCTGATGCAGCGTCTTGGATACACGCATTATGTTTCGCAGGGCGGCGACCATGGCTCCGTCATTTCCGACGCGCTTGCGCGGCAGGCGCCGAAGGGGCTGCTGGGTATCCATCTCAATATGCCGGCGACGGTTCCGGGCGCGCTCATGAAGGCGATCAACAGCGGCGATCCCGCGCCGGCGACGTTGTCCGAGGCCGAGCGCGAGGCCTATCAATCGCTGAGCACGTTCTTCGGCAGGAACGCCGCCTACGGTGCAATGATGGTGACGAGGCCGCAGACCATCGGCTACTCCCTCGCCGACTCGCCCGCAGGCCTGGCCGCGTGGATCTACGAGAAGTTCGCCCAGTGGAGCGACAGCGGCGGCGTCCCCGAGCGCGTTCTCTCCAGAGACGAGATGCTGAACGACATCACCCTGTACTGGCTGACGAATACGGGGGCGTCATCGTCACGCTTCTACTGGGAGAACAACAAAAACAATTTCGGCGCCGACGCGCAGAAAACGAAGGACATCAAGGTTCCCGTCGCCATCACGGTCTTCCCCGGAGAAATCTATCGCGCTCCCGAGAGCTGGAGCAGGCAGGCCTATCCAACGCTTCAATATTATCACCAGGTCGAAAAGGGCGGTCATTTCGCCGCCTGGGAACAGCCTGAACTTTTTGCCGGGGAGCTGAGAGAAGCCTTCAGGCCGCTGCGCCGATAAATCACCAACACAGACCAGCACCAACCATTCCGAAAGGACAAGACCATGAAACATATCCGCCATCTGGCAGCCTTGGCCCTCATCATGACCGCCGCCGCCTCGCTGCCTGCTTCGGCCGACGAGCCTCTGAAACGCACCGATCTGGTGCAGAGCGACATCGACATTCCCGGCCATGAGGCCGCACAGGTCCGTGTCGATTTCGCTCCGGGCGTGCTCGCACCGAAACACACTCATCCGGGCGAGGAGATCGCCTACGTTCTCAAGGGCACGATCGTCTATGAGCTCGAAGGCCGCGATCCGGTGACGCTTACCGAAGGGCAGTCGCTGTTCATTCCCTCCGGCGTTCCACATTCGGCGCGGAATATCGGCAAGGATACTGCCTCGGAACTCGCCACCTATATCGTCCGCAAGGGCGAGGCGGTCTTCGTCCCCGTCAAATGAAAATGCGGGGTGGGACGCGGGAAACCGCCCCCACCCTCACCTGAAGGCGAGATTGGGCAGCCAGAGTACCAGGCCGGGCACGAACAGCAGCACGGCGATAAGGGCGACGATGGCGGCAATGAACGGGATCGATTCGATTGAATATTCCTCGATCGAGACATTCATCAACGAGCATACCGCGAACATCGCCGAACCGCTGGGCCAGGTCATGCCGCCGAGAGTGACGATCGACATCATCAATATGCCGAAATGGACGGGGTCCATGCCCAGCTGCACGATGATCGGCACGAATATCGGCGTCAGCAGCAGCACCATGACGGTGCTGTCGAGGGCGAGCCCCGCCACCAGCAGGAAGACCAGGATGACCAGCACGATCAGGTTCGGATCGCTGATCCCGGCCAGCATCCAGCCGGCGAGTTCCTGGGGCACCTGCATATAGATGGTGGCATAGCCGACCATGCCGCTCATCAGGATGATGAGCATGATCAGGCCGACATCCGAGGTGGCCTGCCCGAAACTCCGCCAGACCTCCTCCAGCGTCAGCTGGCGATGGGCGAAAAAGCCGATGACCAGCGCATAGACGACGGCCGCCGAACCCACCTCGGAAGGCGTGAACAACCCGCCCCGGATGGCCAGAACCAGCGCCACGGGAAACAGCAACGCCCATTTGGCATCCCAGCAGGCAGTTCCAAGCGCCCGCAAGGTCGGCCGCGTGCTGTCGGCGACGACATATTTGCGCTTCTTGGCAATGAGATAGGTCGTGAGCATCAGGACGGCCATCATCAGGAAGCCCGGGACTATGCCGGCGAGGAACAGCCGCCCGATCGAGACATTGCCGACGAAGCCGTAGAGGATCAGCCCGATCGACGGCGGAATGGTTGCGGTGATCAGCGAGCCGACGGCGATGGCCGCGGCCGAGAAACCCTTGCCATAGCCCTTCGCCACCATTGTCGGGCCAAGGATGCGCGCTTCCATGGCGGCATCGGCGACGGCAGAACCCGAGACGCCGCCCATGAGCGTCGACAGCACGATGGCGACCTGCGCCAGCCCGCCGGACATCCAGCCGACGGAAACCAGCGCCACCTTCAGGAGGCGCGAGGTGATGCCGCTTGCATTCATCAGGTGCCCGGCAAGCACGAAGAACGGCACGGCGAGCAGCGGAAAGCTCTGGCTCATCGAGGCGATCTTCTGGACGCCGATCGACATCGGCATGCCCGGCGTGGTCATGAAGAAGATGAAGCCGGCTATCCCCGTCGCGAAGGCAACAGGCATGCCGACGACCATCAGGATCACAAAGACGATTGTAATGAGCAGCATGATCAGAGTTCCAGCGTTGGGGCGGAGGCTTCGATTTCCGCAGGGGTGCGGTTGTAGACGAGCAGCTCCTCGCGCTGGCCGCGGAATGCCCGCACCATGTTATGGACGAGCGTCGCGCCCAGCAGTACGCATCCCACCGGCACCGCCACGGTGACCCAGGCATAGGAAAGCGTACTGTCGCCGAAAGTGCGCTCGCGATTGAGCCAGGTAAGCCTCCACCCTTCCAGCGCGAGAACCGCGAGAAAGGCGATGATGATCACCGCGCAGATCACTTCGAGCCAGAAGCGGCGCTGATAGCGGAGGCGCGATACGAGCACCTCCATGCCGAGATGCGACTTCTCCCGCATGGCCTTGTTGGCGCCAATGAAGCAGAGCCAGATGAACAGCAGCTGAGCCATATCGACCGACCAGATCAGCGGGTGGCCGAAGAAGCGCATGATGGCGGCAACGAAGACGAGGCCGGTAATGCCTGCGAGCAAGGCGAAACAGATCGCCAACTCAAGTTGAACCAAGCGTTTGAGCATGATGTCCCCAGATCAAAGACGGCGGCCCGCAGAGGCCGATTTTCAATTGTTGGTTATCGCCTGCAGTTCCTGCCGCAGCGCGCCGTAGCCGAGCTTGTCGTAGACGACCGCGGTGGCCTCCTTGAAGGGCGTCACGTCGATCTCCTTGACCGTCATGCCGGCAGCGACCAGATCGGCCTCGATCTTGGCCAGCGAATCCTGCGTGCCGTGCGATGCGATGTCGCCGGCCTTCAACGCCTCTTCGCGCAGCATGGTCTGCAGCTCCGCCGGCAGGCTGTCGAACCACGGACCCGAGGTGACAAGGCCGGTGATGAGATTGATGTGGCCGGTTTTGGTCAGCACTTTCGTCACTTCAGGCAGCTTTGCCCCGAGACCTGCCGGCAGCTGCGCCTCGACCGAGTCGATGACCCGCTGTTCCAGCGCGGAATAGACTTCGGCAAACGGCATCGGCGTCGGCACCGCGCCCATTGCGGACACTGTTTCCACCCAGACCGGCGCGCCGGGGGTTCGCATGCGGTTGCCCGCAAGGTCGGCCGGCACCTTGACTTCCTTGCTGGTCCACAAATGCCTTTCGCCCTGCCACCAGTTGAACGACAGGACCTGGTGCCCGGACGCGTCGTGCAGTTTCTTGACCCAATCCTCGAACTTGTCCGAAACCACCACCTTACGGATGCCATCATAGCCCGAGGCGAGGTAGGGCGCGCCGAGGACGCCGAATTCGTTCACGAATGCCGCGAGCCGTCCGCCATCGACGATGACGGCGACCGGCGCGCCGGCACGAGCCTGCTCCAGCACGTCCTCGTCGGCGCCGAGCTGCGAGTTCGGAAACAGCTTGATCTCCATCGCGCCATTGGACGCCTTGGCGACATTGTCGCGGAAGGCTTCAAGACCCTTGTATAGCGGGTCCGAAGTCGTCAGCGCCGTGTTTATGCTGAGCGTATAATCCGCAGCCAGCGCCGGCGACGCCAGCGAAATCGTGGCCGCCACGACCGCCCCTGCCCAGAATTTCGAAACAAAGCTCATTTTGTCCTCCCAAAAGCCATTGGCCCTCCAGCCTCTTTGCAAGACTAGTATGGTAGTATATGTAGTGTCAACATGACGGCGAATTTCAAACTTGCGGCTCTCACACCCGATACCACGCGGGCCCGGCAGACCAGTGTCGGCGGCCAGGTCTATGAGGTGGTACGCAATGCGATCGTGCAGCTGCAGCTGCGGCCCGGCGACGCGGTTTCCGAATCTGAGATCGCGGCACAGCTCGGCGTCTCGCGCCAGCCGGTGCGCGAAGCTTTCATCAAGCTGAGTGAGGCGGGCCTCGTCGAGATACGCCCGCAACGGGGAACATTTGTCCGCCTCATCTCCGTGCAGGAGGTCGAGAACGCCCAGTTCCTGCGCGAAGCCATCGAAGTGGCGGTCGTGCGCAAGGCTGCGCTGCAGGCATCGGCGGCCGGGATCGCCCAGCTTCGGGATATCATCGAGCAGCAGCGCAGGGCAGCCGCAAGGGGCGACCATTCGGGCTTTTTGCGGCTGGACGAAGCCTATCACCAGGCCATTGCCGGAAGCGTCAATTGCGATGATGCCTGGCGGGTCCTGGACAGCCTGAAGGCGCAGATGGACCGCGTGCGCTATCTGTCATTGCCCGAGGCAACACCCCTGGACGCCATCATCGACCAGCATGCGACGATCGTCGATGCGCTCGAAACCGGATCGCCTGAAACGGCCGAATCCGCGATGCATATCCACCTTCGCGAGATACTTAAATCATTGCCGAAACTTGCGGCGGAAAACCGAAGCTTTTTTGCCGATTGATGCCTGGCTCGCAATGTGTGAGATGAAACGAGCTTCCGATGGCGGGAAGCTGCCGAGACCGTTGTGGAGGGCGCCGGCGGCTGGTCGACAAGTGGCGCTTGCCGAATTATCTATTAAACATGAACAGGAAATCAGAAGAGACCGTGGCGGCGCGCATCAGCCGCCATCTGGCAGACCGCATCATCGCCGGTGAGATCGAGCCGGGGTCGCGGTTGCGGCAAGATCATATAGCCGAGGAGTTCGGCGCAAGCCACGTGCCGGTGCGCGAGGCGTTTCGGCGTCTGGAGGCGCAGGGGCTGGCCATCAGCGAACCGAGGCGCGGCGTCCGCGTTGCCGCTTTCGATCTTTCCGAGGTCAAGGAAGTTGCGGAAATGCGGGCCGCGCTCGAAGTGCTGGCATTGCGGCACGCCGCGCCGCATCTGACTTCAGCCATTCTCGATGCCGCCGAAGAAGCGACGAAGGCCGGGGATAATTCACGCGACGTCCGCTCCTGGGAGGCGGCCAACCGCCGTTTTCATCGCCTGATCCTCGAGCCCTGCCGGATGCCGCGTCTCATGGCAACGATCGACGACCTGCATGCGGCGAGCGCCCGTTTTCTCTTCGCTACCTGGCAATCCGACTGGGAGACGCGGACGGACCACGATCATCGCGCCATTCTGGCGGCGCTGCGCAAGGGCGATGCCGAAACCGCCTGTGCGACGCTTGCACGCCATGTCCAGTGGATTGGGCATCGTCCCATCACGCGGGGCGGCTGCAAGCGCGATGTTTTCGCGATTGTCGGATAGAATTATCTATATTCCGCTTGCAATTCATGCCCGCTTCTGGATTCATTATAGATATTATATCATTTTATCTATAAAATGAGGATCCGAATGCACCAAGCAGCCGCTGTCGACAAGCTCAATTTCCGATCATCCTTCAGGATCGCCGCCACCATCGTCATCGGGGTGGCCTTGATCACCGCCGCAGCGAAGATCCATGTCCCTTCCTGGCCCGTGCCGATGACGCTGCATACCCTGGCCGTCATGGCTATCGCGCTGGCCGTTGGGCCGCGTCTCGCCACGGCGACCTTTCTTGCCTATCTCGCCGCCGGTGCGGCGGGGCTGCCGGTATTCTCCGGCACACCCGAGCGGGGCATCGGGCTCGCCTATATGGCTGGTCCGACAGGCGGCTATCTGCTCGGATATCTGGTGGCGAGCTGGCTGACCGGAACGCTGGCGCGCGGACGAAAGACGGTGGGCAACATCATGTCCATGCTGGCGGGCCTTGCCGTGACCTATGCCATCGGCCTTCCCTGGCTTGGTTTCTACGTGCCATTCGAGCGAATCATCGCGCTTGGCTTCACACCCTTCATCATCGGCGATCTGATCAATATTGCCGTGGTGGCTTTCGGTGCGGCGCTTGTTCCGGCCCGTCTTTCCAGGTTGATCGGCGAATGACGGCCTCAAGCCTCGCTATCGACCTGGTCGAGGACACCGCCGAACCATTGCGCGCGACCTGGACACCGGCTGATGCCCGCAGGATCTACGATCTGCCATTTCCGGAATTGCTCTACCGGGCGCAAACCGTCCACCGCCGCCATTTCGACCCGACCGAGATCGAGACTGCGACGCTGCTGTCCATCAAGACTGGCGGCTGTCCCGAGGATTGCGGCTATTGCTCCCAGAGCGCGCATTGGAAGACCGGCATCAAGGCAACCAAGCTGATGGAGGTCGAGCGCGTGCTGGCGGAAGCCCGCCGCGCCAAGGCCGGCGGCGCCACTCGATTCTGCATGGGGGCTGCCTGGCGCAGTCCCAAGGCTCGCGACATGGATGCGGTCTGCGCCATGATCGAGGGTGTCAGGGCGCTCGGCATGGACAGTTGCGTGACGCTCGGCAGCCTGACGCCCGAGCAAGCCGCGCAATTGGCGGAAGCCGGGCTCGATTTCTACAATCACAACATCGACACTTCGCGCGATTTCTACGCCGAGATCATCACGACGCGGACCATGGACGATCGGCTGCAGACGCTCGAACATGTTCGGGCCAGCGGCATCAAGGTCTGCTGCGGCGGCATCATCGGCATGGGCGAGACGGTGGATGATCGTATAGCCATGCTGATCACGCTGGCCACACTGGAACGGCCTCCGGAAAGCGTGCCGCTCAACATGTGGAACGCCGTCGAAGGCACGCCTGTCATGGACAAGGCGAAGCCGGTCGAACCGATCGCCTTCGTGCGCCTCGTCGCGCTTGCCCGCATCCTGATGCCGCGCAGCGTCGTGCGCCTCTCGGCTGGAAGACATGCTATGAGCGACGAATTGCAGGCCCTGTGCTTCCTTGCCGGCGCAAGTTCGATCTTCACCGGCGAGACTTTGCTCACCACCGCCAATCCCGGCCGGGACAAGGATGCCGATCTGCTGGAGAAGCTCGGCATGCGTGCGGCTGCGATGCCCGCCGGAGGATCGGGCGAAGGTCGCGGTTCTCGGGCGGCTCCCAATGATCGAGCCGCTCGATAGCAACTCTCTGCGGAAGCCTCGGCCTCAGGCCTGCTCACGGACCTTGCCGATCAAGGGCAGTTCGGCAAGCGCTTCGCGCAGCGCAATCGCGTCCCACGGCATGTGCTCGGTGATGCCGAGGCCAACCACATCGACCTCCTTGGCGACGTCGGCCAGCAAGCGGACGATCTGCGGAAGGGTCATGCGGCCAGCCTGAATATCGTCATCCGTCGGCGCCGGCCGGCCGGGCTTCGCGAACGTCAGCGACCGGAACAAATTGGCGTCGAGGACATCGAGATCGAAATGCACCGCGACGTGTTTCGCGCCGGTCGCGCGCAACCAGGCGAGCACCGGCTGGCTGTCGCCCGCCAGTTCTTCCGGCCCAACTCTCCGAATATCCATGCGCTCGGCGAGAGCATTCTCGAATTCCTGCAATTCCGAAAACTTGTCCGGAAGCGGACGCCAACCCGCAATCAACGCATTGCCGGGCTTGATCGGCAACTTGACCGCAGCAAGAAATTCCGGGTCGCCCTGCCCCATCAGGCTGCCGAGCACATGGGCGTGGGAATTGGCAAAGACCTTGTCCGAGAACAGGTCGCTATGTGCGTCGATCCAGAGCACGGCGAGTTCACCGTCATACCGCTCGTTCAGATAGGCGAAGGGCGCCAGATCGACGCCGCAGTCGCCACCGAGCACGACGATCCGGTCCGGCCGGTGGTGATCGATGCGGCGACGGGCGTCCCGGAACTGGCTCACCACCACGCCGCGCGCCAGGATTCCGTCAATGACCTGCAAGGGCGCGCCGTCGGGCTCGGCCACGGTCACTTCCTCGACGGGTCCATCCGCCTCGGGCGCAAGCCAGGCCAGCATTCTCCCGCCGAACATGTAGGACGGATCGCCTCCGCCCTGCCATTGCGGAAAAAGCAGGCGAAGGGTTTTCTGGTGTTGCATTTGCTGTCACTCCGAGACGATTTTCGATTTGCAACAGGTGGTGATCGTCATCGCCGCGCGCCATGCTTGGCGGCGACAAAGTTGCGTCCCGAAATCAGGCAACGCCCGTCATCGGCGTCTGGTGCACGACGATCGGCGCATGGTATGGCACGCGCCCGTAGAGATCGACGATGTCATGGTTGATCAGACGCACGCAGCCGGACGACACCGCCTTGCCGATCGACTGCCATTCGGGACTGCCGTGGAGCCGGTAGAGAGTGTCCTGCCTGTTCTGGAAGATGTAGAGGGCGCGCGCACCGAGCGGATTGGACAGGCCCGGGTCCATGCCGCCATTGGCGACCGAATAACGTTCCAGTTCGGGCTGCCGGGCGATCATCTCGCTGGGCGGCTTCCACCGCGGCCAGGGCTGGCGCCAGTGGATATAGCCCTGGCCTTCCCAGGCGAACCCATCCCGTCCGATTCCGACGCCATAACGCATTGCGCTGCCGCCTTGTTCGACCAGATAGAGGAAGCGCCTCGGCGTATCGACGACGACCGTTCCCGGCGCCTCCCCGGTGGGGTCAATTACCCGCTGGCGCAGGAATTCCGGGTTCATCTTCTTGTACGGAACTGCCGGCACCAGATGGCCGCCATCCTCGAAGGCAGCATAGCGTGCCTCGAGTTCCGTAGTCTCCGGCGCAGCCGGCGTGGCAGCGGGTGACGGCGCGGCGCCGCTGTCGCCGGTCGTCATACATCCGCTCAAAAGCACGGGCGCGGTCAATGAGCCGGCGAGGAAACACCGGCGGGAAATCAAGCTCGGAGGATTCTGCATCTGGGTAGGTTCGCGATCCATATGTTTGACGCCGACATGCCGGCTCTGCTCCAACATAAGCCTGTGAACCCGCCAGTCTTCCATAGGTGGATCGGTGATGCCCCGGATAACCGAAGGTTATGACCCCTAGTCGAAGACGCCGGGATCGCGCGAAATTCCCTTGATGGCCCGCAGTCTCGGAATGACGAAATCCGTGAATGCCCGCACCACCGGCCGCATGAATTTCGTCGACGGATAGGCAAGATATGCCTCGGTGGGCTTCAGCGCGTATTCCGGCAGGACGCGGACGAGATGACCCTGGTCAATCAATTCGGAAACGAGGTTTCTCTGAACCAGACCGACGCCCCGGCCGCGCAGGAGAGCGCTGATCATGACCTGTGCATTATTGGTCTTCAGAACCGGCCTGATGGCAACTTCTTCCATCGTCCTGTCCGTATGCACCAGCGTTACCGTATTTCGGGGCGACAAGGTCTTGGAGGTCGCAACGACATCCAGCTCGGAAAGCTGTTGCGGATCGTGGATGTCGCCAATTTTATCGAGATAGATCGGCGAGGCGACGAGGAACCGCTGCACCCAGCCGACCTTGCGGGCGACGACCTCCTGGTCCTCGATCCTGCCGTAGCGGAGGGTGAGATCGAAATTGTCGTAGACCAGGTCGACAGTGCGGTCGTCCAGTGCGAGCTCGATCATGACAGCCGGATGCTCGTCCTGGAAATCCGCCACCATGCCTTGCAGGTGCCTGGCGCCGATACAGGACGGCGCGTGAATGCGCAAATCACCCTCGATCTCTCCGGCATTGAGACGGACACCTTCAAGGGCGGCATCGATCGAGGCGATCGCGACACGGCTCGCCTCGTATAATTCGAGACCATGCACGGTTGGGCGCACGCTTTTGGACGATCGTTCCAGGAGCCGCGTGCGCAGATGCCGTTCGAGGTTCAAAAGGTGCTTGGTGACCGCGGGCTGCGAGACGCCGAGGTCGCGCGCGGCGCCGGTTATCGAGCCCTTCTCGACGGTGCGGATGAAGGCTTTCAGGGCGATGTTGATGTCCATCGATAGCTCTCGGTTATGGCTTGGCCAGATCATAACTCACGGCAATTGTGGCGCGATGATGGACGGCCTTCCATGGTTCAGTCGCGCGGTGGTGCACGGTCGCTTTCGCCCGGCACCAGTTCGACCGCGAAACCGAACTCGCCGTGTGAAGCTGCCCGCCAGCCTTAAGCCTTGTTTTCCGGCATCAGCGTTTCTTCCGGCAGGTCGTTCATGGCATCGGCAAATTTCCGCATCAGCCGCACCAGTTCCTCGACATCGTGCGCATCCCAGCTCTGGAAGGTCGAGCGGACGATCCTTTCCCGCGCCGTGTCGATCTTGTCGGTCATCGCCTTGCCCTTCGGCGTCACGATGGCTTCCGTCACGCGGCGGTCGGCTTCGCTCTGCCGGCGCGCGGCGAGCCCCAGGCTTTCCAGTTTTGCCACCTGGCGGCTGACCGTCGTGTAGTCGCGGCCGGACCGGTCGGCGAGCTCCACTATGCCTATGGGCCCGAGCCGCTCGATCCCGACCAGCAGCGGAAACAGCGCGCGGTCAAGCGCGATTCCGGCCTCCCGCACCATCTGCTCGTCGCGCTGCGGCCGGTTCATGACGCTGACGATATCGATCAGCGCACTATGAAGCTGGCGGATCTGGTTGCTGTTAATATGTGTATTTTTCACATTTCTCATTGACTGCCCTGCCACTTTGCTATTATGTGCATCTTACACACAAGGAGATACAAATGACAAATGGTTTTGCGGCAGATGTGCTCATCTGCGGTGCGGGAGCGGCTGGCCTGACGCTGGGAATCGAACTTGCGCGACGCGGCGTGTCTTTTCGCCTGGTCGAGAAGAATGGCGAAGCTTTCGCCGGTTCGCGCGGCAAGGGCATCCAGCCCCGGACGCAGGAGATTTTCGAAGATCTCGGCATTCTCGACAGGATCGTTGCCGCCGGCGGTCTTTATCCTGCAGTGCGCGAGTATCGCGACGATGGCAGCTTTGCCGAGAAGGAAACCGGCGAGCGCGCCGATCCCACACCGGCTGAGCCCTACCAGGCCGCGCTGATGATCCCGCAATACCTCACGGAGCGGATCATGCGCGAGCGGCTGACCGAGCTCGGCCAAAGGGTGGAGTTTGGCCGTAAGCTGGTCGGCTTCGAGCAGGACGAGGACAGCGTCGCCGTACGCCTTTCGGGTCCGGATGGCGAGCAGACCTTGCGCGTCCGTTACCTTGTCGGGGCGGATGGGGGGCGCAGCTTCGTCCGCAATGCGCTCGGCATCGACTTTCCCGGCAAGACGCTGGGCGTGCGGGCAATCGTGGCGGATGTAACCCTGACCGGCCTCGATCGCGACGCCTGGCACCGATTCAATGGTGGCGGTAGCGACCGGATGGTCGCGATCTGCCCGCTTGCCGGCACCGACCTGTTCCAGATACAGGCACCCATCCCGCCCGAAGGCGAGGCCGATCTGTCGGCCGAGGGCCTCGAGCGGATGGTCGCCGAGCGGACGGGTCGCAGCAATGTGCGGGTCGGGTCGGTTTCCTGGGCGTCCGCCTATGCGATGAATGCCCGGCTTGCAGACCGTTACCGCGTCGGCCGCGTCTTTCTCGTCGGCGATGCAGCCCATATCCACCCGCCGACCGGCGGCCAGGGCCTGAACACCAGTGTGCAGGATGCCTATAATCTCGGCTGGAAACTCGCCGCCGCGCTCGGCGGTGCCGACGGGCGCCTGCTCGACACCTATGAGGCGGAGCGGCGGCCGATCGCGCAATCCGTGCTCGAACTTTCCACCCGGCTGCTCGGCACGGACAAGCAGGGCCAGATGCGCCGTGACCGCGAAGTGCGGCAGCTCGATATCGGCTATCCGGACTCGCTGCTGTCAAGACAGCTCGGCAAACGCAGCGGCATGTTGCAGTCCGGAGACCGGGCGCCCGACGCCCCGATCGAGGGTGCCGCCGGCCAGGCAACGCGGCTGTTCCAGCTGTTCCAGGGGCCCCATTGGACGCTGCTCGTCGATGAAGCGGCCCGCGGAACGATCACGCCGCGACCCGGCCTCCATGTGCATCACATCGGTCCGAAGGGCGATATTATCGATAGCTGGGGCCATGTCGGCGACGCCTATGCACTCGAGCCGGGCGAATGTGCCCTGATCCGCCCGGATGGCTATGTCGGCGCGATCCTGACCCTTGGCGAAGACCGGACCGCGAATCTCGAAACCTATTTCGACCGCGTGGCCCTGTTTCAGCTCGAAAATGCTTCAAAATGAGCGCCGGCGCCAGTCTGAACGGCGTATCGGATCGGCTGGATTGGCAATTGATGCTGCCGCTGTTCGCCATTGTCGCACTTTATGCGGCTGGCGTCGGGGCGGTGCTGCCTGTCCTGCCGTTCTATCTGCGTGCCATGGGTGCGAGCCCTCTGATCTTCGGCCTCGTCCTTGCCACGGAGGCAATCAGCCAATCCGCAGCCTCGCCCTTGCTCGGCCAGTTGTCCGACCGTTTCGGACGCAAAAGGGTACTTCTGGCGAGCCAGTTCGTGGCGGTGGCGAGCCTGTTGCTGCTCGCCGTGGCGCAGAGCATCTTCATCGTCATGCTCGCCCGCTTTCTCTTCGGTCTCACCGCCGGCAACTTCTCGGCCGCAATCGCCTATGCAGCAGACAAGAGCACGGTGGCGACGCGGCGTCAGGCGATCGGGATCGTCAATGCCGGCCTCGGTCTCGGAGCAATCGTCGGCGCCGGCCTTTCGAGCATTCTGTCGGAAATTTCACTGACCACGCCGATCTATCTGGCGCTGGCCCTGTCGATTTCCGGCATCATCGTCACCACCTTCTGGCTCAAAGGCGACACGGTAGTGCGGCCATCCGCCGGCGAGCCCGATCCTGCCAAGGTGTCGCTATGGGCGATAACCGCCTCTCCGGTAGTCCGCATTCTCATCATCGTCATGCTGTGCCATTTTCTCGCCTTCGGCATGTATACGTCGCAGCTGCCGCTGTTCCTTGCCGACAAATTCGTCTGGAACGGCCATGCGCTGGGAGCGCGCGAGTTCAGCTACGTCATAGCAGCGGACGGCGCGATCAACGTCGTGGTCCAGCTTTTCCTGATACGATGGTTCGGCCGCGTCTTCTCGGAACACCAGCTGATCATCCTGATCTTTGCCCTCATCTGCACGGGCGTCATCAGTGCCGGGGTAGCCAATTCCGTCCCCGTGCTCGCCTTTGCCGTCCTCTGCATCAGCACGGGCGACGCTCTTGCAAAGCCAACCTATCTGGCGGCGCTCTCCCTCCACATTCCACCCGGCAGGCACGGGGCCGCCATGGGAGCCGGCCAGGCACTGGCCGCGGTAATGGATATTGCTTCGCCGGTTTTCGCCGGGTTCATCCTGGGATGGGGACTCTATGGGGTTTGGATCGGTACGGTCGTGGCAATCGCCATCATCGGAGCCATTGTCGCGGCGACGCTCCTTCCCCGCCACGCCAGCCAGGCAAGTCAGCCTGGCTGAACCCGGCCGCTTGTCGAAGGCTCTCAGGCCGCCGCCTTCTGCCCTTCATACCGTTTGCCGGTTTCCGGATCGAACAGATGCAGGTCGCGCGGATCGACTTCGATGCCGACGGTTTCACCTTCCTTGACCGCCGTCGAGGCGGGAAGGGCAATGCTGATCTCGTGGCCGTCATTGCGCAGGGTCACGAGCCTCGTCTCACCGTGGAACTCGTTGCGCTCGACCCGGCCCCGATAGCCGCCGGCTTCGGTCAACCGGAATGATCCCGGGCGGATACCAACGGTTACGGCACCCGGCCTGACCGCAAAGGGCGCCTTGAACAGGACCGAAGAATCGCCAATTCCCTGCTCCGACGCCTGCAATTGCAGGAAGTTCATGGGCGGCGTACCGATGAAGCTGGCGGCGAACAGGGTGGCCGGAGCTTCGTAGATTTCTTCCGGCGTTCCCATCTGCTCAATGCGGCCATCCTTCATCAGGACGATCCGGTCGGCAAGTGTCATCGCTTCCAGCTGATCATGGGTGACATAGATGCTCGTCGTCTGCAATTCGCGATGCAGGCGGGCGATCTCGACCCGCAGGCTGCCGCGAAGCTTGGCGTCGAGATTGGACAGCGGCTCGTCGAACAGGAACACCTCCGGCGTCTTGATCATCGCACGCGCGATAGCCACACGCTGCTGCTGGCCACCCGAAAGCTCCGTCGGCTTGCGCGTCAGGTAGACGCCGAGGCCGAGCGCCTCGACCACCGGCGCGAGCCGCGCCTCGATGGCACTTTTGGCAATGCCGGCGCGCTCCAGGCCGAATACGATGTTCTCCCGCACGGTCATATGCGGATAAAGCGCGTAGTTCTGGAACACCATGGCTATGCCGCGATCACCGGGATCGCGGTCGTTCATGCGCTGGCCGCCGATCAGGAGATCGCCGCCGGTTATCTCCTCGAGCCCGGCAATCATGCGTAGCATCGTTGATTTTCCGCAACCTGAGGGGCCGAGGAAGACCACGAATTCATGATCGTCGATATCGAGGTTGAAGTCGCGCATCACCTCCACCGATCCGTAGACCTTGCGGATGCCGCGGCATTCGACTGTCGCCATCAGTGCCCCTCCTCGTCCAGGATGATCTGCAGTTTCACATCCTCCGGACGTCCCTCGGCAGCGCGCTCGAAGGCCGCGATGGATTGTTCGAAGGCGAAGGTGCCGGAGATCAGCGGCTTCAGGTCGACCTTGCCCGCCGCGATAAGAGCGAGGGCGCGATCGAACACGTTGGCATAGCGGAACACGGTCTCGATGCGGCATTCGCGCGAGCAGGCAGCGGCAATGTCCATCGGCACCGGTTCAGGCGGCAGACCCACCAGGACCACCGTCCCGCCCGGCCGCACGACCTTGAAGAGATCGGCGACCGCAGCCGGCGCGCCCGAGCATTCGAAGACGATATCCGCACCCCAGCCGCCAGTGGCGGCATTGACTGCATCGACAAGGCTTTGCTCTCGCAGATTGATGCCGGTTACGCCGTCATATGTCTCGGCCAGTTTCAGTTTTGGCGCGGAAACATCCGAGATCAGCACCCGCGAGCAGCCACCGGCCAGGGCAGCCAACGCCACCATGATGCCGATCGTTCCGCAGCCAGTCACCACGGCCGTGTCGCCAGGCGTGATCCGCGCGCGGGCCGCGGCCTGCATGCCAACGGCGAAGGGCTCGACCATCGCGCCTTCCGCGAAGGAGACGTTGTCCGGCAATTTATAGGTGAAGCTGGCAGGATGGATCGTTTCCGGGCACAGCACGCCGTGCACGGGCGGCGTTGCCCAGAAAGTGACGGCCGGATCGACATTATAGAGGCCAAGGCGCGAGGCGCGCGACAATGGGTCGGGAATTCCCGGCTCCATGCAGACGCGGTCGCCCGGCTTGAGATCGGTGACGTTGGCGCCGACCTCGGTCACGGTGCCGGCAGCCTCATGCCCCAGAACCATGGGTGCGTTGACCACGAAATCGCCGATGCGGCCATGGGTGTAGTAATGTACGTCGCTGCCGCAGACGCCGACCGTATGGAGACGGATGCGGACGTCGTCCGCGCCCATATTCCGGGCCAGATCGATATCGCGCAACTTGAGTTCACCGACGCGCTCCAGGACAAGTGCTTTCATGGGATTCAACCTTGATTATTTTTCTTCGAGAATGCTGCATTGAGCCCGCCCGCCAGAACTCCAAGCAGAATGAGAGGTGGCAGCGACAGGAGAACGACGGCGGCGTTGAGAATGCCCCAGGGGACGTTCATTCCGAGCTGGGACATTTCGGATGCAATGATCGGCAGGGTCTTGGCCTTGGACGTGGTAAGCATCATGGCGAGAAGGAATTCGTTCCAGACCAGCACGAACGAAAAGGCGATGGCGCCGAAGACCTGGAAGCGCGCAATCGGCAGCGCGATGCGGAAGAACGTGCCGTATGGCCCCAATCCATCGACCCTCGCCGCCTCTTCGACCTGCAGGCTCACCCGCTCGAAGGCCGGCACCGAGAGCCAGATGGTGATCGAGGCGGTGACGATCAGATAGGTGATGATCAGCGAGACGCGCGTATCATAGAGGTCGAGGCCGAGCCAGATGACCAGCATGGGGATGGCGATAGCCACAGGCGGCAGAAAGCGCAGGGACAGCACGAAGAACTGCGCCTCGGCCGTCAGGCGGTTCTTGAACCTGGCGATGACATAGGCTGCCGGCACGCCAAGCACGGCGCCGAGCACCACGGCACTCGTGCAGATGACCAGCGAATTGGTGAGCGCCCGCGCGACCGAGCGTCGATTGAGCACATAGCTCATATTGTCCAGGACCGGCTGGAAGAACAGCTTCGGCGTGCTGACCAACAGGTCGGCATTGGTCTTGAAGGCGTTGAGCAGGGTCCACAGCAGCGGCAGGACGACGAAGGCGGCGGCCAGCACCAGCAGCAGCCTGAGCAGAAGCGTCGAGACTTTCATCGGTTCAGCCTCTTCCAGGTGACGGTGAATGTCACGACCGTCAACACCATCATGATGACCGCCATCGACGAGGCGTACGAGATCTTGCCGGATTCGATGAAGCCTTGCGAATAGGCGTACATGTCGAGCGTTTCCGTGGAGATACCGGGGCCGCCGCGGGTCATGACATAGACCAGGTCGAAGGAGCGCAGGCTTTCGATCGCCTTGACCAGAAGCAGGCTGATGAGCGGAGCCTTCAGCATAGGCAGCGTGACGAAGCGATGCACTTCCCAGCGTGCCGCGCGGTCGATCCGGGCGGCTTCCAAAGGTTGCGGCGGCAGCGACTCCAGCAGTTTGAGAATGATGACGGCGAAGAACAGGCCCCATTGCCAGACATCGACGAACGCCACCGCCAGCAGCGCGCCCCATGGCGTCGACAATATGTCAGGCGTACTGCCGGTGAGTTCGCGTACCGGCCAGGTCAGCGCGCCATAGAGGGGATGAAACGAGAATTTCCAGACGAAGGCCGCGCAGACGCGCGGCAGCAGCACCGGGATTATGAAGAGCACGCAGAGAACGTTGCGCATTCTCGGCCCGGCCGCCTCGAACATGGCGATGGCGAGCACGATGCCGGTCACCATGGTGGCGGTGACGCTGAGGATCTCCCATTTGAACGATACCCAGAGTGCATTGAGGAAGCGCGCATCGGAAAACAGCACGACGTAATTGGCGAACCATACATAGTCGGCCTGCGGCTGCGCCAGCGTGCGGTTCTGCAGTGAGATATTGAAGGCATAGATCGTCGGCACGAGCGCCAGCACGATCAGGATGCCCAGTGTCGGGCCGAGAAAAACATAGGGCAGCGAACGTCCGCGGCGCATGGTGGATCCTCAACTCAAGATATTTGGCGCGCCGATGGCGGCGCGCCATGTGTGACGGCTCGATTATGTCAGAGCTTGGCGGCGAAAGCCTCAAGTTCATTGAGCGTCGCCTTGATGTCCTTGCGGCTGCCGGTGATCAGCTCTTCCAGCATGATGCCCCATTGATTGCCCAGTTCCTGCCAGCGCGGGTCCTGCCAGAATGTCACCTGGGTCCGGCTGCCGGTCTGCGCCATGGCATCGGCGAGGTTCTGGCCGAATGTCGCGGCATATTCCTTGCTCTGATAGGTGCTGGTCCGGGTCAACTCGCCGGGCTGGCCGGCCGCCAGACGACGCGCTTCCTGTTCCTTGGAAGTCGCCCAGGCGATGAAGAGGCCGGCGCAGGCCTTCTCCTCGTCAGTCGGGTTGGCCTTTGCGGCGATGGCGAAGCCATGGGCATAGCCGGCGCCCGGCAGCGGCGTCGGCGGCACTGCGAAGGCGACCTTGTCCGCCACCTGGCTCTGCGCCTTGTCGACCGACATGCCGCCGAGCGGTGCGGATTCGATGATGATCGCGACCTTTCCGGCACGGAATGCACCGGTGGACTCGTCCCAGGAGCCGGTCTGCGTTCCGGGCGCGGAATATTTGAACAGGTCGAGATAGGCCTCGGTAGCCCTGACCGCTGCATCCGAATTGAAGGCGGGTTTGCCGTCCTTGAACCACTCGCCGCCATTGGCCTTGAACAACGGCATCCAGCGCCAGACATTGGCGCCCGAACCGCGCTGTCCGCGCAGGGCCGTGCCGTAGATCCCGTTGTCGGGATCGTGGAGTTTTTTCACTGCGGCGAGGTATTCGTCCCAGGTCTTCGGCGGCGCAATTCCAGCCTTCTCCAGAAGGTCGGTGCGATAGACCATCAGGTCGCCGCCGCCTTGAATCGGGGCGAACCACTGCTTGCCCTCATAGGTCGCCGCCGCCCGCATGCCGGCATCGAAATCGGCATAATCATATTCGGCCGGATAAAAGCCGTCGAGCGGTACGATCCAGCCCGAGGACGCGAACAGCGCAAGGTTTGCCTCGTCGATATAGTAGACGTCGAAGCTGCCGACGGTGGACGCATCGGCCTGCGACTTCGCGCGGCGGTCGTTCTCGTTGAGATAGCTGATCTCGAAGCCGGCGCCGGACAGTTCCTCGAATTCGTCGACATGCTGTTCGAGAAGTGTCAGCCCGTCACGCGGCTGGGCCAGGACGCGCAGATCGTCGCTGCATTGGGCCGCCGCAAAGGCGTTCGACGTCGCAAGTAATGCAATTGCCGCGCAACCGGCGCGAAGCTTGTTGAATGTCATCATATCCTCCCTCGGACGGTCTCCTGCCGTCAACAGGAGCAATTCTGCCCGGATACGCCCTTGAAACTAGCTTGCCCTTGAACCAGAAATGATACTATTTTGACATACATGACCATGATGGCAGCTTAGCAGATGTCAATTGCATCAGATTTTCCTCTGTCGGTAGCAGACACGTTCACCGCCACCCGGGAACAGATCGTGCTGCCCGGCGGCATGTCCTACCTCATCCGCCGCGACGACTATCCGAACCCGATCTGCATCTGGAACTATCATCCGGAGTGGGAAATCCACTTCATCCCCGACGCGCAGGGCTTCGCTTATGTCGGCGACTATATCGGTCCGTTCAAGCCGGGCCACCTGATGCTGACGGGCACCAATCTGCCGCATAACTGGATCACGCCGGGCGCGCCGCATCTGCCGGGGCGCGATCTGGTGCTGCAATTCGATGCCGAGGCGCTGATGGGCGTACGCGCGGTCTGTCCGGAATTCGACGTACTTCACCGCCTGAAGCCGCTTGCCGATCGCGGCATCGAGATCATGGGCCCGGCGGCATTCGATATCGGCAGCAAGATACTCGATCTTCACGCGCTCGAGGCCGGTGGCGGGCTCGGCCTGTTCATCGAAATCCTCAATGACATCGAGGCTGCTCCGCAAAAGCGGCTTCTGGCCAGTGAACATTTCATCTCGGTCTACAACCAGTTGGCCGACAGGCGCCACCGCAGGATCGACCACGCGATCCAGATCATGCAGTCCAGCCCCGGCGCGCAGATGCACGAAGTGGCGAAGCTGGTGGGCCTCGCGCCCTCGGCGTTCTCCCGTGCATTCCGCCGCCTCACGGGCATGAACTTTTCGGCTTACAGCCGCTCGGTGCGGGTCTGGCGCGCCCGCACATTGCTGGCGGAAACGGAAATGTCGATCACCGACATCTGTTTCGAGGCGGGCTTCAACAATCTCTCCAACTTCAACCGCTATTTCAGGACGGAAACCGGTCTGACGCCACGATCCTATCGTAACGCCGCCCGAATCCGCGCCCAGTCGATGATTGCGCCCGGCAGCAGGGCCAAGGCCAGCCTGAAGTCCTGACGATCCCTGCATTTCCCGGAAACTCGCCCCAGTTCGCAAGCATGGAGGCCCGCCGCCATTGACTCGCCGCCACGATATTACTATTAGTAACTTACTGTTAGTAACAAACCACGGAACGAGGTATCGAAGATCATGGCAAAGAGCATCTCCCCTATTCTCCTGATTGGCGGCACCGGCATGGTCGGCAGCAAGGTGGTCGAGCATATCCGCCGGCTTCACCCCGACCTTCCGCTTGCGATCGCGGCGCGCGATGCGGTGCGTGGCCGAGAGGTTGCTGAGCGAGCCGGCAATGCCGAATTCCTCACCGTCGACCTGACGAGGCCCGACCTTGGCCTTCCAGCAAGGCCGTTCGGTGCGGTTGTTGCGCTCGTCAAGGAAAACACGCTGAACCCGCTTCGGCTCGCCGAGGCCGCATCGATCCCCTATCTCAGCATGGCCGATGGCGCCTTCGAGATCGCGCCGGCGGTGGCACGGCACATCTTGCGGCCGTTAACCGTGCCGATGCTGCTGGCTGGCCAATGGGCGTCAGGCGTCACCAGCCTTGCCACGCTCCATTACGCCCGGAAGTTCGAGCAGTTGCACTCCATCGAGGTGACGGTCATCATGGATCCCGATGAACCGGCTGGTCCCATGGCTACCAGCGACGTCGAACAGATCATGCTCAATTCGCCGCGCCCGCTGATGCTTCGCGAGGGCCGGTGGCAATGGGCGGCCGAGCCCCGATCAACCCGCAAGGTCGTTACAGCGACGGGCGAAACGGTCGAAGTCCAGGCGATGTCGGTGCTTGATACGGTGGATCTTGCCGCCATTACCGACGCGCAGTCCGTCCGGTTCGACTTCGGATCGGCCATGACCGCGGCGAGGAAAGCCGGAGGCCCGGCCGCGCACGAAATGATCATCGTGATCGAAGGCGTGCTGAAGGATGGCCGGACCGGGCAGATGCGGGTGGATATAGAGACATCGCAAGGCGCTTCGGGGCTGACCGCACTCGGCGTGACGCTCGGGCTGGAGCGCCTGCTTGGCCTGGCGGGCGAACCGCCACTGGCACCAGGCCTCTATGTTCCCGAAAGCGTCATCGACCCGGCCTATGCGGTCAAGCACGTTCTGGAGCTTGGCGGCAAATTGTCGGAGGCGCCGCTCCAGGAGACACGTTCCGCCGCATAGATCGCCATGGACCATCGGAAAAGCGGCTTTGCCGTTATCCCTGTCTGCTGACCTCGACGACCAGCTTGCCGAAATGGTTGGCGTCGCGGAGCGCGTCATAGGCGAGGTTCGCCTCGTCGAAGCCGAAGACCTTGTCGATCTGTGGCCGGATGCCCGCCTTGACCAGCATTTGCAGGGCCGCGACCGGACCGACATAAATCCCCTGAAGCGTAATCCGCTTCTCAAGAATGGTCGCGGTGTCGATCTTGCCGTCGAACCCGGTCAGTACGCCCATCAGGGATATCCGGCCATCGAAACGGGTCGCCTTCAGGGTCTGGTTGAGCGTCTGCGGCCCTGAAACCTCGACGGCGAGGTCCGCACCCTTACCGTCGGTGAGCCGGAGCACTTCGTTTTCCCAATCCGGCCGCTGGCGGTAATTGATGATCTCGTCCGCACCGAGGGCACGAGCCCGCTCAAGCTTCTCATCCGAACTCGATGTGATGATCACACGGGCACCGGCCTTCTTCGCCAGTTGAAGCGCGAATATGGAAACGCCACCGGTTCCAAGCAGCAGCACCGTTTCGCCGGGCTGCACCGACCGCCGTTCGAACAAAGCGGCCCACGCCGTCACGCCTGCACAAGGCAGGGTCGAGGCTTCCTCGAACGTCATCGAGTCCGGAATTCGGACGACGCCGGTTGCCGGCACGACGATGCTTTCGGCAAGGACGCCATCCACGCCGGGTGCACCCAGGCTCCCCGCCTTGCGCGCCTCGGTGATATTGCCCTCGACCCAACCCGGCATGAAGCCGATGACGACCCGGTCACCGACCGAAAGCGTCTCGACATCCTCTCCTACCGCCGAAATCACGCCGGAGCCGTCCGACACCGGAATGAAACCCTCGAATCGCTGCGCCACGATCAGGTCGCGGTAATTCAGCGAGGCGGCCCGTATATCGACAGCGACCTCGCCCTTGGCCGGATGGCGGCGCTCGCCCTCGCCGAGGGTTGCCCAGGGGTGATCATGTCCATTGATGATATAGCGCTTCATGACAGTCTCCTTTTCAGGCACCGCAAATAACATTATGCTTCCTGTATTATAAGTACGTACAAAGAGAGCATGTAGTATCATGATCGATAGTGTCACCAGACGCGAGCGGCGCAAGGCGGGCCGGACCGGCTGTGCCGTGGAGGCGACGCTTTCGGTGATTGGCGGGATCTGGAAACCGGTGATCCTGTTCCATCTGCTCGAAGGCAAGCTGCGCTTCAACGCGCTTTGCCGCCTCGTTGCCGCCGCAACGCCAAGAATGATGACCTTGCAGCTGCGCGAACTCGAGGCAGACGGGGTCATCCGGCGCATTGTCCATCCAGAGGTTCCGCCAAAGGTCGAATATGAGCTGACGGATCTCGGCCGCACATTGGCTCCGGTGTTGCTCAGCATGCGCGATTGGGGCCAGCGAATACAGGCGGCCGATGGCGGATACCAGCCGACGCCCTGCTAGCTTCTGCCGATCCCTCGAACTCGATGCGCTCGGACGCGGCTGGCCCCGTCTACGGTTCTGCTCGGATACGGAACTTAACACGCGATTAGCTTTCGTTGTATGGCAATGCTGATCACGCCCCAAGCTCACGAACAAAGTGCCACAAACTCCGGATCATGGGTTTTTCCATGCAAAGCGGCCGTCAGCATGGGCTCAACCGAGAATTTTCCGCGCTCCGCCCGTTCGATCAGGCTGCGGAAATAAGCTGCCGGTGCTTTGATGGTTTCCGATCTCTGGAGCATGCAGGCGATTATGATCGCCGTGTTCTGATGCCCGAGCACCCCCAGGCTCTTGTCATAGGCTTTTGACGAGATACCGAGATAGGCTTTGACCTGACCTGCAAGAGCGTAAAACTGCTGCCAGTTCGTAATCTCACGGAGCGAATAGTCGGCGATTTCCGGACAGGCTCTTATGACCGTATCGAGCGAAAACGCCTGATGCAGGGGCTTTTCCACCGGCGCTGGCTTGTCGTGGTTGGCGTCGACATTTGCTGCAGCGCTCAGCGGACATTCTTTTATTTGAGATTCTGATTCGAGACTCTGTTGTTGCCGCTCATTCTGACGGTCATTGGTGCTCGGAATCCGATCATTGATGTTCTTTTCCAACAGGATAGTGACTTCGGCCTGCAGGGCCTCCAAGGCCTCCAGAATATGTTGGAGCTGTCCTATCTCGGCGCGGCGAGGGATTGCCTCGACAATGGCGCGAAGCCGGGCGTTCAACATGGTCCAGTCGCCGGCGAATGTCTCGCGGTGTGCGACATCGATGAGTTTGGCAATGTCGCGTCGATGCAGGCTTACACGCTCGCGCAGGAGCTTCAATGCCATCCGTTCGGCCTGGACTTTCGCAGCCGCGCGCTTGAACTCATCGGCCCGCGCGAGCAGCGGCGCCAGCGAGAACCCGAAGGCCTCGACGATCTCGCCTCCCCTGCCCTTGCGCGAATATCGTTTGCCATTGGGGCTGTCCTTGCGGGTGATCAGGCCAAGCTCGAGTAGCGCCGCGAGATGCCGGCGCAATGTTGCACCTGCCATGCCGTGCGCCCGGAGCGATAGTTGCGCATTGGACGGAAAGACGATCAACGGCTCCTTGGACGAGAGTTCGGTCTGGGGCAGGAAGGATAACAGAGCGCTGAGCACGGCCAGTGAACGATCGCTGACCTCCAACGCCTCCTTGCCTTCGCAGAGCCAACGATAGACCTGCCACTTGTCGACGGCGGTATCATCGGTATGTGCGCGCGCCTGCGCTTGTGCCCGGAGATGGCCAAGCGTCATCGTCCGCCGCCCAAAGGGCGTCGTTATATGACTTTCAAGCATCGTTCTTTCACCTTTCAATGAGGCAAAAGATATTCAACCACCGAAACGGTGCCATAAACTCTTGACAGTGATTCGAGGAAATGCGATTCTCAACTTGCTGAGAGATGAGAGAGGCTTCCACGACGGAAACGTTTGGGGGCCTTTTTCTTTTGCTGCGTTACTCCTTGGTATTCTGGGCCTGCCATTCAGCGTAGATTTCATCCAGCTTGCCTGACAGAAATGTCCCGAAGCCGACCGTGGCTGCGGTTGCCTTGAGGGAAAGCGAATAGGCTTTCCCGGTGTTCTTGATCCTGGCCGTCAGCTTGCCGTCGCGCGTATGCCACTGGGTGACTTCGCTACTGCCCTTTGGCTGCTGTGCAAGCTTGGCCAGCATGAATGCGAAGCGATCATCCGATGCCAACGCCATGAACTGCTCGGAAGCGGCAGCTTTTCGCAGCCGGTCGAGATGCTGTTCTTCGGCGATCTTTTCGGAAAGCTCCATCCATTTGCGCCTGCCGATCGAAGGCGCCGGTCCAATCGCGCGCACAAGATCAGCGGGGATCGCCCGCGCCACCGATAGAAGCTTGGATAGCTCCGTCTTGTCGGTGTTGAGCGCCTGCATGATCACGTCGCGACCAAAGCCTTTCGCCTCGAGGCTGAGCGCGAACAAAGCGCGCTCGATATAGGACAGGTCCTTGCGCGCCGTATTCTCGATACCCTGCGCGACGACTAGCTGTGCATCGGTGAGGGGCCGGACGACCGCGCGCACTTTCCGCCCCAGCAGCCGAACGGCGATGAGGCGGCGGTGACCATAGGCCACCTGGTAGCGGCCATTGAGCTCCGGGTGCTGGCGCACGAGGATCGGAACCTCCTGCCCGTTCTCGGCGATCGATTGCACCAGCGGGTCGTCTTCCGTAACGGCTTCATCCAGCCTGTCGCGTACGAACGATATCTCGATCAGCTCCGGATCGAGTTCGACGACCGTATCGCCCGATTGAAGTGCTGCCTGCAGGTCGCGCGCTTCCTGGTCCAGCCGGTCGAGCGCCAGCCCCATCGTGCGAACGGGCCCGGCAAGAACGCGGCTGCGATCATTGGCCTCTTCGGCATCGAGCGAGTTGGCCGCGGCCAACTCTCGGCTTGTATCGGCAAAAATGCCGGTCAATTTATCGCGTCTGCTCATACCCTGCCCCACGCAATCTTCATGCTTTCGAGGATCTCGCCATTCACCGCATCCAGCGATTCGATCGCGCGGTCATAGGTCGTGCGCCGAACCTGGCCGCGTTCGATCTCGTAGAGTGTCTGTTTGGTCAGGCCGGCATCGGCGATTGCCGTCGATTTAACGACGGTTGCGGCCAGGACTTCTTCGCGGAACAAACTTCGCAGCAGGGCCACGATCTGCCCCTGCGGCCCATCGAAAGGCTCGTGCCTTGTTATGACATAGCGAATGAAATCATGGTTCAGGTCGCCGCCGGCCTTCCTTACGACCGATAGAAGATCGGACGTCATCAGCAGGAACTGGCTCATCGATGCGACGTCCACCATTTGCGGATGAATGGTGATCAGCAGCGAAGTCGCTGCGCACACCGCGCCGAGTGTCAGATAGCCGAGTTGCGGCGGGCAATCGATGATGACGACATCATAGTCCGCCTCGACTTCGGCAATGGCCGAGCCGACGCGCTTGAAGAAAATCTCGCCCTGGGCCGTCTTTCGCTCGATGAGGGCGCGAGGCGTCTCATGCTCGAACTCCATCAGCTCCAGATTGCCCGGCACCAGGTCGAGCCCGGTAAAATAGGTCTTGCGGATGATGTCGCGCAGCGGGCGGCGTTTGTCATCGTAGCGAATGGCGCCGTAAAGCGTGTCGCCTTCCGCCAGGTCGAATTCAGGCTGTACACCAAGCATCGAGGTCAGCGAGGCCTGCGGGTCGAGATCGACGGCAAGCACGCGGTAGCCCTGCAACACCAGATATTGCGCCAGATAGATCGAGGTCGTCGTTTTCGCCGAGCCGCCTTTGAAGTTGGCGACGGCGATGGTCTGCAGCTTCTCGCCATGCTTGCGCCATGGCAGATAGGTGAGGGCGTCCTTGGGCTTGATCGCCGCCATGTGCTGGCGCAATTCGTGGATCTGGCCGAGCGTGTAGGAACGCCGCCCGGTTTGGGAAATGTCGGGCGCAGGTCCCTTGCCGTCGAGCGATAGCTGGCGAAGATAACCATCCGATACGCCGACGAGCTGCGCCGCCTCCCCGGAGCTGAATGTCTTCAGCGCTTTCTCGGATGAAGGCGGGAACAGGCGCTCCCGCAGCAGCTGCAATTGCTTTGACAATTGCTTCGCATGATGGGAGATTTTGGCATCGGAAGTAATGCCGACAGCCGATACGTTTTTATTCTGCAACACCGATGTTTTCCTCTCGATGCGCTTTTTAAGCGACATAATCAAAAAAACCGTATTGAAACTGCCATGATTCGGGGCTTATGACAAATAACGCCCGACAGACAAGGGTTTCGCCGAAAAGTTGGCCGCGGCCAACTGGGTCAGGTGAGCTCAATCCCCCTCATGGCGAGCCGCTTGCGATGAACCTGTCGGGCCACGAATCATGCTGGGGCCACTTCATTCTATGCAACACACGGCCCTCCGTGGGGGATAAATGGAAACTTATCCCACCACTTTGAAACCGGGTTATTGTGATTCGGTCCTTTCCAGTGGGGGAGCAGCTTCCGGAGCTGTTTCGACAAGCTGGGAAAGGGTGACGTTGCCGGATGGTCGGAAGTGACAACCCCGATTGGCCAGCAAACTGCAGATGGAAACGGAGGTAGCGCTCATGTTTCCGGGTTGTTGCGTCTGACAAGCGTGACAATAGCAGGCAAAGACGTCGCGGGCGGTCTTCGGACCTCGACCCTGATACCACTACGACGCGCTGAAGACCGCCCGTCTCCCCCCATTTTCAATGACCAGACGCGATTTTCGCGGGCGTGGTGCGGATTTTCCGTATTTAACAGGTGCTGCACAAACGTTGCTGCGTGCTTCGACAGGCTCAGCATGAGGGGTTTGGTTTATTTGCAAGGCGGTAGTTTTGCGAGGTTTTCAAACCTTGGCTCCCTCCACTTCCGCCATCAATAATTTTTTCCCTCGTGCCGAGACTGTCGAAGCATGCGGTACATTATTGCCATCTCTTGTTGCAGGGGCTGCACAAATGTTGCTACGTGGTTCGGCAGGATCACCCATGTGGGCTCAGCAGGAGGGGAGGGGTCCAGGGTAGCGGTTCTGGGGGGTAAGCGGGGGGCTGGTTGGAAATAGTGCACCAGCGCCCGTCAACCACGCCATTGCGCCAATCCAACTCAATGAAGCAAACCTTCGTTTAGCTTCAAGATGGCGGGATGGAGCGCAGGTGTGGGTGGTTGTACGAAGGCAGGCGATGAGACATCGGTCGGACCTCCTTATAACCCTGACAGCTCAGATATTCAATCGCCGACTGGGCACCGCAATCGGCACCGCAATGTGTGCCGTAACGGCCGGGCCGGGCGCTTTGATCCCCTCGCCCGATCAGGCTGACGCTCGCCTTGAAAGAAATAGGGCGCTCGACCCGTGAGGGGAGCGCCCTATCGAACCCGGACGACCGCGCGCGCAGATCGCTCTGCCGCTGCACTATCGTCTTGTACGGGTGGAAGCCACAGATGGGAGCCGCCGGTTACACTTTCAAGAGGCGCTTTCGCTATTGCCGTAAAGCGCCCGCGAGCGTTCCAGGTGCTTGAGGATGGCAGCCTCGGCGCCATCCGCATCGCCGGCCTGCAGGCGCTCGACGATTTCCTCATGTTCGACCAGCGTGAATTTCTCCTTGCCGGTCCAGATCAGCATGTGCACGTGAAACTGCTTCAGCCATGCCAACATGGCCTCGCTGACGGCGACAAAGATGGGATTGCCGGAAATCTCCGCAATGCGGGTGTGGAATTCCATGTCGGCCGAGATGAACTCCTCGGCGTTGCCGAGCGAACGGCGTTGCAGATCGATGATCTGGCGAAGGTCGGCGATATCCTGTTCCGTCGCGCGCTCGGCCGCTTCCCTTGCCATGCCACGCTCGAAGAAGATGCGCGCGCCTTTCAGGTACTCCAACGAATCGGCGGACTGCATCAGCATGATCTTCGCGGTCAGATCGACCTGCCGCAGGATCGACTGCGCGGTCAGTCGCAGCACTTTCGCCCGTTCGCCATGGGTGATGCTGACGAGCCCCTTGCCGGCCAGCGCCTGCATCGCCTCGCGGATCGCCGGGCGGCCAACGCCGAAGCGTTCCATCAGCACCCGCTCCGACGGCATTTCGTCGCCGGGCTTCAGTTCGCCGGAAGTGATCAGCCGTTCCAGCCGATCGAAGACTTCATCGGACAATTTTCGGCGGACGATCTGCTCGACGACTGAGGACATGGTTTCTCGCTGACTCATGGAAATCCTTCCTTAGCACCAACGGCGGCTTGCACAAAGTGCATCGATCTCGGCAGGCCGGCCAGATTTCTGTTGCACAGTTGGAATACTCATTATACCAGTGCGACAGACGACACCATGGCTAATTTGCCGTCGCGGGAGGAGTAGTTGACCACGATCACCCTGACCTACCGGATCGAGACGCCGGGAAGCATCGAGGCGATGGCCGCCAAGATTGCCAGCGATCAATCGACGGGAACCTTTGTGCCGGTGCCGGGCGAAACCGAGGCGCTGAAAGACCGGGTGGCGGCGAGGGTGATTGCAATCCGTCCCCTCGACGATCGTGAGTTGCCGACCTGGCCGGAGGCGCCCGCGGCGGGGGGCGCATTCCACCGGGCGGATGTCGATATCGCCTTTCCGATCGAAGCGATCGGAACCGACCTCGCGGCCCTGATGACCATCGCCATAGGTGGTGTCTTCTCGATCAAGGGCATGACGGGCATCCGCATCGTCGGCATGAAACTGCCTGAGATCTTTGGCGAAGTTCATCCGGGCCCGCAATTCGGCATTGATGGAAGCCGCAGGCTGACCGGGGTCGAAGGCCGTCCGATCATCGGCACGATCGTCAAGCCTGCGCTCGGGCTGCGCCCGCATGAAACCGCCGAGCTGGTCGGAAGCCTGATCGAATCCGGCGTCGATTTCATCAAGGACGACGAGAAACTGATGAGCCCCGCCTATTCTCCGTTCGAGGATCGGGTGGCGGCAATCATGCCGCGC
Organism: Phyllobacterium sp. 0TCS1.6A; assembly: GCF_026420825.1. NCBI lineage: Bacteria > Pseudomonadati > Pseudomonadota > Alphaproteobacteria > Hyphomicrobiales > Phyllobacteriaceae > Phyllobacterium > Phyllobacterium sp. 0TCS1.6A. The sequence continues at coordinate 210,434 of NZ_JAPMAB010000004.1, forward strand.
ATCCTCGATCATGAGCAGAAGACCGGCAAGAAAGTCATGTATGCGTTCGGCATTTCGCATGCCGATCCTGACGAGATGATGCGCAATCATGACATCGTGCTCAAGGCCGGCGGCAATTGCGCCGTCGTCAACATCAATTCGATCGGCTTCGGCGGGATGAGCTTCCTGCGCAAGCGCTCGGGCCTCGTCCTGCATGCCCACCGCAATGGCTGGGATATCCTGACCCGCGATCCCGGTGCCGGTCTCGATTTCAGCGTCTACCAGCAGTTCTGGCGGCTGCTTGGCGTCGACCAGTTCCAGATCAACGGCATCGGCGTGAAATATTGGGAGCCGGACGAGAGCTTCGTCCGCTCCTTTGAGGCGATCAGCACGCCACTGTTCAAGGCCGCGGATCGTCCCTTGCCCGTCGCCGGATCGGGCCAGTGGGGCGGGCAGGCGCCGGAAACCTATGAGCGCACGGGGCGGACGGTCGACCTGCTCTATCTCTGCGGCGGCGGTATCGTCAGCCATCCCGGCGGCCCGGCTGCCGGCGTGCGCGCGGTCCAGCAGGCATGGCAGGCCGCGGTCAAGGGCATAGCGCTCGAAGACTATGCCAGGGACCATCCGGAGCTTGCCGCATCGATCAAGAAGTTCGGCAAGGCGCAAGCATGATGGCCGAAACGCTGCTCAGCTATTATGGCGATGATTTCACCGGTTCGACCGACGTCATGGAGGCGCTCACATCCAATGGCGTTGCGACGGTGCTTTTCCTCGGCATCCCGTCGCCGGCAATGCGCCAACGGTTCCGCGATTGCCGTGCGATCGGCATTGCCGGCACCAGCCGCAGCGAAACGCCGGAATGGATGCAGCAGCAATTGACGCCGGTCTTCGAATGGCTCAAGGGCCTCGGCGCTGCGATCTGTCACTACAAGGTGTGCTCGACCTTCGATTCGAGCCCCAAGGTCGGAAGCATCGGCACGGCCATCGAGATCGGCAAGTCCGTCTTCGAACAGGCTTGCGTGCCGGTCATTGTCGGCGCGCCGCAACTCGGGCGCTATACCAGCTTCGGCAATCTCTTCGCCACCTATCAGGGCAAAATGTTCCGCATCGACCGGCATCCGGTCATGAGCAGGCATCCTGTCACGCCGATGGACGAGGCCGATCTGACCGTCCATCTTGCCCGCCAGACCGGCCTGTCCATCGCGCTTGCAGACATCGCGACCCTGTCGTCGCCGGACGCGGCGTCCAGGATCGACGCGATGGCATCCGATGCCGGAATTCTGTTTTTCGACGTGGATTCGCCGCAGACGCAGGCGGCGGCCGGGGATCATTTGTGGCGACTGGCGCGCAAGGGCAGCCGTTTCACCGCCGGGTCGTCCGGCGTCGAATATGCCTTGCTGAACACCTGGCGGCAGCAGGGCGTCATAGGCGAAAAGCAGCATTTCGCTTCGCCCGGAAAGGTGGAGCGGCTCGCCGTGGTTTCGGGCAGCGTTTCACCCACCACCGCGCGCCAGATCAGCGCCGCCACCGCGGACGGCTTCGACAGTGTCAGCCTTGATCCGGTGGAGCTCGTTTCCGGCGGCGAGGAAGCCGTGGCCGGGGCCGTCGATGACGGCATCCGTATCTTGAAGTCTGGCCGCAGCGTCATCCTCAATACGGCGCTCGGACCCTCTGCCGATCGCGGTGCGGAGATCGACCGCATTCCCGGCGCGCGGCACAGGCTCGGCCGTTCGCTGGGCATGATCCTGCGCCAATTGGTGGAGCGGGAGAAGCTGCCGCGCGCGGTCATCGCCGGCGGCGACACATCGAGCCACGCGCTGCGGGAGCTTCGCGTCGAGGCATTGACGACACTGCTTCCGCTGCCGCAGACGCCGGGCTCGCCGCTCTGCCTGGCGCATGGCAGGCATGGGCCGACCGATGGCCTGCAGATCGCGCTCAAGGGCGGGCAGATCGGCACCGATGGCTATTTCGCGCAGATCAGGGACGGGCAGGGGGGCTGAACCGGCGCCCGCAAGTTCGTTACGGAACAGGAACATTCAAGGAAGGAATACCAGCATGAAGATTGCAATCGGAGCCGACAGCGCGGGCAAGCCGCTGCTGGATGTGATCGCCGCCCATCTCGGCGGCAAGACCGAACTGGTGGTGACGGATATGAGCCAGCCGGGTTTCTACGCCGATCTCTCGCGCGACCTTGCACAAACCATTATCGATGGCGAGCATGAGCGCGGCATCCTCATCTGCGGCACCGGCATCGGCGTGAGCATCTCGGCCAACAAGGTGCCGGGCATCCGCGCCGCGCTGACGCACGATACCTATTCGGCCGAACGCGCCGCCAAATCCAACAATGCCCAGATCATCACCATGGGCGCCCGGGTCATCGGGCCCGAACTGGCAAAGGCCATCGTCGATACCTGGCTGGCCTCGGAATTCGATCCGAACGGTCCGTCCGTATCCAATGTCGCGGCGATCGACCGGCTGGACGGCACCGGCGATGCTGTATAGTGATTGACTCATCATACCAGTTGCTATACGAGCTTGTTTGAAAAGGTGAGGAAAAACATGACATCGGTTGCTTTGTTCGGTGCTGGCGGGAAAATGGGATACCGGCTCGCCAAGAATTTGAAGGGCTCGCGGTTCGACGTTCGCCATGTGGAAGTCAGCGATGCCGGCAAGGCGCGGCTCAAGAACGATCTCGGCCTTGATTGCATTGCGGCGGACGAAGCCCTCGCGGGCGCGGAAGTCGTGATCCTCGCCGTTCCGGATACGGCAATCGGCAAGGTCGCCGCGGGCATCGTCGACAAGGTGAAGCCCGGCACGATGATCGTTGCGCTGGATGCGGCCGCTCCCTTTGCCGGCCACCTGCCTGAACGCAGCGACCTGACCTATTTCGTCACCCATCCCTGCCATCCGCCGATCTTCAACGATGAGACGGACATGCAGGCCAAGAAGGACCATTTCGGCGGCCTTTTCGCCAAGCAGCACATTGTTTCCGCGCTGATGCAGGGGCCGGAGGAGGCCTATGCGCTCGGCGAGGAGATCGCCAAGGTCATCTGGGCGCCGGTCATGCGTTCGCATCGCGTCACCGTCGAGCAGATGGCCATGCTCGAGCCCGGCCTTTCCGAAACCGTCTGCGCTTCGTTGCTGGTCGTCATGCGGCAGGCGATGGACGAATGTGTCGCGCGCGGCGTGCCGGAGGAAGCGGCCCGCGATTTCCTGCTCGGACACATGAACGTCCTTGGCGCGGTCATCTTCAAGGAAGTCGATGGCGTCTTTTCGGATGCCTGCAACAAGGCGATCGAATTCGGCATTCCGGCGCTGATGCGCGACGACTGGAAGAACGTGTTTCAGCCAAACGAGATCGCGGAGAGCATCCGGCGCATCACATGACATCGCAATTGGTGAGGACATAGAAACCTCACCCGCTCTGCCTGGGAAATAGAGCCATTCAACGGGAGGAAAACCATGAATATGACACGCAGACTGACACTGGCGGCTTTCGCGGCAGCCTTGGCGATGGGCGTATCCGCGCCCGCATTCGCCGCCGATCTCATTGCCATCATCACGCCGTCGCATGACAATCCGTTCTTCAAGGCGGAAGCTGTCGGTGCCGAGGCGCGCGCCAAGGAACTCGGCTACGAGACCCTGATCCTCGTGCACGATGATGACGCCAACAAGCAGTCGCAATTGATCGACACGGCCATCGGCCGCGGCGCCAAGGCGATCATCCTCGACAATGCCGGTTCGGAAGCGTCGATCGCCGCCGTCAAGAAGGCAAAGGATGCCGGCGTTCCCTCGTTTCTCATCGACCGCGAGATCAACGCCACCGGCATCGCCGTTTCGCAGATCGTTTCGAACAATTACCAGGGCGCGCAGCTCGGCGCTGAAGAGTTCGTTCGCCTGATGGGCGAGAAGGGCAATTATGTCGAGCTGCTCGGCCGCGAAGCCGATCTCAATGCCGGCATCCGCTCGAAGGGCTATCATGACGTGATCGACGAATATCCGGACATGAAGATGGTCGCGCAGCAATCGGCCAATTGGAGTCAGACCGAGGGTTACTCCAAGATGGAGACCATCCTTCAGGCCAATCCGGACATCCAGGGCGTCATCGCCGGCAATGACACGATGGCCATGGGCGCGATTGCCGCGCTGCAGGCAGCGGGACGCAAGGACGTCATCGTCGTCGGTTTCGACGGCTCCAACGATGTGCGCGACTCCATCAAGTCGGGCGGGATAAAGGCGACTGTCCTGCAGCCCGCCTATGCCCAGGCACAGCGGGCGGTGGACCAGGCCAGCGAATATATCAAGACCGGCAAGGCCCCGGCGGAAGAGAAGCAGCTGATGGATTGCGTGCTGATCACCAGCGAAAACGCATCGCAGCTCGAAACCTTCGCCCTGAAGGACTAAGCGTCCCTGACATGGCAGTGGCGGAACAGTCCCCACTGCCATGCGCATTGCATGGAGGCGTCTCATGCCCATGAACCGGACAGGCCTGTTGATGGCGGCGACCCTTGCCGCCGCATTGGCGGGCTGCAAGATCATAAAGACACCGACCCCGGAAGAAGCCGCGGCGACGGCAAGCGGCGGCTTTGATCCTGCGCGTCAGGTGGCGGAACTCTGGGACGCCAAGGCCGTGCCTTTCCTGAACCAGCGCGCCGGAAATTTCACCGAGGTCGCCGCTCTCGCCGGCAGCGATCCGGATGCCGCAGGGGCAAAATATGGTCACAAGGAGGAGCAGGGCAGCGCTCCCTGGACCTTCGCGGCCAAGGTCGCCGGTACGATCGTCAAGGCCGAGACCAGATCCCGCGCTTCCTATCTCGATACCGATGTCGATGGCGACGGCAAGGCCGATGTGCGTATCCAGATCGGGCCCGTCATTCGCGGCACCGCGCTGCGCGACAGCCTCGACTTCGTGAATTTCAATGCGTTCAAGAACCAGATCCAATGGGCCGAATTCGGCAAGGCCTTCAACAGCCATGTCAACTCGGCGACGCTGGAAAAACTGCCGCGCGACAAGCTCGAGGGCAAGAAGGTCGAGGCGGTAGGGGCGTATCCGCTGCCCGCCAAGGGCCAGCTGCCGCTGCTGACGCCCGCCACCATTTCGGTCGGAGACTGAGATGGCCGGGATGGATGAAGGCGATGTCGTTCTGAGGCTGGAGGACGTGACGAAGGTCTATTCCGGCATCGTCGCGGTCAAGCATGCCAATCTCGCGCTCAGGCGTGGCGCGGTGAATGTCCTCGTCGGCGAAAATGGCGCCGGCAAATCGACGCTGATGCGGATGATTGCAGGCGTGGAACGGCCTTCGCTCGGCCGCATCCTGCTCGAGGGGCAGGAAGTGGAGTTCAATTCGCCCGCCGATGCGCAGAAACATGGCATCGGCATGGTGTTCCAGGAGCTCAACCTGTTCGGCAATCTTTCGGTCGCCGAGAATATCTTCGCCACCCGCGAAATCGTCCGCGGCATCCGCGGCATCGATCACCGGGCGCAGGTCGAGAAGGCCAATGCGTTCCTGGCCAAGCTCGACGCCGGTATCGACGCGGAAAGCATGGTCGACGACCTGCCGATCGGCCAGCAGCAACTGGTCGAGATCGCCAAGGCCATTTCCCTCGACACGCGTATCCTCATTCTCGACGAGCCCACTTCGGCGCTTTCGGCGGCGGAAGTCGATATCCTGTTCAAGGTGATCGGCGAGCTCAAGGCGCAGGGCGTCGCCATCGTCTATATTTCCCACCGGCTCGAGGAGTTGATGCGCATCGGTGACTACATCACCGTCCTGCGCGATGGCCAGATCACCGGCCACGCCATGGTTCGCGACATCGATACCCGCTGGATCGTGCGGTCGATGATCGGGTCGGACGCCAAGGATTTCGCCAAGTCGATCTCGCACAAGCTCGGGGGCGAAGTGTTTCGCGCCGAGGATATCTGCCTGCCGCGCAAGACCGGCGGACTTGCCGTCGATCATCTCTCCATATCCGTCCGGGCGGGCGAGGTGCTCGGCATTTACGGGCTGATGGGAGCCGGGCGCAGCGAGTTCTTCGAATGCGTCATGGGCCGGCATGTCAATTCCACCGGCAGGATCTACATCGACGGCGAGGAAATCGGCTCACGCGATACCTCCACCCGCATCAAGCGCGGCCTTGCGCTGATCCCGGAGGATCGCCAGCGCGAAGGGCTCGTGCAGGTCCTGTCGATCGCCGCCAACCTGACGCTGGCGAGCCTCGAGCGGTTTACCCGTTTCGGCTTTCATATCCGCGACGAGAGGGAGCAGGGCGCCATCGCGCAGGCGATCCGCGACCTGGCGATCAAGGCGCCCAATCCGGATTTCGACATTACCTCCATGTCCGGCGGCAACCAGCAGAAGGTCGTCATCGGCAAGGCGCTGATGACCAACCCGAAAGTGCTGCTGATGGACGAGCCGAGCCGCGGCATCGACATCGGCGCCAAGGCCGACGTGTTCCGGACGATGCGCCGGCTTGCCGGCGAGGGCCTTGCGATCCTGTTCTCCACCTCTGACCTCGAGGAAGTCATGGCGCTCTCCGACCGCATCGCGGTGATGAGCAATGGCAAGGTGACACGGATCATCGACCGCGAGGAAGCAAGCGAAGAAATTATCGTCAAGGCCGCCTCTGTCGGCCATAGATCAAGGGAAACTGCGTCATGACCACGGCAACCACGACCAAGGGCCTCGCAGGCGGCAATGGTTCGATGCTGCTGACGCTGATGAAGCTCCGCACCTTCATAGCACTCTTTGCCGTCATCGCCTTCTTCGCGATATTCGCGCCCAATTTCCTGTCCGCCGCCAACCTGATCCTGATGTCCAAGCACGTCGCGCTCAATGCCTTCCTGGCCATGGGCATGACCTTCGTCATCATCACCGGCGGCATCGATCTTTCGGTCGGCTCCATCGTCGGCCTTTGCGGCATGGTGGCCGGCGGCCTCATCCTCAACGGCATCGATCTGCAATTCGGCTATACGATCTATTTCAACGTGTTCGAAGTGTGCCTGATCACCCTCTTCGTCGGCGTCCTCATCGGCGCGATAAACGGCCTGCTGATCACCAAGCTGAACGTCGCGCCCTTCATAGCGACGCTTGGAACGCTCTATGTCGCCCGCGGCTTCGCGCTGCTTTCGTCCGATGGCCAGACCTTCCCCAACCTCGTGGGCAAGCCCGAGCTTTCCACCACGGGCTTCGGCTTCCTCGGCTCCGGCAGGCTGCTCGGGCTTCCGGTCTCGATCTGGATTCTCGTCGTCGTCGCGCTGGCCGCCGCCTATGTCGCGCGCTATACGCCGATCGGCCGCCAGATATTCGCCGTCGGCGGCAATGAGCGCGCCGCGCGCATGTCGGGCATCCGCGTCGACCGGGTGAAAATGTTCGTCTACATGTTTTCCGGCCTCTGCGCCGCCATTGTCGGCGTCGTCATCTCATCGGAACTGATGGCGTCGCATCCGGCGACCGGCAATTCCTTCGAACTCAACGCCATTGCGGCGGCGGTGCTCGGGGGAACGTCGATGTCGGGCGGACGCGGCACGATCGGCGGGACCATTATCGGCGCCTTCGTCATCGGCATCCTGTCGGACGGGCTGGTGATGATGGGCGTTTCCTCCTTCTGGCAGATGGTCATCAAGGGTATCGTCATCATCGTCGCGGTGGTGGTGGACCAGGCGCAGCGCAGGCTGCAGCAGCAGGTTGCCCTGAAGCAGCTGGCGGCCAGGGAGTAATAACGGATGGCGTTGTTTCGCGGAGCACTGATCGGCTGCGGCTTCTTTGCCGTCAACCAGATGTATGGATGGCGCGATGTGGATGGCGCCGAAATCGTCGCCATCTGCGATCGCGACCCGGAGCGGCTGAAGATCGTCGGCGACACGTTCGGCATCGAACGGCGCTATCTCGACGCGAGCGAGCTCTTCCGGGATGGCGGTTTCGATTTCGTCGATATCGCCACCACCGTGCGCAGCCACCGGTCGCTGGTGGAACTGGCGGCCGCCCACCGGCTGCCGGCGATCTGCCAGAAGCCGTTCGCGCCGACGCTCGCCGACGCCAAAGCCATGGTGAAAGCCTGCCGCGATGCGGGTGTTCCGCTGATGGTGCACGAAAATTTCCGTTGGCAGACGCCGATCCGGGCGGTGCGCGAGGTGCTTGCAACCGGCGCGATCGGAACACCGTTCTGGGGCCGCTTCTCCTTCCGCTCCGCCTATGACGTATTCTCCGGCCAGCCCTATCTGGCCGAGGGCGAGCGCTTCATCATCGAGGATCTCGGCATCCATACGCTTGACATTGCGCGCTATATTCTCGGCGACGTGACGTCTCTCACCGCGCGGACCCGGCGGGTCAATCCGCGCATCAAGGGCGAGGATGTCGCGACGATCCTGCTCGACCATGAGGGCGGCGCCACCTCCATCGTCGATGTCAGCTATGCGACGCGGCTTGCCGACGAACCATTTCCCGAGACGCTGATCGAACTCGATGGCAGCGAAGGCAGCATCCGGCTCTACAAGGGCTATCGCCTCGAAGTGACGAACGCAGCCGGGACGACGGCGAGCGACGTGGCTCCGGCGCTGCTGCCATGGGCCTCGCGGCCCTGGCACAATATCCAGGAGAGCGTGCTTGCCATCCAGCAGCATTGGGTCGAGCAGCTGCGCTCCGGCGCCGAAACCTCGACATCCGGCGCCGATAATCTGAAGACCTTCGCCCTGGTAGAGGCAGCCTATGCGAGCGCCGCGACCGGCCAGCCCGTCGATGTGCGGAAATTGCTGGCATGAGCGCCGCCGATCCGTTTCTTCTCTACGGCACGCATGAGCGCGAGGCGCCGCCGCTTCGCCTCGTCGCCGGGCGGCTGGCGGCCGATTTCGCCGACGGCAATCTGCGCACCATCACCTATGATGGCGTCGAAGTGCTGCGCTCCATCTCATATCTGGTGCGCGACCGCGACTGGGGCACCTACAGGCCGCGCATCGAGGACCTGTCGGTCAGGCAGGATGACGGCCGCTTTGCCCTGACCTACCGCGCCGATTGCCAGGGGCCGGAGCATACGGCGCTCTCGGTCGATGTCAGCATCGAGGCGGGCGATGGTGCGCTGGTCTTCAAGGCGAAAGCCGTTTCGACGACCGGCTTCGACACCAATCGCTGCGGGTTCTGCATCCTGCATCCCATCATCGGCGTGGCCGGCGGACCGGTTGCCGTGGAGCATGTGGACGGCCGCCGCGAAGAGACGGTCTTCCCCGATCTGATCGAACCCTGGCAGCCATTCAAGGATATGCGCGCGATCACCCATCCGGTCATGGACGGCGTATCGGCGACGTGCCGCATGGAAGGCGATGTCTTCGAAATGGAAGACCAGCGCAACTGGTCCGACGCATCCTACAAGACCTATGTCCGCCCGCTGGCGCTGCCCTGGCCATACCGGATCGAGCCCGGCAAGCCATTCGAGCAGACGATTGCGCTGACCATCGAGGACGGCCGTCCCCATGGCCGACCGGCTGTGGCGGCGGGTGCGCCGGTAACGATCCGGCCCGGCAGCCGGCGCGGCATGATGCCGAATATCGGCCTGGTCATACGTCCGGAGGACGCAGCATCCACTTTGCAGGCTGGTCATCTCCGCGGCGAGATCGGCGCGCAGGAACTGCTTTTCCATTTCGACCCGCTTGCGGGCCACGGCAAGGCGGCGCTGCAGGATTTCGCGGCCATTGCGCGGCTCCACCGGGGACGCGCGGTGCTCGAGATTGCGCTTCCCTGCGACAGGCAACCCGACGACGAATGCCGCGAGATCGCGCAGGACATGCGCTCGGCCGGCCTCCAGCCCGATGCGATCGCCATCTCGCCCGCAGTGGACAGGCAGTCGACGCCGCCGGGCAGCGAATGGCCGGAATGCCCGCCATTGGAGGTGGTCTATGCGGCGGCGCATGGCGCCTTCGCGGATATTCGCCCCAATATTCGCATTGGCGGCGGCATGCTGAGCTATTTCACCGAATTGAACCGCAAGCGCGTGCCGCCGCAACGGCTGGATTTCGTGACGCATTGCACCAATCCCATCGTCCATGCGGCCGACGATCTGAGCGTGATGCAGACTTTGGAAGCATTGCCCTTCATCACGCGGTCCGTGCGCGCGATCTATGGCGACTTGCCCTATCGCATCGGTCCCTCGACCATCGCCATGCGGCAGAACCCCTATGGCAACCGCACCATGGACAATCCGCATGGCAGCCGTATCGCCATGGCCGATCGCGATCCGCGCCACAATGGCCGTTTCGGCGAAGCCTTCGCCATGGGCTACGCGATCAGGACGCTGGAGGCGGGCCTCGAATGCCTGACGCTTTCGGCGCTGACCGGGCCTTTCGGCCTCGTTGCGGGCGAAGGCGAGCCGTCGGCGCCGGGTGCCATGCGTCCGATCGGGGCAACCGTCCGCACATTGGCAAGCCTCGCCGGATCGACATGGCAGGAAATGGTGTCTTCTTCGCCGGGCGCCGTCCTTGCCTTCGCCGCGATCACGGATTCGCGCCGGACGCTCCATGTCGTCAACCTGACGCCGGATGAACAGAGCGTGCATCTCGACGCCCAGGAAGACGCCGCGCCGCGGCGCATCCTCACGCTCAGCCCCTACGAGACCCGCTGCATTGGCGTTTAACCCGTCACTTCGCGTGCGCGGGGTCCGGGGCGGCCTTGGCCAGGGCCTTCACGGCGAAGATGCGCGAGCCCTGTCCCTTGTCCCAATCATTGCTGAAGATCAGCATTTCGTCGGTGCCCGGGCGTATCACCATCGAGGTCGATCGCAGAAAGTGACCCTGGTCGCGTCCCGGCAGCAGATATTGGCCGACCGGGAAACCCAGCGGGTTGAACGCCATCACCTTTCCCTGCCCATAGACTGCCACATAGACATTGCCTTCGGCATCAATGCGGAGGGAATCCGGTCCGCCACCCGTGAAGCTGTAGACGATCGATGAGCCGAACGGCGCGACGGTCGTCGGATCGGCCAGCGCTATGCGATGCAGATTGCCGCCGGCGAGTTCGGTCACCCACAATGTCTTGCCATCCGGGCTGAGGCCGATGCCGTTGGCGATCTTCAGGTTGGGTACGACCAGAACCGGCTTGCCGCCATCCGGGCCGACATAATAGACGCCGCCCGTCGGCACGCTCGACCCGCCCTTGAAATCGGTGAAATAGAAGCCGCCATTCCTGTCGAAGACGAGATCGTCCGGCAGGAAGCCGGCATCCCGCGATACGATCCTGCGCATGTCGGTCCCGTCGGGCGCGAGGCTGACCACCGACCCCCTGGACTGGAAGTCGCCAAGCTCGGCCATGTAGATGCGCCCATCCTTGTGGACGGCAAGTCCGGCTGGCCGCAATTCCGCGTCGGGCAGGAAACTCGTCAGCTCCTTTTGTGGTGTCAGGCGGAACAGGCGCCCGCCGAAGACTTCGCAGAACAGGAGATCGCCGGCCGCGTCGAAGGTCGGGCACTCGAGCTGCAGCGCCTCGTCGGCGACCTTGAAATATTCCTTCGCCTCGACGGATGGCAGCTGCGAGTCCGCCATGGGGAGAGGCACGACGCTTCTCAGCTCCTTCGGCAGGTCGAGCGCCGGGAGATTCCCGGCGCTCTCGGTCGCCTGGGAGGCGGTGGTTGCGGATATGGGACCCAGTAGCGAGCCCATGATGAAGGCGAGGCCCAGTGCCGGGCCCAGTGTCCGGCCAAGTGCCCGGCTGCGGCTATATATGTTCATGACTGTTCTCCTCCCTCACTTCGTTCGACCTAGTGACCCGAATCTGAAGTTCACTACATTATTGCAGCAGCGTCAGATGAACTTCAGATTCGATAAGGTCACTAGCAACCATATGTTTCTAGTGTGGTTTTCGGAATTGAAATACGCTCCGGCCCCTGCCGCCATAGTCAGGCGTATTTCAATTCCACCACACTAACTGAAAAGTTTCAGTATGGCGGGAACGCTGAGGATCGCAGCATAGTAGCCCATGAACTGGACGCCCGTATTGATGCCGAGCACCCGGTAGAGCAGCCCGCCGATGAGGCCGACGGTCAGGATGACGAGCAGCGCAATCACGCCGCCTTCCCATATGCCGATCACCAGTATCAGCCCGACGAAGGTGGCGATGATCGCCTCATGGCTGATATATTTCGCCACGAAAGCCGCAGCGCTGCGCGCATGGTTCATGGCGAAGGGATAGGCGATCGCCGCGGCGATGAAGACGGAAACCAGGCCCCAGACCAGGAATTCCGGCACCGACAACATCGTATGGAGGTTGTTGACCGCACCCGTCGCGGTTTCGACGGTGAAGCGTGGCGGCGCGTTGAACAGGGGCGCGGCAGGACCGGCGGCGACAGGGCTGAGCGGCAGGCCGAACGCAATCAGCGGGATCAGGGCCTCGGCGATATAGGTCGATTCCGTCACGCCGTTGCGCACGGCGAGAACGGAGGTCAGCCGGTGATAGGCGTGCTTGATCCGCGCGCCCACGATCTCGCCGGCGATCACGGTGACGGCGACGGGGCTGAACACGAACGTGGCGCTGGTGATGGCCGCCGCCGTTGCGGTCGTCGTCGCCTGGCTGCGGTCGAGCACCTTGAACGGGTTCGGGAAGTAGCCGCCCCAGCTCTTGACGTCCGGCGCCAGCGTGGTCTGGCGCAGGTCGTTGCGGTTCATGCGCTTCTGTTCAAGCGGCGAAAGCGACGATACCAGCTCGGCGACCAGCGGCCCGATGGCGATGCCGAGGAAGTAGCTGACGCCGAGCTTCACATTGTGGTCGGCGGTGAAGGCCTGCATGGCGACGATCATCAGCGTGAACGGAACGAGCGCCACCACCGAGGCCCAGCGGCCGGCCGAGAAATAGGCGATGATGACCGCCGCGATGATGAAGAGCCAGGGCGCCGATGCGGTGATATAGGAGCCGAACGGGGCGAGGATCACCGCGAACAGGACGGCCAGCGGCACGGCGATGAACGCCGATATGACCGAGCCTGCCAGCATCTTGCGCAGCGCCACATGCGGTGCGCCGAGATTGCGCAGCGCCGTCGCCTGCTGCAGCAGCGGCAGGGCCATCGTATCGCCGGGAATGCCGAGAAGCGCTGTCGGCACCGCATGCGTCATGTGTTTCGAAATCGCCGCGCACATCCAGAAGGTGAAGACCGCGGCCGGTGGCGCGCCGAGCAGAACGACGAGCAGCGTCACCGGGGCGAGCGTCGTCGTTTCGTCCGTGCCGGAAATCAGGCCGATGGCCGAAAACAGCACTGCGCCCAGCAGGCCGAGTGCCAGGGCGATCATTATTTCGTAAAGCAGACCGTCCATATCACACCCCCGGCCTGTCTGGGCCACGTTCCGATTCATGGTTCCTGAAGATTTCGTAGAGCCCGACCTGGCGCATCTCCTCGGCGACGACGGGCGGCAGATCCTGCACCCGGCCGATGGGACCGCCATCCTGTTCGAGCTGTTCCAGAACTTCGGTGAGCCATGTGGTGCCGGCCGCTACTTGCTCGACCACCACGCGCTTGGGTGGAAAGATGCGGGCGCAGATGGCGCCGCCGACAACCGACGCGACGATGCCGGCCAGCATGGCCAGCGCCTTGCCGATGGCAGGCGTCGCCGCCAGCGGCGTGATCAGCTGAAGTGCAATGAAATAGGCCGCCACGCTGAGCACGGCGCCGATGATCATGGCCTTGCCAAGCTGGGGCCGTGAAATCACGTCACCCCAGACTTCGGCCAATTGGCCATGCCTTCCTGCCGATGGGGCAGGGGTCGTATCTGTCATCATAGTCCTCCCACATATGTGCAGGCGGCGAAGCTCCCCCTTCGCCGCGTGCAAGAAATCTTATTTGCGCAGTTCGGCCAGGATTTCCTCGGCCCGTGCCGCGCGCACGTCATGATCGGCGGCGAGCCTGCGGGCCACCGCGTCTATCTCTTCGCCCACCGCACCCGCGCCGATCGCGATGTTGCGGGCATGCAGGGCCATGTGGCCGCGCTGGATGCCCTCCGTCGCCAGCGCGCGCAGCGCCGCCATGTTCTGGGCAAGACCGACGGCAACGGTGACCTCCGCGAGCTCCACGGCCGAACGGACGTTGAGGATTTCCAGTGCGGCCTGTGCCGCCGGATGGGTTTTCGTGGCGCCGCCGACAATGCCGAGCGCCATCGGCATCTCGATGGTCCCGACGAGATTTCCCTTGGCGCTCACTTCCCAGGTCGTCAGCGACGTATAGCGTCCCGACCGGGCTGCGTAGGCATGGGCGCCGGCTTCGATGGCGCGCCAGTCATTGCCTGTCGCCACGACGACGGGATCGATGCCGTTCATGATGCCCTTGTTGTGGGTGGCGGCGCGATAGGGATCGATTGCCGCGAATTCATAGGCGTCGATGATGCCTTCGATCATGCGGCGGCCGGAAAAATCCTTGGTGGCGAGGGCATCCTCGGTCACTTCGATGCGAGCCCGGGCCAGACGCAGATCGGCGAGATTGGACAGGATGCGCAGCCTGACCGCGCCGCCGGTTATGCGCTCGACGATCGGGGCAATGGCCTCGGCCATGGTGTTGACCGTATTGGCGCCCATCGCGTCGCGCACGTCGACGAGAAGATGCAGCACCACCATCGGACCGCGCGAACTCGCGGCGAACACATGCACTTCGATATCGCGGCAACCGCCCCCGAACTTGACGAGGACGGGGTCCTTGGCATTTGCGGCGGCGATGATCTCGTCGCGGGCGGCGAGGATGGCGAGGCGGGCACCATGCGGGTCGGACGTGCCGAGGACCTGGACCTGCGCACGCATGACCGGCGCCGTGGACGACGTCTGGAAGCCGCCGCAATCGCGGACGATCTTCGCCATATAGGACGCGGCGGCGACGACGGAAGGTTCTTCCACGGCCATCGGCACCAGATATTCGCGGCCATTGACCAGGAAGTTGGTGGCAACGCCAAGCGGCAGTTCGAATGTGCCGATGACGTTCTCGATCATGCCGTTGGCGCGGGTGACGGAAAGGGCATCGGGCGCGGCGAGCACGGTCCGGGCCTGTTCGCTCAGCCCGGCAGCCTTGGCAACCTGCTCGAGGCGTTCTGCGGGTGAAAGGTTTCGCATATTCTCGATACGAGAGGTTGCGGTATTCTTCGTCATGCGGCCCTACTCCAACCAATAGGCAACAAAAGCTTGCGTCGGCTGCAAACTGTCCTAGGATACTGCCACTGATCAAGGGACAGTTGTCTTGAATATTGACGGCACTGTCCCATTTGAAAACTGGGACAATTGCATGAATCTGGTCGATACGATCGTGGCGCAGATAAGCGGGCAGATTGCATCCGGGCTTTACAAGCCGGGCCAGCGGCTTCCTTCGGTGCGCGGTGGCGCCGGGCAGTTCGGCGTCTCGAAGAACACGATGGCCGAGGTCTATGACCGGCTGGTCGCCCGCGGCCTCGTCATTTCCCGGCAGGGCTCCGGATATTACGTCACCAAGAGCCGCCCGGTCGCGCCGCAGAAGAGCCGGCCCTATGTCACCGAGGCGACGAGCATCATGTCGCTGCTGCGCGAGCAGCTCGACCAGAACTATATGACGCGGCCGGGCGATGGCCGCCCGCCGACGACCTGGACCGAAGATGCGGACATGCGGCGCATATTGCGCACCGGCCGCAATGCCACGGCGGAAGTCGATTTCGGCTATGGCAGTTCCTGGGGGCTCGGGATGCTGCGCGACTGGCTGCGCATGAAACTGGCGGAGCGCTCGATTGCGACCGAACCCGATGGCGTGATGCTGACCAGCGGGGTCAATCACGGCCTCGACCTGATCATCCGGCATTTCCTCGAACCGGGCGATACCGTTTTTGTCGACAGTCCCGGCTATTATCCGCTCTTCGCCAAGCTCAGGCTGGCAAAGGCCAATGTCGTTGCCATCCGCCGCTCCGAGGATGGGCCGGATCTCGACGACCTGCAGCAGAAGCTGGCGCTCCACCACCCGAAGATATTCTTCACGCAGAGCCAGGCGCACAATCCCACCGGCTGGACGCTGTCGCCGGCGCATGCCTTCGGCCTGTTGCAACTGGCCGAGGTGCATGACTTCCGGATCGTCGAGGATGACATTTTCGCCGACCTGCTTGCGCCGACCTTGCCCCGGCTCGCCGCGTTCGGCCAGCAGAGGGTGCTTTATGTCGGCTCATTCTCCAAGACCCTGTCCGCGAGCCTGCGCTGCGGCTATGTCGCCGGCGCCCCGGACACGATCCGCAGCCTGGTGGACCTGAAGATGATCACCATGGTGGCGACGTCGCTGCATGTCGAGCGTGTCGTCCTCGAAATGATCGAAAGCGGTCAGTATCTGAAGAATCTGCGGCGCCTGCGCGGCTGGATCGAGGATGGCGCCAAGGCCACGGCCCAGGCTCTCGCCGATGTCGGGCTGGAGGTGAAACTGCCCAAGGTGCAGGGATTCTACATCTGGGTGCCATTGCCGCCAATGCTGGACGAAGCCGCATTTTGCCGCCGGGCGGCGGAAGCCAATATTTTCGTCGCCCCGGCCAGCGTCTTCCATCCGGACCGCGACACGCCGGTCCAGCCGGCCATGCGGGTCAATGTGGCCTATGGGGCCGATCCGCGATTCTGCGCGTTTCTGCGCGAGGAAATGAACATGTTTTCGAGAGGTGAAGCGAATAATGGATAATATACGCCTGGTCGAAGTCGGCCCGAGGGATGGGTTGCAGAACGAGGCCCGGCCGCTGAGCGTCGAGGACCGCATCCTCATGATCGAGGGTCTGGTTGCCGCGGGCCTGCGCAGCATCGAGGCGGGCAGTTTCGTCTCGCCGAAATGGGTGCCGCAGATGGCCGGTTCCGCCGAGGTGCTTGCCGCGCTGCCAAAGCGCGACGGCCTCGACTTTCCCGTGCTGGTGCCGAACATGAGGGGCTTCGAAGCGGCGCATGCGGCCGGAGCCGGGGAGATCGCCATCTTCGCTTCCGCATCGGAAAGCTTCTCGCAGAAGAATATCAATTGTTCCATTGCCGAGAGCTTCGAAAGATTCGAACCGGTGATGGATGCCGCGCGCCAGGCCGGAATCCGCGTCCGCGGCTATGTATCCTGCGTCCTCGGCTGTCCCTATGAGGGAGAGGTGGCGGTATCGGCCGTGGTGAAGGTGGCCGAGCGGCTCCATCGCATGGGCTGCTACGAGATTTCCCTCGGCGATACGATCGGCGTCGGCACGCCGAAGGCGGCGGCTGCCATGGTGCGAGCCGTGGCGGGAGAGGTGCCCATGGACCGGCTGGCGCTGCACGAACACAATACTTATGGACAGGCGCTGGCCAATATCTACGCCTGCCTCGAAGCGGGCGTGCGGGTCTTCGACGCTTCGGTCGGCGGTCTCGGCGGCTGCCCCTATGCCAAGGGTGCGACCGGAAATGTCGCGACGGAGGAACTGGTCTACATGCTGGAAGGGATGGGCGTTGCAACCGGTGTCGACCTGCCGGCGCTGTGCCGGGTTGCCCTCGATACATGCGCCCGGCTCGGGCGCGAGCCGATCTCGCCCATCACCAGGATCATCGCGGCGAAAGGCTGAGCTTGTCGAAACACGCGGTACATCGTTCTCCGGGCCCTGAACGGGGGCAAACTGGCCCATATGGTGGGATAGATTTTCGGCCTAAAAAAATATTTTGCCCTGCAAGCTGCTGATTTCGCTCATTCTTCCTTCCGGCACGCAAAAAAACTTATCCCCCCTGTTTGAAGCCGGGGTATTCTGCACAAATCCTTTCCAGTGGGGGAGCAGCTTCCGGAGCTGTTTCGACAAGCTGGGAAAGGATGGCGTTGCCGGACGATCGGAAGTGACAAACCCGATTGGCCAGCAAACTGCAGAAGGAAACGGAGGTGGCGCTTCGTTTCCGGGTTGTTGCGTCTGACAAACGTGACAATGGCAGGCAAAGACGTCGCGGGCGGTCTTCGGACCTCGACCCTGATTATAATACTGACGCGCTGAAGACCGCCCGTCTCCCCCATTTCAATGACCAGACGCGATTTTGCGGGCGTGGTGAGGATTTTGCTTATGCAATCAATCCCCTCATGCTGGGCTTGTTCGCCGGCGGAATATCATTCCCTTGTCATCCAATTGATAAACTGACGCGTTAACGCAGTCATATTTGATCGGTTTATTTGAATTTCAGGATATTGATTATGTTTCGGCGATTGAGTGCCATCATACTGGCAGGCTCTGTATTTTTTCAATCTGCTCCGTCTTTGCATGCAAACGACCTGCAGGTTGCCCTCGAATACATCGAAAAGGAACGGGAGGGCTGGTTCAAGTATCTCAAGAAGAAAATCCTGAAGGACTATCCCCTATCCGGGACCAGCTTTGCCGAACTCGATCGCAAGAAAAGCCTGCAATACCAGGCCATACCGGGTGCACGGAAGATTCTCGCCGAGTCGGATAAAGATGAAAAAGAGCCCTATCTCTACCAGAGCTTCCTCCCGACAGCTCTCGGTTCGCTTTCCACCAAGGCGAAGCTCGACCAACATCAGAGCTATATATTCGCCAAAGAGGTGATCGACGCTGCCAACAAATCTTCGGCGTCTCTCCTGAAGGATGAATTCCTGCGGGGACGTCCAAAAGAGGTGCTCGACCGTCAAGGCCGATATAAGAAAGAATATGAGGACATAAAGGGCTCGTCCTTTCCAAGCGGCCATTCCTGGAGAGGTTACGATCAGGCGCTCGCCCTGGCCATCCTGTTCCCCGAGCGCGGCGCGGAAATCCATTCCCGCGGCGATCAATATGCGGAAAGCAGGGTGGTCGTCGGAGCGCACTTCCCGACCGATACCATCGCCTCGCGCATCGGCACCTACAGCACGGCGGCGCAACTGCTCTCCGATGACTGGATGGCCGGCGCTTTCGCGCGGCAAAGCAAAGCGCTGCGACGCGATCTGATTGGCCTGTGCGCGCAGGCGCTGCGCGAGTGTCTTGAACGTGAATCTACTCCGCTTTTCAACGAGAACGCCAAAAGCGGGTTCCCGATGGGCTCCTATGGAGCTTCGGCTGCGACGCCGGCGGCCTTGTTGCCCGGCCAGCTGCCAAAGATGGCGGCAAATCTGCTCCGTCTCCGCTTTCCCTATCTGAACGAGCAGCAGAGATTGGAAATCCTGGCAAGTACCGCATTTCCCGAAACGTCGTCGGCCGGATGGCTGGTCACCAAGAAACACCCGGATTCCCGCTGGGGCCTGATCAATCTGGCTGCCGCGCATCATGGGCCGGCCTATTTCCGCGACACGATGATCGTGGACCAATCGATCGATCCGAAACTGGACGTGGCGGATTTCGGCGCAAGGGATAGATGGAAGAACGATATTTCCGGCCCCGGAGGACTGACCAAGCGCGGGCCCGGCACGCTGGAACTGTCCGGCAACAACAGCTACTCCGGCAGCACGACGATCGAGCGCGGGGCCCTGCGAATATCGTCGGACAGCAATCTCGGCGCAGCTGCCGCGCAGCTCGATATGAAGGACGGCGGACTGGAGGCACGCGGAAATTTCTCGATGGGCAGAAATATCGCGATAGAAACAACCGGGCTGTTCGACGTTAGCCGCACCGACAGGCTGGACCTGACCGGCGCGGTCACCGGCGCGGGGACGCTGATCAAAAGCGGCGGCGGCGTCCTGCATCTCGGGAACACCGGCAACAAATATGCCGCGACGATCGTCCGGGGTGGCACGCTCGAGGGCGCGGCGGGCTCGATCGCGGGAGATATCGCCAATGCGGGGACGGTCATATTCGAGCAGTCCAGCAACGCAATCTTCGGCGGTGACATTACCGCCATCGATGGTGCGCAAACCGGCAAGATCGTCAAGAAACAAGCCGGAAAGATGGTCAAAAAGCGCGTCGCCGATCTGGCGCTCGAGGGTAGCTCGGCGTTGGATTGGTCGATAGAGCAGGGAAAGCTTCTGGCCGATGCGGCCAGGTTCCATGGCAATGTCCAGATCGGTGCCGCTGCAACACTGCAGATGGATCAGAAGCAGGCTTCCGTCTATTCAGGGCGGATCGCCGGCGCAGGCAGTTTCGTCAAGCATGGCCAGGGAGCCCTACTGCTCGATGGCGATAGTTCCGGATTCAAGGGAGATACATTGATCGCCGGCGGCACCCTGCTTGTCGGCGATCCGGCAAAACCGGCTGTTCTCGGCGGGCGCCTCAAGATAGCCGAAGGTGCCGTCCTTGGCGGTTCCGGGCAGGTCGGCAGCGTACGGCTCGAGCGTGGAGCAATGATCGCGCCGGGCAATTCGATTGGAACGCTGACCATTGCCGGCGATCTCGACAGCCTGGACGGCGTCGTGCTGCTGGAAACCGCATTGTCCGGCGACGATTCGGCGACCGACAGGCTGATTGTCCGTGGCAATACGTCCGGCTCTTCGACGGTTCGCGTAAGCAATGCCGGCGGAATGGGCGCGAGGACCACCGAGGGTATCGAGATCATCGCCATCGATGGCGCGTCGGAGGGCATATTCGTCCTCGAGGGCGACTATGTGGTGGCCGGCGCCTACACATACCGGCTGCACAAGAACAATGCCTCCGGCACCGACCCGAAGGATTGGTATCTGCGCTCGGCGGCACCGAAAGCCGATGCGGCGGAGAGCGCCACAATCGCACCCGAAGCGCCTGTGCATCAGGTCCTTGCGCCCGAAGTGCCTGCGCCTGAAGTGCCTGCGCCCGAAGCGCCTGCGCCCGAAGTGCGTGTACCCGAAGTGCCAGCACCTGAAGTGCCTGCGCCTGAAGTGCGTGCGCCTGAAGTGCCAGCACCTGAGATTCTGGTATCTGAAACGCCCGTGCCCGAAGCACTTGTGCCCGTAGTGCCTGCGCCGGAAACGCATGCGCCTGAAGTCGCCGTGCCCGACGCGCCGGAAGCGCCTGTATCGGAGGCGGATGTGAACGCCGGTTCCGCCGCCGGTCCGAGCCCCGTGCCGGCTGCGGAAGAGCCGCAACCGGCTTCCAGTCCGGAGATGAGTCCCGAACCGGTCTCCGCGCCGGAATATCACGTCGGATCGCCGGCCTATGAGGCCTATCCGCAAGCGCTGCTCGGGCTGAACGGCGTCGGTACGCTGCAGCAGCGTCTGGGCGGCCGCTTCCAGGCGGAAGGGAGCGACCGCACCGAAGATGCAGGCGCCCATGGCAGCGGCCATCTCTGGGGCGGCATCGAAGGCGGGCGGGAACATATCGCGCCCCGGTCGTCGATCACCGCCACCGGTTTCGAGCAGGATATGCTCAAGTTGCAGGCTGGCATCGATGGCATGATGATCGACAACGAACATGGGAGCATGACCGGCGGCGTGTTCGTGCACTATGTCCGCGGCAATGCGAGTACCCGTTCGGGCGCCTATGCCGATGCCGAAATCTCGACCGAGGGCTATGGTTTCGGCGGCACGCTGACGTTCCGGGGCAATGGCGGCTTCTATGTCGACAGCCTGGCGCAGGTGACCTGGTACAATACCGACCTGACGACATCGGCTCGCGGCGGCGGGCTCATCGACGGCAATGACGCGATCGGTTTCGCGCTATCGCTGGAAAGCGGCAAGCGCTTCGCAATTGCCGGGCGCTGGTCGGTGACACCGCAGGCCCAGCTTACCTATTCGAGCGTCGATTTCGACGATTTCAAGGATGGATTCGGCTCGAACATCAGGCTTGAAATGGCGCGCAGCCTGCAGGGCCGCCTTGGCATTTCCGTGGATCATGAGCGCTCATGGCAGAACGACCGCGGCCTCGCGGACAGGGTACAGTTCTCCGGCGTCGCAAACCTCTATTACGAGTTCCTTGAGGGCACGAACGTCAAGATCGAGAATGTCAGCTTTGTCTCGGGGAGGGACGATCTATGGGGCGGCATCGGCCTCGGCGGTTCGTTTGGCTGGGACGACGCCCGATATTCGATCTATGGCCGCGGCACGGTCAATACCAGCCTCGACGACATCGGCGGCAGCTATTCGCTCACCGGCAATGCCGGCTTCAAGGCCATATGGTAATCGCATTGAACGGCGCCGAGCCAGGTTCAAGGCGGCGATACGGGCGCTGCTGAAATGCCAGCCCTATGCGGAATTCGGTTTGAAGGGCCAATTTCACTTGCCGTTTATAATCCAATAGGCAAGCTCATGGCCGAGCCCGGATGCAGGAGCGGCGTCCAGGCATTCTGACGCCGCTGGTATCGGCCCGGCGAGCCTAGATCAGCTCGTCTGACGCGACGACTTTGCCATAGGCAAAGCCAAGGGCCGCTAGAAAGGCTGCATGGGTGTCGGCGGCCGGGATCGTTTTTCCGCCAAACTCCACGTCGCGGCTTGCGGTCGCGTCGTGGGCGACAAGCACGCTGTAGCCGAAATCAGCAGCCGCGCGAGCCGTTGCATCGATGCACATATGCGTCATGGCGCCTACGATGGCCACTTCCTTGATGTTTTCCGCATCCAGGAGGGCCTTGAGGTTCGTATCCCGAAAGGCGTTGGGATAGTTTTTCGTCACCACCGGCTCGCCGTCTCTTGGCGCCACGGCGGGAATGATTTCCGCACCACTGGTTCCGGCGACGAAAAACGGAGCGTCCGGCCCGCTCTCGTGGCGAACGTGGACGACGGGCGTTCCTGCGGCGCGCGCCGCGGCAACGACCCTGGCGGCGTTATCGACCGCAGCTTCAATCCCCGCCAGCGCCCATTTGCCGGAAGGGAGATAATCGTTCTGGAAATCGACGATGACGACGGCGCGGCGGTTCATGGAAATTCCTTTCTGATCGATGCGAGTCGAGTGATGATACAGGCAGCGACACAAACCGCCAGAGCCATCCAGGCATAATCCCATACGGTCAGAGAAGTATGATGACTGCCACACAGTCATACTTTTTTGTTCCCCGACCAATTGAGATCATGTAGTTTGATGCCAAACAATGGAGTGCGGATGGTTATGGCGGACAGCATGGGTGCCAAAAAGACGCTGGCCTGGAAAGTTGCCGATGAGTTGCGCAGGCAGATCGAAGGCGGCGATTACGCGCCGGGAGACAAATTGCCGATCGAACCGGTGCTCGTCGAAAAGTTCGGCTTCAGCCGCACCGTCATTCGCGAGGCGATAGCGGCGCTCCGGGCAGACGGACTGCTGGAATCGCGCCACGGTGTCGGGGTATTCGTGCTTGGCCCGAAGCAACCCTCCGAGACCCTTGCGCTCTTCACCGCCGCCACCGACAAGATTTCCGATATTATCGAGGAACTCGAGCTGCGCATCGGCATAGAGGTCGAGGCGGCGGGGCTTGCGGCGCTTCGCAGTTCGCCGGCCCAGGAGGCCGAAATACAGGCGCAACTGGACATTTTTGCCCAGCTTGTCGCCGATGGCGAGTCTACCGACGAGGCGGATTTCCACTTCCACATGGCTATCGCCAGTGCAACGAACAATGTCAGGTTCAAGACGTTCCTGGCGCATATAGGCCGCCGGATTATCCCCCGCGTGAAGTTCCGCAAGGCGATGGGTGGGATCGATCCGTTGCCCAACCGCGACCGTATCCTGCTCGCCGAACATGCGGAGGTGGTGGATGCCATCCTCGCACGGGATCCCGAGCAGGCGCGGGACGCGATGCGGCGGCATCTTCTCGGCGGCATCAAGCGCTATCGCGGACTGGCGAGCCGAAAGATCGTCTGACGCAAAGCCAGTTGACAGTTCCTCCTGTGTCATAATATGACTTGTCGCAAGACATCTTATCTATAACGGGAGTTGAAATGTCGCCAGAAGAAATCAAGTTGCGGCTGTCGTCAGGCTTGCTGTCATTTCCGGTCACGCACTTCGACAGTGACCTTCGGCTGAACCTTGCGAGCTATCGCGAGCACGTGGCCTGGCTGTCCAGCTTCGATGCCGCAGCGCTTTTTGCGGCGGGTGGCACCGGCGAGTTCTTTTCCCTGTCGCCGGAAGAAGTGGGCGAGGTCACCAAGGCGGCGAAAGAAGTGTCGGGCGATGTGCCGATCATTTCGGGCTGCGGATACGGGATCGAGCTTGCAAAGGACGTTGCGCGCCGGGCCGAAAAGGCGGGCGCGGACGGGCTGCTGCTTCTGCCGCACTACCTCATCGGCGCGCCGCAGGAAGGCATCTACCAGCATGTGAAAGCCGTCTGCGACGCCACGGGCCTGGGCGTGATCATATATAACCGGGCCAATTCCGTCGCCAATGCGGACACGGTGGCGCGGCTCGCCGACGCATGTCCCAATCTGATCGGCTTCAAGGACGGAACCGGCAAGGTCGATCTCGTTCGCAACGTCACGGCGAAGCTTGGCGACCGTCTTTGCTACATCGGCGGCATGCCGACGCACGAGCTGTTTGCCGAGGCATTCAATGCCGTGGGCGTCACCACCTATTCGTCGGCCGTCTTCAACTTCGTGCCTCAGCTGGCGCAGCGGTTCTACAGGGCCATGCGCGCCGAAGACCGGGCGACGATGGCAGCCATTCTCGATGGCTTCTTCTTCGAATTCGCCAGGATCCGCGATCGCGAAGTGGGCTATCCGGTTTCCATCATCAAGGCGGGGGTCGAACTCATCGGCAGGACGCCGGGGCCTGTGCGGCCGCCCCTGACCAATCTCAGGCCCGAGGAAAAGGCCATGCTGGCAAAGCTCATAGAGAGCGCAGGCGTTTAACCGCAGGAGGGAGCCTGCGGTACTTCGGCTCGGTCGAAAGGCAGCACGATGTGCCGTTCGAAAGTTTGAACACAATGGGAGGAGACAGTATGAAAACGAGGCACAGCATCGCTGTCATTGCCATGGCGCTCATGGCTACGACGTCCGGGATGGCATATGGCCAGGAGGCCGGGAAAGCGATCAAGATCGTCCTGCCGGAGCAGCCCGCCAATCTGGAACCCTGCGGCACGATCATCACCAATGTCGGGCAGATTCTAAGCCAGAACGTCACGGAAGCGCTGACCGTCATCGATGCCGGAACGGGCCTGCCGCAGCCAAAGCTGGCGACGGAATGGGCCCGCACCGACGACATGACATGGCGCATCAAGCTCAGGCCGGGCGTCAGGTTTCAGGACGGAACGGCGATGGACGCGAAAGCGGTCGCCTTTTCCATCAAGCGCATGACCGGCGGCGCACTGACATGCAACAACATGGCGAAATTCGGCGACCGGAAGCTCGAGGCAACGCCGGTCGACGACCTCACTCTCGATATCAGGTCCGACCGGCCTGAACCGATCCTGCCGACGCTGCTCAGCGTGGTGATGGTGGTTTCGCCCAATACGCCGGTAGACAAGCCCGTCAACGATCCTGTCGGCACCGGTCCGTTCAAATTGACTTCCTTCGATACGCAAACGGTCACGATGGACCGGTTCGACGGCTATTGGGGCGAGAAGCCTGAAATCGAAAAGGCAACCTATGTCTGGAGATCGGAATCGTCGATCCGGGCGGCGATGGTCGAAACCGGCGAAGCCGACCTGACGCCATCGATCGCCACCCAGGACGCGACCAACCCCGAGACCGATTTCTCCTATCTGAACTCGGAAACGACCGCGATGCGGATCGACATGTCCAAGCCGCCGCTCGACGACCTGCGCGTGCGCAAGGCGCTCAATCTGGCGATCGACTGGGATGGCCTGAAGGCGTTGTTCGGCGCGGACGTCAAGCGTGCATCGCAGATGGTGGTGCCGGGCATCAACGGCCACGACGACAGTCTGCAGGCCTGGGAGTACGATCCGGACAAGGCAGCCGGACTCGTCGCGGAGGCGAAAGCCGCCGGCGTGCCTGTCGATACGGAAATAGTCCTGATCGGCCGCAATGGAATCTATCCCAATGGCGGCGAGGCCATGGAGGCCATGGCGGCGATGTGGCAGGCGGCGGGGCTCAATGTGAAGCTGACCATGCTCGACGTTGCCGACTGGATTCGCTATCTGCAGAAGCCCTATCCTGAAGAGCGCGGCGCGACCCTGTTGCAGATGATGCACGACAACAACAAGGGCGACGCCGCATTCACCATCCCGATCTTCTATCGCTCGACCGGCCAGTATTCGACGGTTTCGGACCCCGCCCTTGATGCGGAAATCGACAAGGCGCTGGCCGCCACGGGGGAAGACCGCATGAAGGCTTTCAAGGCGATCTTTACCAAGGCGCGCACGGATGTCGTGTCCGACATCCCGATGTTTCACATGATCGGATATACGCGTGTCGGCAAGCGGCTCGACTGGAAGCCGGACATTACGACCAACAGCGAAATTCCGCTCGCCCATATCCGCATCAAGGACTGATACCGGCGGGAGCGCGGGCCGTCCGGACCTGCGCTCCCGGTTTTTCCAGCTACAGCCGAAGGCAAGGTCATGTTAAGTTTTATCGGCAGGCGCGCATCGCACAGCATCATTTCGGTCATGGGCCTGCTCGCGCTGGTCTTCTTTCTCACGCGCCTGACCGGCGATCCCTCATCGCTGTTCCTGCCTCTCGATTCGACGGCCGAAGCGCGAGCGGCATTCGCCAGGCTGCACGGGTTCGATCAGCCTGTCTACTGGCAGTTCCTGCAATATCTGCGCGATCTGCTCAGTCTCGATTTCGGCGAATCCGTCCGTCAGAACCGTTCGGCAATGGCGGTCGCGCTCGAGGCTTTCCCCCAGACGCTGAAGCTTGCCATCGTGGCGATGGCTCTCTCCACCATCCTCGCGCTCGTCGCCGGGTCGCTCGCTGCCGCGAGGCCGGGCGGCCTGTTCGACCGCGCGGTGACGCTCGTCTCCCTTTCGGGCGCCAGCGCGCCGGATTTCTGGGTCGCGATCGTCGGGATACTGGTCTTTGCCGTCACCTTCGAGCTGCTGCCGACATCGGGCACGGGCAGCTATCTCCACTGGATCCTGCCCATCTTCGTGCTGATGCTCCGGCCTTTCGGATTGCTGGTGCAGGTCGTTCGCGGCGCCATGCTCGCGGCGCTCGCCTCTCCCTACATCAAGACGGCGAGGGCAAAGGGCCTGCCCCGGCAAAAGATCATCTTCGGGCATGCGCTCAGGAACTCGCTGCTCCCCGTCATCACCGTCGCCGGCGACCTCACCTCGGGCCTTATCAATGGCGCGGTCATCGTCGAAACCGTCTTCGGCTGGCCGGGCATCGGCAAGCTGATGATCGACGCCATCATCCAGCGCGATTTCGCCGTCGTCCAATCAACCATTCTGGTCACCGCAACCGCGATCTTCGTCCTGAATATCTGCATCGATATTCTTTACGCGGTGCTCGACCCAAGAATCCGGTATTGACCCATGACCGCAATCACCAACGCAGCATCAGCCTCCGATCCGGCAGGGCGCGCCCGGACCGTCTTCAACTGCCTGAAGCGCGACAGGCTGGCTCTGGCAGCCGCCATATTTCTGGTGATACTGGCCATAGCGACGCTCGCCGGACCACTGCTGATCGGTGACATGGCGGCGAAACTCGGTTTGCGTCAGCGCAACCTGCCGCCGTTTTCCCTCGACCATGGCTGGCTCTATTTCCTTGGCGCCGACACGCTTGGGCGTCCAATCCTGGCGCGGCTGGTTGTCGGCGCGCAGAACACGCTTGGCATCGCGCTTGCGGCGGTCGTGTCTTCCATGCTGGTCGGCGGCGTGCTTGGGCTGGTCGCCGGCTACAGCGAACGCTGGTACAGCCAGGTGATCCAGCGTCTGGCCGATATCATCATGAGCTTTCCGTCGCTGCTGCTCGCCCTCATCGTGCTCTATACGCTCGGGCCAAGCATTTCCAACCTGATCATTGTCCTCGCCCTGACGCGCATACCGATCTACCTGCGGACCACGCGCGCGGAGGTGCTGGAACTGCGTGAGCGGATGTTCGTAAGCGCGGCGAAATCCATGGGCGCCCGGCCGCTTCGGATCGTTCTCCGCCACATCGCCCCCATGGCGCTGCCGACGCTCCTGACCATAGCGGCAATCGATTTCGCAACGGTCATCCTGGCCGAATCCTCGCTGAGCTTCCTCGGGCTGGGCATTCAGCCGCCCGAGTTCACCTGGGGCGCCATGGTCGCCAATGGCCGTGGCTATCTCGCCACTGCCTGGTGGATCTCGTTCTGGCCCGGCCTGGCGATCCTTTTGACCACCCTTTCCCTCAACCTGCTTTCCAGCTGGGCGAGAACCATGGCGGACCCGCAGCAGCGTTGGCGTCTCCAGAGCCTGAGAAAGGCGTCCAGATGAACGAGTTGGCACCCATTCTTTCCGTTGAGGACCTGACGGTGGACTTCCTCTCCGACGGAGCTCCGGCGAGGGCCGTCGACGGTGTGTCCTTCGAGGTCAGGCGCGGCGAAACACTGGTGATCCTCGGCGAGAGCGGTTCGGGCAAGAGCGTCAGTACCAGCGCGGTGATGGACCTGATCGACCAGCCGCCGGGCGATATCGTGCGTGGACGCATATCCTTCGACGGCGCCCGCATCGATGGCCTGCAGGGCGAGGCGCGCCGGGTCATCAATGGCCGGCGGATCGCGATGATCTTTCAGGATCCGCTGGCATATCTCAATCCGGTCTACACGGTCGGACGGCAGATCTGCGAAATATTCGAGAGCCATGGCGTTGCCAGTGGCAGCGCGGCCCGCGAACGCGCCATGGATTTGCTGAAGCGCGTCGGCATTCCCGAGCCCGAAGCGAGGATCGACCAGTATCCGCACCAGTTTTCCGGCGGCCAGCGGCAACGCGTGATGATCGCGATGGCGATCGCATTGCAACCGGACCTGCTGATCGCGGACGAACCGACGACGGCGCTCGATGTCAGCGTTCAGGCGCAAATCCTCGATCTGCTGCGTGATCTGCAAGGCGAGACGGGAATGGCGCTGATCCTCATCACGCACGATCTGGAGGTTGCCGCCTCGATGGCCGACAGGGTCATAGTCATGAACCGGGGCATGATCGTAGAGGCGGGGGAGGCAAGAAAGGTCTTCACCAACCCCCGGCACGCCTATACGCAGAAGCTGATTTCAGCGTTGCCGCATGGCGACGCGGCGGAAAGCGCGAACCGGCGTTCCACGACGAATTCGGGAGAAACGGTTCTGCGGGTTGAAAACCTGACGAAGGAATATGTCGTCTCATCCGGGCTTTTTGGCAGGAAGAAGTCATTTCTCGCGGTCAAGGATGTGAGTTTCGAAGTCAGCAAGGGCGAAACGCTGGGCATAGTCGGCGAATCCGGGTCAGGCAAATCCAGCGTGGCGCGCATGCTGCTGAGGTTGAACGAGCCGACCGCCGGCAAGGCCATGTTCAACGGCGAGGACGTCTTTGCCATGGAGGAGCGCGGTCTGCGCGCCTATCGCCGCAAGGTCCAGATGGTGTTTCAGGATCCGTACGGTTCGATGAACCCGCGCATGACCGTGCGGGCGATCATTGCCGAACCCTGGTCCATCCATGCCGACATCCTGCCGAGGGCCGGATGGAGAGATCGCGTCGCCGAGCTGCTCGAACTCGTCGGCCTGAAGCTGGAATATGCGGATCGCTACCCGCACCAGTTTTCCGGCGGCCAGCGGCAAAGGATCGCGATTGCCCGCGCACTTGCGAGCGAACCGGAACTCGTCATCTGCGACGAAGCGGTGTCTGCGCTCGATGTCTCCATCCAGGCCCAAATCATCGACCTGCTCGCCGACCTGCGGACCCGGCTTGGCCTGTCCTATATCTTCATCACCCACGACCTGCCGATCGTGCGTCATTTCGCGGACCGCATTCTGGTCATGAAACAGGGCGTGGTCGTCGAAGAGGGGCCAACTTCGACCATCTTCGGCAATCCGAGCCAGGCCTATACGCGCAGTCTTCTGGACGCCACGCCGGTCCCGAAATGGCTTGAACCAGCCTGATCTATTGAGCAACCGGCGGCTGCTTGATCGAGGCGAGGCGTGAAGCGATCATCTCGGCGATCGGAATGGCTGAAGTCGCGGCCGGGGAAGGGGCGTTGCAAACATGCAGCATCCTGTCCGTCTGGGCAAAAAGGAAGTCGTGCACAAGCGTGCCGTCACGCTTGACGGCCTGTGCGCGGATTCCCGCTTCATGCGGGAGCAGGTCGCCTGTCTCGAGGCCGGGGCAATAGCGCCGGCACTCGGCAAGATAGCCCGGCTTCCACAGGGAGTTCCGAAGTTCGGCGGCAGCGGAACGGCGGTTGGCGAAGACGGTCTTCCAGAAGCCCGGGAAGAATGCGTAATCGCCGAGATCCGCGAGGTCCAATGCGAGCCGGGCATATCCTTCCCGGGCAAACCCGATAACCGCGTTCGGGCCGACGGTAACGCTGCCGTCGATCATCCGGGTAAGATGGATGCCGAGAAAAGGCAGCGCCGGATCGGGAATGGGGTAGATGAGATGCCGGACAATGTCGTTCTTGTCGGCGGGAAGGCGATAATATTCTCCGCGGAAGGGCACGATCCGGTGATCGATGGCGAGGCCGGCGAGCCGCGCCAGCCGATCGGACTGCAATCCGCCGCACACGACAAGCTCGTTTGCCCGCCAATCGAGATCGTCGCTACCGATCTCGACGTGATCGATCTTTTCGCGAATGCTCGTCACCTGGGTAGAAAGCCGGACTTCGCCGCCAAGCGCCGTGATGCGCTCTCCCATCGCCACGCAGATATCGAGATAGCTGACGATACCCGTCGCAGGCACGAATAGCGCGCCCTTGCCGACAATGTTCGGCTCGCGCTCCGCAAGTTCGCCAGCGGAGACCCGGTGCACCTCTATCGTGTTCTGCTTCGATCGCTCATAAAGCGCATCCATGCGGGCCACTTCCACGTCGGTCGTGGCGACGAGAAGCTTGCCGCAGATCTCGTAGCGGATACCGTTCTGCTCGCAGAATTCCTTGGTTGCGGTGGCACCCTTGCGGCAGAGCTCGGCCTTGAGACTGCCGGGCGGATAGTAGATGCCGGCGTGGATGACGCCGCTATTGTGGCCGGTCTGGTGTTTTCCGAGCGCGTCTTCCTTTTCCAGCACGATCAGGCTGCTGCCCGGCCGGTTCTCCAGAAGCCGCATCGCAGTGGCGAGGCCGACGATGCCGCCGCCGATTACGCAATAGTCGTATTTCACGTTTCCCCCCGATGCCTGCGAGCGTACAAAGCATCGCGGCCATTGCGCAATACGTCAATCCAGCACGCCAATCGGCGTCAGGCGTCGAATTCACGCAGCAGTTTTTCGCTTTTCTCGACTTCTGTCCGGAAACGGGAGATCGAATATGGCGCAAGATCGACGGACGGGTTCTGATCGCAGATGATCTGCGCCAGGCACTCGCCGACTGCGGGCGCGATCTGAAATCCGCCGCCACTCGCGCCGAAAGCATGGAAAAGCCCCGGCGTGGTCTGGCTTTCGCCGACGACCGGCAGCATATCGGGCAAATAGCCCTCGACACCCGACCATACCCTGATGATATCGGCGTTTCTCAGCGACGGAATATGGGTCGCGACGGCACGCATGCCGTTCAAGGTTTTGTGAGGCGGTACGAAAGTATGCTCGCCGTCCTCGTTGGCCAGCGTGCGCGGATAGCCGGCAAAAATATAATTGCCGCGCGGGATCTGGCGGATGATCATATCGCCCTCGATCGCGTAGACGGAAGGCTTGAGCGTGTAGGGCAGGGGCTCGGTGACGAATTGAGGCGGTCCTGCGGAAAACAAGGGCACCGCTTCGTCGAACTGTTCGCATATGGCCTTGGCCCAGCCGCCCGCGGCATTGACCAGCTTGGATGCGGAGATTTTCCGGCCATCGCTGCATTCCAATGTAAAGAGGTCGCCGGCGCGGGTCGTCCTGACGATCTCGGTGTGCTGGAACAGGGTGCCGCCATGGCGCAGCATCGCCCGGGCGACGGCGGGGGTCGCCAGCCTCGGATTGGCAACGGCGCAGCGCGGCGAATGGGAGGCGATCACGGCGGTATCGGCAAGCCATGGCAGATTTTGCTTGAGTTCCGCACCTTCCCAGATCGATATGTCCAACCCGCATGCGCGGGAGGTCGCGGCATAGGCGAGCAGCCTCTCCTTGCCGGCTGGCGTATGGGCGAAATAGACCATGCCGTTACGGTCGAACTCGCAGCCTTCGCCGATGAGTTCGTCGAAATCTTCCCAATGGGTCTGTGCAAGGAGTGACAGGGGATACTGGCTGAGGGATCGACCCTGCAGGCGCAGGCCGCCGAAGTTTGCGCCGCTCGATTGCGCGCCGACATGACCGCGTTCGACGATTGCCACCCTCTTGCCCATGCGGGCAAGAAAGAAGCCGGTGAAGCAACCGAACAGGCCGCCGCCGACAATCGCAACGTCATAATGTGCGGCGTTCATGGCTGAACCGTTTCCGGCTGGCTGGAAGAGATGGGGATCGGCTTGACCGGCGCCTGCGCGCGAATGCGGCCGACATCGCTGACCGGCAGGCCAGTGGTTGCCGCCGTCAGTTCCT
Organism: Phyllobacterium sp. 0TCS1.6A; assembly: GCF_026420825.1. NCBI lineage: Bacteria > Pseudomonadati > Pseudomonadota > Alphaproteobacteria > Hyphomicrobiales > Phyllobacteriaceae > Phyllobacterium > Phyllobacterium sp. 0TCS1.6A. The sequence goes on from NZ_JAPMAB010000004.1 coordinate 242,695, forward strand.
GCAAGGTCTGGCTGCAGAAGCGCCCCTGGCACCGGCCCATGCCGCAACGGGTGATGGCTTTCACGCGGTTGATCTCGGCGGGCCCGGCAATCTTGCGGATTGCCGCGCGGATTTCACCGGCATGGACGCGTTCACATCGGCAGACGATGGTATCGTCGGGCAATGTGGCGGCATATTCGTGCGGCCATCGAAATGCCTTCGCCATATGGGTCTGGAATTGTCTCAGCCGGACGATGGATCGGCGTAGAGCCTTCCGATCGGTTGATTGTGGAAGCTCGCCGCGCGCTTCCAGCATGGAAAGGGCAGCAAGACGCCCGCTCTTGGCCGCCGCGACCCGTCCACCGGTGCGTGCACCGTCCCCGGCCAGCCAGAGACGGGGCCCGGCGCGTCCGTCGCTGTCGATGACGGGAAACCAGTTGCGCAACACCGGATCGAAGCGGAATTCTGCGCCGGCGAGTTCTGCCAGCTGGGTTTCCGGCCGCAGCCCATGGCCATAGGCGACGGCGTCGCAGGAAATGCGCTCGACAGTACCGTCGGAGCGCCGGATTTCCAGCGCTTCCGCCCGCTCGTCGCCGATGATGCGCTGCAGGCTTGCTCCGGTGATCGTCCGCACGCCGAGACGCCTCAGTTCGAGCAAAAGCGATATGCCTTCGAGCAGGGTGCCGGGCGCAGTCAGCGCCATGCCAAGGCCGGCCTTGAGCTTGTCCCTTGTCGATGTCGTGTCGACGACCACGAGGCGCTTGACGCCCATGCGGGCATATTGCGCAGCCGCCAGATAGAGCAGGGGGGAAGAGCCCGCCATGACGACCGATTGCCCGATCAATGCGGCGTGGTGCTTGAGCGCCACTTGCGCGCCGCCGAGCGAATATACGCCCGGCAGCGTCCAGCCGGGCAGCGCCATGATGCGATCGGTCGCACCGGGGGAAATCATCAACTGGCTGAATTCGATGCTGTCGTGAATGCCATTCCGCAGGATCTCGAGACGATTGCCGAAGACACCCCAGACAAGACTTCCCGGACGCCAGTCGCATGCGCGCAGAATGTCATCCTCGTCACGTTCCCGGCGTGCCGTTCGTGCGGTCGCATCGCCACCCATCAATCGCTGCGACATTGATCGCATCGCCGGCGCCAGACGACGCGTACCCTGGCCGCCGGGCCTTGCTGCCTCGTCGAGAATGATCGGGCGCAGGCCCGCCTTGACGAGGGTCGCCGCACTTGCCAGTCCCGCCGGGCCAGCTCCGACGATGACGGGAGGAAGTTCGGCGTCGCTCACGTCAATGCCTCCCGCGCCGCGGCAGCGGAGGAGCATAAATCAAGGCCCGGTGTGACCTCCACCATGCACGCCCGCAAGCGACGCCCCGCACGGGTCCATACGGTACAATCCTGGCATGCCCCCATGAGGCAGAAACCCGCGCGCGGCGCCTGGTCGAATTCGGAACGCCCGGTCGTCAACCCGGCGCAAAGCAGGGCTGCAAGCAGCGTTTCGCCGGCACAGGCAGCAACCTCCTGGCCATCGAAACGAATGACAATGTCCGGTCGACGGGTATTTATCGGGTGAAGGAGCGGTACAGCGATCATGCCGGTTTATTGCTATCCAATAAGTTATATCGCATAAAGTGAAAGCCAAAGCCGGGGTGCTGTCAATCCGAATTCGGCTAGCCGAAATTGGCTAGCCGAACGAGATCGACCTTGCCGCCGCGATGACCAGTTTCGGAAATGTGTCCAGAATGACCTCGCGGCTGAAGCGCGCCAGCGGAACGGCGACGCTCACGGCTGCGATGACATTGCCATCCGGTCCGGTGATCGGCGCGGCAATGGATGCGTCGCCGTGGTAGATTTCCTCGAATGCCGCGGCAAAGCCCTTGTCGCGGGCTTCGTTCAGGAGCGCGACGACCACCTCTGGTGATGAAGGCGTCGATGGCGTGTACGCCTTGAACTCGGTGTCGGCGAGAATGTTGGCGACGTCCGTCTCCGGCAGACGGGAAAGAATCGCCCTGCCGGGCGATGTGCAATAGGCCGGCAGCCTCGATCCGGTGATGACATCCGTGGCGAGCATCTGCCGGCTCAAATAGCGCGTGACGAACACGATCTCGGTGCCGTCGAGAATGGTCAGGCTGACCGCCTCTTCGGTCTCCTTGCTCAGGTGCTGCAGGGCCGGCATGGCGCGATCGACCAGCCGCGAACTGCGGGTGTAGTGATAGGCGAGATCCAGGGTCTTGATCGTCAGCTCGAACTGGCGCGAAACCGGATCCTTGCGCAGGTAACCCAGTTGGGTCAGCGTGTGGGTGAAACGCTGGGCCGTGCTGACATCCATGTCGGTGAACTGCGCGATCTGCGACATCGTCAGGGACGCGTGCCGCTTGTCGAAGACGGTGAGCACCTTGAACGCCTTGGCGACCGACTGCACCATCAGCGGATCCGGCCTCTTTGGCTGGGCGGTCTTGTCTTTCATGCAATTTCCTCCGTCCGAATCGCTGCCCACGCAGTCGCTCGCCACTCAAGCCGATCATGGTGCGGCTTGGCAACTCGACCTGCCGGGCGATGGCCACGGCGACCCTTCAAAAAGCTCCGGTGAAATTTTTACCTTGACCTATCTTCGCTGCACAGTATCATTATGCAATAATTATTATTGCTATGCAATAGGAGAATCTTGTTGGAACAGTTCGTAATTGTGGAAACGATCGGCCGCGTTCGTCGCCTGACCCTAAATCGCCCGGACAAGCTCAATGCCTGGAACACACCGATGCGGGACCGGCTGATAGCGGCCTTGAAGGCGGCCGAGGCGGATGCAGAAGTAGGTGCCATCGTTCTGACCGGCGCGGGCGACCGCGCCTTCGGCGCCGGGCAGGACCTGTCGGAGAGCAAGAGCTTCGATTCCGACCGCGCGGAGTCATGGATGGCCGAATGGAAGGCGCTCTACAATCTGTTCCGGCATGGCTCGAAGCCGGTCGTCGCAGCACTCAACGGCATCGCCGCCGGTTCGGCGTTCCAGGTTGCCTTGCTATGTGATCTCCGGGTCGCGCATGCGGGGGTCAAGATGGGCCAGCCCGAGATCAATTCAGGCATCGCGACCGTTACCGGCAGCTGGATCATGCGGGAAATCATCGGCCTTGCCCGTACCATCGACCTGACCTTGACGGGCAGGATGCTCGAGGCGAAAGAAGCATTCGAGTTCGGACTGATCTCGCGTATCGTGGACGCCGACAAAGTGCAGTCCGAAGCGCTCGAACTTGCCGAATATCTGGCCGGAAAGCCGCCTGTTGCCATGCGCTTGAACCGTCGACGCTTTGCCGAGCTGACGGAGGCTGGCTTCGAGAACGCCATGAGCTCGGGCGTCCGCATTCAGCGCGAAGCATACGGCTCCGGCGAACCGCAGGCGATGATGGAGAAATTTCTCGCCGAGAGAGCCGCCCGAAAAGCCTGATTTTCTACCAGTCGTCGCAATGGGAGGCGACTGCCACTGCCAACCTAACAGACACCGTCGAAACGGTGCGCCAACCTTCAGAGGAACACAGTATGTCCAGGCCCGGTCTTTTGAATCTCAACCGCCGCACACTCCTCGCAGCAGGCGCGGCCGCTCTTGCCACGCCCGCATTCCTGCGCCGGGCGTGGGCCGATCAATCTCTCGTCATTGCCGATCCGGGCGGTCCTTTCACCGACGGCTATCGCAAGGCATTCTACGAGCCGTTCACTGCGGCGACCGGCATTGCGATCACCGGCGTCGCGCGTGACGCAGAACCGACGGCGCAGTTCAAATCGATCGTGGAGACGCGTTCCTATATCTGGGATGTCTGCACGCTGACATTGTCCGCGCGCCTGATTCTCGAGGAACAGGACCTGCTCGAACCCCTGAACCTCGATCAGGCCAAAGTTGCCGACGTCATGCCCGAGGCGGTTCATCCGAACATGCTCGGCACCGACGTCTATTCGACGGTCCTTGCCTACAATACCGATACGGTGACCGAGGCGCCCACGGGCTGGAACGCGTTCTGGGATTTCGAGCGCTTTCCGGGCCGGCGCTCGCTGCGCCGCAACCCGATCGATACGCTGGAAATCGCGCTCATGGCGGACGGTGTCGACGCCAAGGCCCTCTATCCGCTCGATGTCGAGCGGGCGTTCAAGAAGCTCGATGAAATCAAAAGCCGCATCGATGTGTGGTGGACGGGCGGCGCGCAATCGACGCAGTTGCTCGAAAGTGGCGAAATCGACTTGATCGCCGGCTGGAATGCTCGTTTCCAGGCCGCGATCGATGGTGGCGCACCCGCAAAGATCGTCTGGAATGGCGGGCTCTATTCCATCGAGGGCTGGGGCGTGCCCAAGGGAAATCCAAAGGCCGACATGGCGCGCGAGTTCGTCGCGTTCTGTGCTCAGGCCGATATGCAGGCGAAGTTCACGGACGATCTCGCCTATGGGCCGACCAATCTGCGTGCCTATGATCATATCGCACCGGAACGCGCTGCGATCCTGCCAACGGCGCCCGATAATCTCAAATTGATGTCGCTTGCGTCGGAGCCCTATTGGCGGGAGCACCGCGCGGCTCTCAGCGAACGGTTCAATGCCTGGCTTCTGGCCTAGCATTCATGGCGGTAGGGCGGGCCTGGTTCAAGCCTTCCTGCCTTACCAGTACCAGGCATCAATGAAGCAGCGCGTTCGCCCCGGCGAACGTGCATGCGATCCTGTTGAATTTAGGAATGACAATGACAGCGGACCAGCAGCAAGCCAAACTCGTCCTCGAAGGACTGTCAAAGCAGTATGGTAATTTCACTGCGCTCGAACCGACGAGCCTGACAGTTCGGAACGGGGAGTTTCTGACATTGCTGGGCCCTTCGGGCTCAGGCAAGACAACCCTTCTGCAGATGGTGGCAGGACTTGCCGAGCCAAGTGCCGGTCGTCTGCTGGTTGATGGCGCAGACTGGACCTACCGGCCCGTCAACGAGCGCGGCATGGGCATGGTCTTCCAGCACTATGCGCTGTTTCCTCACATGACGGTTGCCGAAAACGTGGCGTTTCCCTTGCAGATGCGCAAGCTTTCGGCAGCCGAGGTGCGCAGCCGGGTCGAGGAAACCTTGCGCAAGGTGCAGCTCGAAAAGTTCTCGCACCGGTTTCCCAAGGAATTGTCCGGCGGTCAGCAGCAGCGCGTCGCGCTCGCAAGATGCTTCGTCTTCAATCCGAATGTGATCCTCATGGATGAGCCGCTCGGCGCGCTCGACAAGGCGTTGCGGGAGCATATGCAGCTCGAGATCCGGCGCCTGCACAAGGAATATGCCACGACAGTCATCTATGTGACGCACGATCAGGAAGAAGCGCTGGTCATGTCGGACAGGATCTGCGTGATGAACCATGCGCGGGTCGAACAGCTGGGCAGCCCGCACCAGATTTATGCGAATCCGGAAACCCTTTTCGCGGCGACGTTCATCGGCCATTCCAACGTGCTGAAGGGAAAGCGTGACGGAAGCGACGGCGAGTTCGCCAGAGTGCGGACGGCAGGCGGCACGTTTTGCGGACGCGACATGTCGCGCAACCAGGCGGGGGATGTTGCCCTTGTCGTGCGGCCGGAACACATGCGTATCGGCGAGACGACGAGCGCCGAGTTCGACAGCGTTCGCGGCCGTTTGACGGATCTGGTCTATGTCGGCGTAGAGACACGGTTGCTCGTCGCCCTGCCCGACGACAGCATCCTGACGCTTCGCCATGATGCGTCTGGCGAAATACCTTCCATCGGGCAGGAGATCGTGACGCATTGGCCGAAGGCGGCCGCGAGGGTCGTCGCATGAGCATTTCCCACGCGAATCCGCGTCCTGCGGCCGTGCGGCCGGGGCCGATATGGCTCGCCGTTCCTGCCATCGCGCTTTTGGCGGTGTTCTTCCTGTTTCCGATGGCAAGGCTGTTCGTTCTTGGCATTCAGGACAGCGCAACCGGCGGCCTCACGACAGAGCATTACCAGCGGCTCCTGACCACGCCGGTCTATTGGAGCATACTCGGCATCACGTTCCGAATTGCCATTCTCACGGCGGTCTTTTCGGTGTTGCTCGGCTATCCACTGGCGCTGTGGCTCTCAAGGATGCACAGCTCGCGCCAGACGATCATGGCCTTGCTGGTGCTGCTGCCCTTCTGGACGTCCTATCTCGTCAAGACCTTCGCCTGGATGATCCTGCTTGGCAATCGCGGCGTCCTCAACACGCTTTTCATGGATATTGGCCTCCTCGATCGGCCACTGCGGATGATGTATAATGAGCTTGGCGTGATCATCGGCATGGTCCATGCGATGATGCCGCTTGCGGTCTTGACCATGCTGCCGGTGATGAACGGTATCGACAAGCGCCTCACGCTGGCGGCGGGGACCATGGGAGCAGGTCGTTCCGAACGGTTCTGGCTGGTCTACTTCCCGCTTTCGGTTCCCGGAGTTGCCGCCGCCGGCCTGCTGACTTTCATCACCTCGCTTGGTTTCTTCATCGTTCCGGCGTTCCTCGGCGGCCGTGGCCAGACCATGCTTGCCCAGACCATCATCACGCAGGTCCAGGAACTCGTGAACTGGGCGTTCGCAGCGGTGCTCGCAAGCCTCATGGTGGTCGCGGCGCTGGTCGCGATCTGGATCTACAACCGGTTCTTCGGCCTGTCGACGATTTCAGGAGGCGGATCCGACAGCACGACACCAGGCAATGGCCCATTGCGCGTCGCCGGCCAGAAAATACTGAGGACCATGGCGATCCTCTCCCGCCCGTTCGACCGGTTCGACACCCGTCCGGGAGCGACGGAGCGCGGCTTCAGGCTCTATCCGGTGCTGATGCTGACATTTCTGATCGCGCCGATCTTCGTCGTCTTTCCCATCGCCTTCACCTCGGCCAGTTCGCTGCAATTTCCTCCTCCCGGCTACTCGCTTCGCTGGTTCGAGCAATATCTGACCTCCCCGGTCTGGCTTTCCGCGACATTGCGCTCGTTCGGCGTCGCCTTCGCGACGGCACTCTTCGCCACCGTCCTGGGTGGGCTGGCAGCCCTTGCCCTGGCGCGCAGCCGTTCGCGGTGGAACGGCGCCATCTTTGCGCTGATGCTTGCTCCGATGGTGGTGCCGCGCATCGTCATTGCCGTGGGCCTGTTCTACCTGATGGCGCAGCTTGGTCTGGTCGCGACCAATACAGGCCTCGTCATCGGCCACACGCTCCTTGCCATTCCCTACTGTTTCATAACGGTGGGAGCAGTGCTGAAAAGCTATGACTGGCGCCTGAACCAAGCTGCCGAAACGCTGGGTGCGGGACGCCTGACGATCCTGCGCCGTGTCACCCTGCCATTGCTGCGCGGTGGCGTCATTTCGGCAGCCCTGTTTGCTTTCGTCACATCGTTCGACGAGTTGACGGTCGCAATCTTCATTTCGGGCGGCCTGAAGACGACGCTTCCAAAACAGATGTGGGACGACATGTTCCTGCAGCTCAATCCGACACTGGCCGCAGTATCGGTCGTGGTGATGCTCCTCGTCATGCTCATATTGCTCGCAGCCCAGAAGATTCAAAAGTGAAATGTGTCAGGATCGCCCTGCCGATCCGCTAAATATCAAGGTTTTCATTGAACATGCAGATCCAAGGATTGGCCCGCCGCCTACAGGTCCTCGCTCGCGAGACACCCAACCGAATTTTCGCCAATACCAGCTCCGGCCCGGTAACGTTCCAGACCCTCGCAAGCGCCGCGGAGGGTTTTGCCCAGCGCTATCATGATCGTGGCCTGCGCAAGGGCGACAGGGTCGTCGTGATGATGGCCAACAGCCTGCCGTCTCTCGCCATCATTCACGGCCTGCTGCGCGCCGGTCTGGTCTGGGTGCCGGTCAATCCGGCTCTGGTCGGGGCGTCGCTCGCCCATGTCATCCGCACCGTGGGGCCTTCGCTCATCATATGTGACCACGAGGTCACGGCACGCCTTTCCGAATGCGCCGAGGCCGAAGGCATTCCGGTCGATCCGATGCAGAATGACGAGCTGCCGGCAGCAGCACTTCCCGTTTCGGCCGAATTTCCCGAGCCCGGCGACCTGGCATCGATCATGTTCACCTCCGGTACGACCGGCCCGGCGAAGGGCGTGATGGTCAGCCATATGATGCTTGAGCTTGCGGCCCAGGGCGTGGTGCTCTGCGGCGACATGAAGACCGGCGACAACCTGTTCGTGTGGGAACCATTCTATCATATTGGCGGCGCGCAGGTGCTGATGGTGCCGCTGTTGCGGAACGTGCATCTGACGATTGCCGACCGCTTCAGCGCGTCGCGCTTCTGGCAACAGGTGGCGGAAGCGGGCTGCACGCATATCCATCACCTTGGCGGCATCATTCAAATTCTTCTCAAGCAGGCGGAGAGTCCGTGGGAGCGCGCCCACAAGGTGCGCATCGCCTGGGGCGGCGGCTGCCCCCCGATAGCATGGCGCGCCTTCGAGCAAAGGTTCGCTGTGCAAATCCGCGAATGCTACGGCATGACCGAATGTTCGAGCCTGACGACGTGGAACAATGATGGCGTGGTCGGCTCGGTCGGGCGCGCCATGCCATGGTTCGAGATCGAGTTGAAGGACGAGAACGGCCGTACCCTGCAGCCCGGAGAAGGCCCAGGCGAGATCGTCGTGCGCACCAGTCTGCCGGGTGCGATCACGCAAGGCTACTACGGAAACCCCGCGGCAACGGCCAAGGCCCTGCAGCCGGACGGGTTTCATACGGGTGATCTCGGCTCGTGGGACGATGACGGCATGTTGTTCTTCCTTGGGCGCATGACCGACTCGGTGCGCTGCAAGGGCGAAAACGTCTCGGCATTCGAAGTGGAGACCGTGGCCAATCTTCATCCGCAGGTCGTAGACTCGGCCATGGTCGGCGTTCCGGGCGAAGTGGGGGAGCACGACATACTCCTTTTCATACAGACGCATGACCAGTCCACGATCGAGCTCGATCAGCTATGGCGCTGGATGGCGGAGCGTCTCGCTCCGCATCAGCGGCCGCGCTATGTCAAGGTCGTGAACGAGTTTCAGCGCACACCAAGCCAGCGCATCCAGAAACATCTCCTGCCGACGGGGCAGGAGGGACGATGGGATGCCGCCCAATTGAAAAAGGCACCATGAACAGGGGAGAGCCATCGATGGGCCATGATGTACTTATCACGGGCACCGGCATGTTTGCCGGGCGGATCGCGCTGGATATCGCGGCGACGGCAAAGACGCCGGTCACCGTGATGATCGCCGGACGCAACCGGATGCGCCTTGACTGGTTGCGCACTGCCGGAAATGCACGCGCCGCGATGTTCGGAACCCCTGCGCGTTTCGAAACGCATCAGATCGACCTGCTTAAGCCCTGCGCGAGCGAAACGCTTCTGGCGCTGTGTCGGCCGCGACTGGTGGTGCAGGCGGCATCGATCCAGACCTCGACGGTGATTTCCGACCGCGGTTCGCGCTGGAGCGATCTCGTCGCCGATGGTGGCCTGAGCGCCACGGCGGTGTTTCAGGCGCTCATCAGCTCACGGATGGCGAAGGCCATCAGCGACAAATCGCCCGATACCAGGCTTATAAATTGCTCGTTTCCGGATGTCGTCAACGGCATGATCACCGCCATGGGATACAAGGTCCTGTGCGGCACCGGCAATGTCGCGATCCTGTCGAACGTGTTCGACGGTGAGCGGGCACACCTTCCCGCCGGCCAGCTGCGGGTCATTGCTCATTATCAATGCCTCGCGCCGTGGCGGTTGCGCCACGAGGAGCGGGCCGGACACCCGGCGCCGCGCGTCTTCATCGAGGACGAAGAGATCGAAGATCCGTTCGCCGCCTTCAAGGACTGTCAGCTGACACCGGAGCCTGCAATCGAGATATCAGGCGCGTCAGGTGTAACGCTCATTCTCGCGCTGATCGGCGGGCAGGAATGGCGCGGACACGTACCGGGGCCCAGCGGGCTTCCCGGGGGCTATCCCGTTCGGCTTGAAGGCGGCGAACTCGTGCTCGATCTGCCGGGCGGTATCACTGCAGACGAGGCCATTGCCTGGAACGAGGCATTCGAACAGCGCAGGGGACTGACCGTTCATGGTCGGGCAGCGGCCTATCATGGCAGGCTGCGGGAGCTTCTCGTTGAAGAAGGCTCCGTCCACGCGGATGGTTTCGACCTCGACGATCTGGAAAGCGTATGTTCCGATTTTCTGCAACTGCGCGATCGACTCATCAAACTTCCCAGCGTGAAATAAAGCGTGGGGATATCTGTCACAAAGACGCAATATAGGTACGATATTCCCGTATTCTCAAGGTAGTCGGCGGCTGGTTCCGGCCGCTGCGCGAATGATTGGAGGCCAAGCCACAGTTTCGCTGTCGTTTTCGGTGAGCGCTGCAGAAGCTGAGTGAAAACACGCTCTGAGCAAAAAGTCCGGATCCTGCATGCAACGTCCGATCAAGATTGCCAATCCCGCCCGCGCTGCTGTTGAAGCCGTTGCATGGTCTGCCGCCGTGACGGCCGCCAAGACAGCGGCAAAGGCGGTGACCAAGTCGCCGTCGCCCTCTCCGGCACCCGCCGCTCCACAGTCTGTCTTCACTACCGCGCCTGCCCGCCAGCAGACAACTCCAGCCAGCAGGAATGCCTCGCAGACGCTGCCCTTCGGCCAGCAGACAAGTACGGCACCTCTCGCCTTGACGTCAGGCATCAATCCGGCGGACTTCCTTCTCAATGGCATCACCGTGCCGCAGGAAAACGACACGCCGCCGCCATATATTCCGACGAACAACGTGCCGGTATCGGCGGAAGAAGCAGACGAAACGGAAGCTTCCGCCATCGTCGACCAGATGACGTCCGGACAGAGCATCGACCAGATTGCCGAAGATCGCGGCCTGACGCGTCAGCAGATACTCGATACGCTGGAATCAGGCGGCATGACCGTCGACGAAAACGCGCCGACCAGTGACAATGGGGACGTCCAAACCACCGCCATCACACTGGCGAACGGCGAAACGGTCAGCGAGTATTACGATTACCAGCATGATGCCTATCACACCGAATTAACGGGCGCGGACGGAGAACCTGTCGACGAAACGCCGATGCGCGACGGCAGTGGCCGGGCGATGAGCACGAGCTATGACGCCGAGACCGGGCAGACGTCCACGATCTATGAGGACGACCTTGGCGACGGGACCGTCACCGAGGACATCTTGATGCCCGACGGCACCTCGGTCGAAACGGTCGTCAACGGCACCGATGCAACCGGAGCCGGGATAGTGCCGATCACGACGGTGACGGTTCCGGGCGGCCAGCCAGTTACCCTCGATTCGAGCCAGGACCCGGGCGGTGAAACGACCCAGGCAATCCAGGACGCCCTGGCCGAGGGCGAGTCAATCGACCAGATTGCCGAGAACCGCGAGCTTACGCCCGAACAGGTCCGTGCGGAATTGCAGGCCGCCGGCTATACGGTGGAGACGACCGACCCGTCCAGTGACAATGGCGACGTGCAGAACACGACGCTGACCAACGCCCACACGGGCGAGGAAATCGCCTACACGCGCGATTGGCAACACGATGTGACGACGACCACGTCAACTGATGGCGACATGGTGACCACGCATTCCGAAACCGGCAATGGCGTTGTCACGGACCGTACGGAGAATACCAGCACAGGCGAGGTCGAAGAGGTCGTCTTTGATTCCGTCAACCAGATAATGACCACCACAACCATCGACGCCGATGGACGCGAAACGGTGAAGACCGACGATATCCAGGGCGACGGTGAGCCGAACGAATATGTGGTGGAGGAAGGCGACAACCTCACGGCGATCGCGGAAGCGAACGGGATGACGCTCGATGAGCTCCAGGAGCTCAATCCCGGGTTCTTCGCGGGGCGCGATCCCGATTTCATCAATCCCGGCGAAATCGTGATGGTGAACGATCCGGTCGAGACGACGGTTGCAGTTACCTTCAACGGGTATGAAGTCACGACCGCCCCGAACGGCGAAGTCACCGTCAATAATCTCGAGGACAATTACAGCGTCACGTTCGAGGAGGGCAGCGCCGGTGCGGACATGGCTCTGCTCGTGACGGAGGTCGATCGCAACAGCGACGATCCGGAAGAGGCGATGCAAGCGGAGGTTACGCTCAACCAGCTTGACTCATATTTTGCCAGCGAGGCGGCGCTGGAGATCCAGCAGGACCTCGATTTGCAGGAAGTCGAAGGCCTTGGTCTCGTATCGGCGAATACGAGAGCCGCCGTCGACGAATACGGATCGGGGGTCGTGGCCCAACCTTCGGTCGATGAGGATGGCGTTCCCGACCCCGTTGGCGAGCGCCCCGAGGACGTGCCCGGCAACTGGGTGCCCATCGACTGGCAAGGGACTTACCGCTGGGTTGCGCCGGAAGTCGCGGATGCGCTGACCGATGACGCGGCCGCGATGTCCAAACTCGGCGAATTGTCCAGCATGATCGACGTTGGCGGCGCGCAGGCCGATGTCTATGCACTCGATCCAGCCTATAATGAGGCGCGGGACGGCGCCGAGGACCTCCTGAACGAGAGACTCAATCCGCACGGCTATGAGGTGACCCTGGGACGGCCCGACATGACAGCCGAGGATGCGCAGGCGCGTCTGGACGAGGCAGAGGCAATTCGGGATGAGGCATCGGAGGTAGCAGGCCTCTATGAGGAAGCCAATTCTGTTCTCGATGAAGCGATTGAAGCGAACAATGTGCTGAGCACGACGACGCCGGTCGAAGCGCCGGGCGCTGACAATCTGGATCAAGTCGAAGGCACCCAAACCTGGACCGATGCCTATCAGAATGAGGAATACGCCAATTATCGGGCCCAGGTAGCGGATACGGAGGCGCTCTTCGGCCGGTATAATCAGTTGATTGCCCAGGGCGATCGGGGGTCGATCGATCTGGCCGTCATGCGCAATGAGGCGGCCGGCATCGATGCGAACAGCCCTGAACATCAAGCGCTGCTCGATATGCAGGAGGGGTTTGCTACAAGGGCAGAGCTCGCCGAAGCTTACTCGCAATATCTCGATGCCGAGAGCGAGCTGCGCAATTACGAAGCGGAAACCGCGCAGCAGCTGCGTCAAATGTTTGACGAATGGAACAGCACTTCCGGCGATACGCCCACTTATGTCACGGTCTACGCCACCGCCGAAGGGCAGGGGATGCTGGATCTCTACTATGATGAGGCGACATTCGAGGCGGAATACGGGTCTGACCGTGCCCAGGCCAATGTCACGAGCGGTCAATCGATCCGCCTGAGCGTATTCGGTACCGAGAACGAGATGCCGCCCGACTGGATCAACGCGGACTTGAACGATGCGTGGAACGCACATCATGCTGACGGTCAAGGCGAAGGTGTCCATGGGGGCAGCTTCATAACAGCCCGCGAGAATGCTGCTGCCAGATGGGGTGAATTGCAGGCAGGCCAACTCGATGCAACCATAGAACAATATCAGACAGACCTGACTGACCTTAATACGGCCTACGACACGCTGCTCACCGAACACGGCCCGGGTACCGCAGAGCTTCCCGAAGGTGCTTTCCCGGACGGGATCGAGCCGGTGACAGTGGAAGTCGCCGGGCAGGACATTCTTGTCACCCCCGAGGCCAAGGAACAGATCGAGGCGGGAAACTGGGATGGCGTGATCGAGGCTGGCGCGCCGATCAGGCTCGCGCTTGACGTGGATGGCGACGGCGAAACGGAAGAACGCTGGGTCGCGCCGGAGCTCGCCCTTGTTGCTCTGCAGATACAGGAGTCCGAGACGCAGATCGGTTCCTTGCAGGGTTATCAAGACTATCTGAATGGCTGGGCGGGAAGGCACCGCGACGACGCCAGCAACCCGTATAATTATTACGCAGCCGACAACGCCGATTATGAGGCGCTGACAGGCGACGAGGGGAATGCCCTCGCCGCAAATTTCCAGCATCAGTTTCAGGCATTCCACGAGCAGGGTTATGATGGCTCCTTCAATCCGGTCAGCAGCGGCGACCTGGATCAGACCGTGGCCGATGCCCTCGGACTCGACCCGGAAGATGAGCAGCATGCCGAGATCATCGACTCGGTAACGGAGGCGATCCAGGAGGAGGGCGGCGAGAATCCGGAACTCGCAATGTCGCCGATATTCCATGTCGACAGGAACGGCACGACGCAAACGATGCTGTTCGCCGTGCACAATAGTGATGGCGAGACGGTCTACATCGACATCACCGGCAAGACATTTACCAGTGTCGAGGATTTCCAGGACCACAACGACCAGTTCAGCGAAGAAGGCCAGATCGTTTTCGCCGAGAATTTCGATATGACGGCTGGTGAAGACGGCCAGGTCAATATCGATGCCGGGCAGGCCCGGAACATGTCGTTCCTGGAATCGACGGTCGATCCAGCAGTCGGCGTGATTACCACCGTTGCCACTGTCGGTTCGTTCATTCCGGGCGTCAACGTCGTTGCGGCACCCATCGCTATTGCCGGCGGCTTCTATCTTGGAGGCCGGGCGGTCGCCAATCAATATGAGCATATCTCGCATGGCGGCGAGTGGAACGATACTCAGTCCGTCATGAACATGGTCGGTGCGACGACCGCTGTTCTGCCCGGGGCCTCGGGGGTTCTGCGTACCATTGGTATGGTGCGCGCGGGCCTGCCGGGTGGTACGGCCGCAATGGCAAGCATTGGTGCGGTTGGCAGGAACAGCGCCTATGCGGACGATGTCGCGGGTTTCATGGGTTCGGGAGCGATGACAAATCGTATCGCCTATGGCGCCGACGTTGCTTCGCTGGCATCCGGCACACCGGCGCTCGTTGTTTCGGGTTACGATCTTGCCGTCAATGGCGGCGAGATGAGCGGGCTGGAGCTCGCCGGCGCTCTGGCCAATCTTGGCGTCGGTGTGCTGGGAACGGGCATGGGTATACGCGGCCTTCGCGTGGTTCCTGGCAGTAGCGTTCCTGGCAGTACCGGGGCGCCCGGAACCACGGCGCCATCAGGTGAGGCGTCCCGGGGAGTACCTGAGGCACTTGTGCCCGATAGGCTTTTGCTGCCGGTACCAGAGGCTGCGCAAGGGGCAGGTGCTCCGGCCCTTGATCCTGCAATGGTGCGACCAGCGGCCGTCCATGAACTGGGACCGGATGGAGGCTACCACCCAACCGGGGAGGTGGTCGATCTGGGCGCGGACGGATCTCTCATCGCAGGAGAAACGATAGATGCCGGCGGCAGTGGCCGGGGCGGCGACGAGTCCGAACCGATCATCGTCGTGGAGGAGGATGCACCCGGCAGTGCGTCGACAGGCCAGCCTGCAATTGATGCCGCACCCAACCGTCTCGCAATCGAGGCAGCGCCCGTCAACGAGTTTACGCTGGATCAGCTATTCCATATGTCTACCGCAGAGCGTGGTGCGGCAGCCGAGACCTATATAAGACGACTCCACAATTCGTCGGAACACAACATTCTCGATGGCACTGATGCGAGCTTCGCCGTGCCACAGAATA
The DNA here is from genome assembly GCF_026420825.1 of Phyllobacterium sp. 0TCS1.6A. Classification (NCBI taxonomy): domain Bacteria; kingdom Pseudomonadati; phylum Pseudomonadota; class Alphaproteobacteria; order Hyphomicrobiales; family Phyllobacteriaceae; genus Phyllobacterium; species Phyllobacterium sp. 0TCS1.6A. Next base: position 258,122 of record NZ_JAPMAB010000004.1, read on the forward strand.
CAGGCCTGAAAGTTCGCTCCCGCCGGGATGTCGACGCGGCGGTAGAAAACCGCTGGACGCAGATCATCCAGGCGCTTGAAGTCAAGAACTGGCGGCTTTGGGCAAATCGGGGCAACGGGAACGAGCGCCAGGAGGTGCCGCTCAGCAGTCATATCCAGGAACAGATCAATGCGGATATCGCGCTTCGCGATACGCGTTCGGATTATCTGCCACGCTGGATTTTCATCGACGCCCCTCCAAGCCCGGCCTTGCTGACAGCGCTCAATGCGGCCCGCATACCTGCCAATATTTACGGGCGCGTTCCTCCACTTGTGGATGGATCAACATATGTGCCCGGTCCCGACAACAACCTGATCGCGGCCAGGCTGGATCCGTCGCTCGGTCGGGGTTCATCCGACATGATCCGCCTTAATCCGAACTATGTGTATCGGCCAGGGGCGGACGGGGTCGTGCCGACAGCATCGGCCCTGCGTAACAGCGGCAAGCTTGGCGTGCTGATCACGGATGCCGATGGGCCTGTCGTCGTTGCCCTGGGTGATGCGCGTCTGCCGGGCCGCTCGGAAACCCAACCTGCGGCGACGCAAAAGGTGACACCGGTCGCGGATGCGCCGGAAGGATACCTTGCGATAGAAGCCTCCCCGCCATTGGCCGCGCTCGAGCCGGCGGCTGAACCGAATGCGGCCACGGCGCCGGAGAGCGGGACGGATGGCGCGGTCGATGTTGCAGCAGGCAACGAAGCGCCGGGGGGGCACGATGAGGACATTTCATTGTCGCCCGACCAGCTTAAGGCGCTGGACAGCAAACAGCTGCGGGCGCTCACTGCGGAACAAGTCGCCATGCTTTCCCCTGAGGGCCTTGAAGGGATCGCTCCCGGCAAGATAGGCAAGCTCGATCCCGCGGGCGTCGCTCAATGGAATACGGCCCAGATCGAAGCGCTTTCGCCGCGACAGGTCGAGCGCTTGAGCGTCGACCAGATCAAGGCGATGAGCGCCGGACAGTTGAGCCGGTTCAGCGATGATCAATGGAGCAGTCTCAACGAGGCGCAGGGCAAGGCCCTGACCAGCGAGCAGCTCGTCCTGGTCAGCGAGGATCATTACGCGCGAATCCCCGACAAGGCGCTTTCGAAGATCCATCCGGATGCGATCGGCCGCCAGGACGTCCAGTATATCAGCGACTATTCGGCCGATAAGCTGAAGGCATTGAGCTTTGAACAGATACGGTCGCTGTCGCCTGAACAGGTCGCGGCAATCGATCCTGTGCAGCTTGGGCGCATGCGTGCGGATCATATACGAAAGTTCAGCGCCGAGCAGTTCACCTGGATGACGCCGAGGCAGCGCGCGGCACTCAGCACCGAACAGGTATTGTCGCTGCGCAATACCAACAAGAACACACTTACGGAGACGCAGAAGGCCACGCTCAGCGCCCGGGAACAGAAGGCGCTGCTCAAGTCGCGCAATGGGAGTCTTACCAACGAGCAGGCACAATTGTTCCGCGACACGTTGAAGGCGGCGAAAAAGCGGGAACTGGGTTACTTCGCCAGCTTCGCCACCGGCACGACGGCGGGTATCGGCCTCGTCCATGCAACGCTTCCTCCCGAGTTGAGTGCGCCGGTGGCTGCTGCCGGTCTCCTCGTGCGAGGCAGTGTCACGGCCGCCCAGGGCATGTTCAAGAATGCCACTTACGACAATACGATGCTGGGACGTATTCTGAACGGCGTCGCTGGTGCCAGCTACCTGGCAACGGGCCAAGCGGGCTTGCAAAACCCGGCAGCATCGGCGCCATCGCTGGCGACCAATTTTCTCAATTCGCCCAAGGGCATGATCCGGTCTGTCACCGGCCAGACCATGTTACGCACATGGTCGACCCGTGTTACCGATCCGGCCGCCGTCGGCGTCGGCGTGAGCATCATGGTGAACAATCCGGACAATCCAGTGGCCTTCGGGGCCGGCGCGTTGATCAGTCTGGCGAACACCGAGAGCATCATCCGGGGCATCCGTACAGAACGTGTCTGGAATATGCCGCACCCGACCGACAAACAGGGTGCCGACCAGCTCGAAGCCAGCAACAAACGTTGGGATCGTTCGAAATTTGCCGCTGGCTTCGTCGGTCTTGTGGGGGCTGGGGGCGTTGTGACCACCCTGCTCACGAAGGACGATCCGCAGAACGCCGACGAGCCGGATTTGCCAACCGAGGCGCCAGGCCCGTCCACAATCTTGGCGCCGTCCGCTGATCCCGTACCGCTGCCGCCAGTCGCCGACAGTTCCACGCCTGCGCCCTCCGACCCGAACCTGACGCAGCCTTGGGAAATGGGCGGGCCGCAAATGCGGCCGGAGCCGGCTCCAACCTATTCGCAGTTCATGGTGGAGCCCGCGATTGGGCTCAATCTGAGGTCGGAGCCCGATGCCGACGCTATGATTGTGACCGCTTTCTCGCCCGGCACCGTTCTTGACCAGATCGGCGAAGTGGAGACAGACGCAGACGGCAGGCGCTGGACTCCGGTCGAAGGTGTCGGGCAGGATGGCGCTCCGGCCACAGGCTGGGTGGCGAGCGAATATATCAGTTCTCATACGGCATGAACCGACCCTTGAACCGACCCTTGGGGCCGCTGCAATCCTGAACGCGATTGCGGTTGCCGACAATGCCGATGCGGTAGCACTTGATCCTCAACTGTCCACAAGCTCTCTGCTTTTCGCGATTCAATCCGCGGCAACTCGTCAAAATTGTTGGCTGGGTAAATATGGCGGCTTGATTGTTGCCGCGCTTTCTTTTCGGCCGGGAAAGAGTCATCATTTCACGAATCATGACTCTGGTGAAATAAACCGAAGTGCGTGTCGGACAAAGAAGGAAAATAGATGCCTAGATACAAGGGGCAACTCGAACAAAGTGTTGAGTTGGCTATTTTTCAGACGCGGCTGGCAGCCGTCTTGAATGAAATGCGGAGGAACCGTCTGTTCAAGCTGAAGGATCTGGCAAAACATGTCGGCGTCTCCAATACCTACATGACAAAGATCATGCGTGGTCAGGCGAATATTTCCCTGAGCCTGTTATATTCTTTCTGCCGGGAATTGGACGTGACGGTGGTCGATCTCATTGGTCTCAGGGCCGATGATTCCACTGAAATGCCGAAGGGTGCCTTTACCCAGCTTAAGAATCCCGACGAAAGCACCACATAGCGGCCGCTTGGGCTCGTCACCTCAGTACATAGGTTATGCGGACCGTCGTCCCTAGACCGGCTGCCGAAGTGATCTTGAGTTTTCCTGCCATGGTTTTTACCAGACTGACGCAGTTTGTGAGCCCGAGACCGACATGAACACCGGCTTTCGTCGAAAAAAACGGCTCATGGGCCCTGACAAGAAACGACGACGTCATGCCGACTCCATTGTCGGATACCGTGGTAATCAGCTGAGTGCGGCGCCAGAGGCGGCGCTTTAACTCTGCCTTGATCGTAATCCGGGGGTCATTCGATCCAGCAACCGCATTGACGGCGTTACCCACGAGTTCATCGATGAGCAGGTGAAATTGCGAGGCGGGGACGACAGCTGCGTTCGCTTCCTCGTCGATTTCCATTTGCAGTTCGAGCGGGCAGTTTTTTTCGATATCTACGAGCAATTCCCCAAGGGTGGTCGTCTTGGATCCGACTTTCGCATGCCCCATCGTCATCATGCCTTCATTGATACTGTCCAGTTCCGCGATCGTGCTGCGCGCCGCCTCGACGGATCCGGGGGAAGGAAGCCGGTCTTCGGCAAGATAATCGAGAAACAGCCGCAATGCCGCGATGCGCGAACGGGTCATATGTGCGAACAGGGACGCAAAGGACCGGACGTGCTCGTCCTTGCGCCGGGCAAGCAGGCTCCTTTGAAAAATCAAAAGAAACGCAACTCCCAGGACGAGAAGAGCGCAGGCGAAAAGAAGCTTGTTTCGCATCGCATTCGCCTCGATGGCTGCCGTGGCTCGCAATGTCAGGCTGTGCGCCAGCGTAGCGCCGGAAATGCGGAAAATATCGGCTTCGAACGTCGGGATCGATTCAAGCGCCTCTTTTAGCTGATCGTTCGCCCTGATATGCGGCAAGAGCGAAGTTTCGATGGCGGCGACGGTACGGTGCAATACATCCAGTTCGGGAACATCGAGGAAGCGATCGACGTAGTCCAACTTCGCCAAGGCCTTCAGATTGAAGGACAGCAGCATGGTTTCCGCCAGGAGCCGCGGCTGGGGTTGTTGCGTTGCTACTGCAACGATCAGATACCCTTTGATATTGGCGAGTTTTTCCCGGGCCTGTGACGCCCGATCCTGAATCTCGAAGGTCTGGCTCATGATCTCGTCTGTCTGCACGCGGTAATTGTCGGCGCGCAGGAACGACAAGAGACAAAAGCCAGCACCGAGCAGTAGCGCTCCGTAAAGGGCCGCGGTGATGTATTTCCGCCAGTTCATGTCTAGTCGGCCGCCCGCATCTTGACGACAAACCAGACCCAGATCGAGTTGCGACCGGGTACATAGGCCTTCGGGAGCTGTTCCAATGGCCAGATAATGTAATAGGGCCCGCCATCATCCAGCGAGAGCGGCTTGTAGTCCTGGCCGGAACTGCAACCATCGCTTGATCTGTCCGCTTCGGTACAGGCTCTCTCCACGGCCAGTATGGGCGAGTATGTGCCGATCTCCTCGTTTGTTATCTTGGTGATGTAATTGTCGAAAGCGGTCACCTCGACGGCGGCGCGACCGTCTATGCCGTTCTTTGCGATGATGTCCTTGAGGCGTGGCCCCCGATATTGGAACTTTTCGCCACTCTTGCTCCATGGCGTGGCCGTTTCGATCATATGTTGCGGAAAATCCTGCCGCAGCTGCTCAAGAGAATACGAGACCGATGGTTCCCCGGGCTGACGTTCGATATGGACTTCCGCCGGATCGGTCCCTGCCGCAAGGGCCGGAATGGCGGTGAGCGCAACAATGCAAAGCGCGGCCGGAAGAAATCTAGGCAGCCGCATGGATGTCCTCCGCCTCATAGCTGCGTGGATCCGTATTGCGGGAAAAAAGCACGCAAGGGCCGCTCGACCCCCGCGGATCATAGGCAAATCCTTTGTCTGCCATGGCGCTCGTGAGATGCCGGATGCCTTCCAGACCATAAAGATGGTCATGGAACTCCAGAAAGACCCTCTCGACGCCTGGCAACTCGGCGCCCTTGAGCAAATCCAGCTCTGCACCCTCGATATCCATGACGATAAGGTCGATATTCGCCTGACGGATGAACTCGTCAATATTCGTGGATTGAATCTTGATGGTCTTGAGATAGGGGCCCTGATGCTCAAGCAGTGACGACATCCACAAATCTTCCCGCACATAGAAGGTGAAATCTTGCGGCGGGCCGGCTGTCAGCAAGCCCTGTCTCAATTCCACATTGTTGCGGTTGTTCGCCCTGATGACTTTTTCGGCCAGCGTGACGGTATGCGGGTTGGCCTCGAACGCCATGACCTGCGTGCCGTCGACTGCCGCCAACAGGGACGTGATCACGCCAATGCCACTGCCGAGTTCAAGAATACGGTCCTTGGGCCGTGCGGCCTTCACCGCCCATCGTGCTTCTTTTGCTTCGTAGCTGCCATCACGCAGCGCCGACCATATGATGTCGGACACTTCGTCGGGCATGATCGGGACGTCTATACCGTGCAAATGGAGCGTGTTCTTCATCATAATCCTTTCGGCAATATTCCGGTCTTCAAGAGCTTCGCACGGGCGCGTTTATAGTATTTTTCCGCAGAATCGGGATCAATGCCTATGCGATGGCCGAGTTCCTCATAAATCTGGCGCCGGCTCTTGCCTTCCGGACGTTGTCGCATCCAGTTGATAAGTTCCTGTTCGCGAGGCGTCAGTCCGGAATAGACGAATTCCGGAGGTGCCATTGCCTCGTCGGCAAATCGCACGCTCAAACCCTCATTGGCAAAATCGTCCAGGACCTCGATCATTGATCCAGGCCGGATGTGGTTCTTGGCAAGGTATGCGGATACGCCAAGTTTCTGCATAGCCCGCCATTCCTCGTCAGAATCGGAGCCCGTAATGACAAAGTGAATGGCATTCGGTGACATTTCGATGATGGTCTGCACAACCGCGAGGCGGTCGGATTGCGATCGAGGGTCAAATCCTGGCAGGCCGGGATCGATAATGACTAGATCGAAGAGATTAGTTTCCAGCATATCCATGGCCTGGGACATGTTGGCGGCGCCCTGGACAAAACATGTTGTCAATGCGCCCTTCAATTCATCGACGAGAATGGTCCTCATCAAATGCTGATCCTCGATAATCAGCACGTTCTGCACATGTTTTGACTGAGTTCCCAACATCGCTGAGCTCATATTGCCGATACCGAACCGTATAGCCTGCACCATCCAAATGGAAGTGCTCGGCGATGCGAAGTCAAACAGGGACAGCACTGTCCCTGTTTCACATAATCTCTTCGAATTACTGTCGCGAGACAATGAGAAAATCTGCAGGGTGAGGAAAAGCATGTCATTAGCGCTTGTCGCCACAAACAGGATTGGCACTAAGGTTGCTGACGGGCAGCAATCGATGCTGGAGGTCATCCGACGCCACAAGACCGCACTGAAGCAACACGAATCGCTGATCGAGCGCTGTGAGGAAGCAAGCCTGGCTGGAGAGGAGTGCTCGAAACTGGAGCAACGCCTGCTCGCAGCCGAAATTGCCGAGCAGCACGCGCGCGCCGCCTTTTTCAGCCACCCGGTCAAAACGATGGAAGACGTTGCGGCGAAGGCAAGACATGTGCGATCGTTCCTGCACGAGGAAGAACCGGATAAATCCGAAATCGACATGCTGATGAGATCGCTGGAGTTTCCGGCGATGGCAGCTTCCCGGAAAAAGCAGCGATCGAGGTGCGCATAGCCAATGCCCGACTGGACACTTTTCGATCCCGAGGCAAATACAGGATTGTTCACGGGAGCCGATGCGGTTTTCAGAGCGAAGATCAGGCCGCTCATCGTTCTCTTCGACAGGCTGCAATCATGCCTCGATGACTTGGAGAAAAGCGCGGATGCGGCAAAAAAACGAGCGTGCTGGGCGCGGGCGGAAGGCATTCATCGGGAAATCATGACGAGATGGCGCCTGTCATTTTTCCTGGCCCGCAGAGCGGTCGATGCACATCTCGCGAAGATGGGACTCAATTCATCGCTCCCCGAGCACGAGTCGTTGCGAAATGCCGTTCACAAAAAATGCCGCCCAACGACCAAGATGGCTTTTATCCTCCTGCAGTTTGACGATCTCCGCTCCAATAGGCCGATGACATCGGCAAGGCGAAGCTGATCGGGTATGATGAGCTTGGTGTTTTTCTCGTAGTCCGCGGTATCGGAATCGCTCCAAGGCTTGTCGTCAATCCATGCAAGCGAGGCCCCGTCATCTCGATCAGAGGCGCTCGCCCACCAGATAGGCATATTGGAATTTCGTCGCGTAATTGGGGATTGCATCCGCTTGCGGTCCATAAAGAACATCGGGCGTCAGGATTGTGCCGACGTCCTTTGTCGTTGGAACCGTGCCGAGCAGATGGATATCGCGCGACAGGAACATCTGATTGCCGAACGAATTGGCGACGGCATAATTGACCTGCACGACAAAGACGGAATGCTGGTTGCGCAGCAGTTGCTGATTGATCTTGCCTTGATTGGCCTTCAGCCAGTTCTTCAGCCACACACTGAGCGAGGCTTCATTGATACCGCCGGCGATATAGGAAACCGCAGCAGCGACGCCCGCGCCCGCGGCCATCCGGCTGTTGTATTGGCGCGGACCATTGGCATAGGTCAGATATTCGAGGCTAGGACCGCGGCGCATGCTCTGTACCGGCGGCAGTTCGTTCTGGCTGACCGGTCGGACGCGAAATTGCGACGTTGTGACATTGAAATTAGGCATGACGGCTCCCTGCGGAAAACGGGTTCATTCTTCAACGGTCGCCGATCCGCCGGGTTGGCGGAAAGGCGAACAAGATGCCGCGCAGCCGCGGCACCTGGTCTTGGAATGATCGGCCTCAGGCCGCTTTGGTTGTCGCGAGATCGTAAGATGCGATCAGCGGCGACTGCGGCGACTGGTTCTCGTCGAACGGCGTGTATTTCACTTCCAGCTTGGTGAAGTTCAGCTTGATTGTTTCGACCGGGCGGTCGCCGTTGGAATCAATCGAGTAGCTGGCAAGCAGCGTATTGGTCAGCGAATATTCGATATAGGTCTCGCCGGGATTGCCGGTGGTGACCAGATGAATGACCGCGCGCTTGCCGGTGCGGCCCGAGCAGGCCTCCTGGAAAAGCTTGGTCGAGGAAGAATCGCTGACCTTGGTCAATATGACTTCCGAAACGGTGGGCTCGGAAGCTTCGCGGTTGGCGGCCGAACCGGCCGACGTGTTCATATTGCGCGAAACATTCCAGTGGATCGCTTCGATGTCCATCCACTTGCGGTGCTGTTCCTGGGTGGCGTCCCCCTGGATGCCATCAATCTGAAGGTAAATCGGCACGGTTGTGGTCTCTCCTGTTGGTGGTTGATTTTTTCCTGAGTGGTATCAAGGCACCTTTGCCTTTCGGGTCGTTGCCGCATCCGAATGGTTTTTGCCTCCATTCGGGGCTGCTCTATCCGCCAGCTGGTCGTCCAACCCGGCGAATTCCTTCATGCCGACCGCAGGGTCGGCATCGATGCTGAAGCGGTGGTCGTCATAGCCGATCGTGATTGTCGCGATCTTCCGGCCCTCGGCCACGGCGTCGAGGAAGAACGTCGAAAGCGTCGGAAGAAGATCGCGGGCGATCATGGATTCGATGGCGCGCGCGCCCATCTCGCTGGACACGGCTCGCGCTATCAGCGCCGCGCGCGCGTCAGGTGACAAGCCTACCTTCGTGCCATAGCTGGCGTTGACGCGGTCGCGGATGCGATCGATCTGAATATCGACGATATCCGACAGGGCGTCCTTGCCAAGCGGCATGAATGGCAGAACGACCGTGCGGCCAAGGAATGCAGGTTTGAAGTGTTTTTGCAGTTCCGGCAGCAGGAGTGTCTCGAGTGCTGCCGCGTCCGGCATGGTATCAGGATCGGCCGCCAGCGCGGCCAGCAGTTCCGAGCCGGTATTGGCTGTCATGACGATCGTAGTGTTCTTGAAGTCTATGTCGCGGCCTTCGCCGTCTCGCAACGTTCCCTTGTCGAAGACCTGATAGAAAATTTCCTGTACGCCGGTATGCGCCTTGTCGATTTCATCGAGCAGAAGCACGCCATAGGGCCGACGGCGAACGGCCTCGGTGAGAACCCCGCCCTCGCCATAACCGACATAGCCGGGCGGAGAACCAAGGAGCATCGATATCTTGTGCTCTTCCTTGAACTCCGACATGTTGATCGTCGTCAGGTACTGGCTGCCGCCATAAAGCAGATCGGCGAGGGAAAGCGCTGTTTCCGTCTTGCCGGTGCCAGACATGCCGACAAGCAGGAAGACTGCCGATGGTCGGCGCGGGTCGGACAATCCCGCGCGCGCCGCACGCATGGCTGAGGCGATACGCTCGATGGCCGCTTCCTGCCCGACGACGCGCTGCTTGAGGCGCGCATCCAGCGATTTGACCGTCTCGACCTGATCGGAAAGCAATTTGCCGACCGGAATGCCGGTCCAGCGGGCAACGAGGCTCGCGATAACCTCCTTGTCGACGGCACGCGGCATCAGCGGGGTTTCACCGGCGACGCGTTGAAGATTGCGCTCGGTTGCAGCGAAGGCAATGCGGGCATTGTCCGGCGTGGTCCCATGCCCTGGAAACTGGGCCACGTTGCTTTCGTCCGCTTCGCCCGTCGCAGACCCCTGCGGTTCAATTGCCTCGTCGGGCGAGAAGACCGCTTCCAATCGGTCGGCCTCGCGAACAAGGCGACGTTCCTCGTCGAATTTCTTTTCCAGGACATCGATTTCGACGGCCAGTTGCGTCGATTTCGCTTCGATCTGAGCGCGTCGCTCCTGAATTTCGCTTGTTTGGGGCTCGTTTTCGAGCCACGCCGTCTCGGTTCTGAGCAGATCGTGTTCCTTGCGCAACGACGTCAGTGCCTCGGGGACGGTCTGGCGACCAAGCGAGACGGCCGCGGCGGCGGTGTCGATCAGGCTGATCGCCTTGTCGGGCAGCTGCCGCGCCGGTATGTAGCGCGCCGACAATCGCACGGCTGCGGCAAGCGCCTCGTCGCGAATACGAACCTTGTGATGTGTCTTGAACGCGCCGGCGACACCGCGAAGCATGCGGATGGCGGTTTCTTCATCGGGTTCGTCCACCTTGACCGTCTGGAAGCGGCGGGTGAGGGCGGCATCCTTTTCGATGAAGCGTTTGTATTCGCTCCAGGTGGTCGCCGCTATCGTACGCAACTCGCCACGCGCCAGGGAAGGTTTCAGGATGTTGGCAGCATCGCCCTGTCCGGCCTGTCCGCCAGCGCCGATCAAGCTATGAGCCTCATCGATGAACAGGATAATGGGAAAGGCAGAGGCCTTCACCGCATCGACGACACCGTGGAGCCTGCGTTCGAACTCGCCTTTCACGCCAGCCCCCGCCTGCAGCAGGCTGAGATCGAGCGAAAGCAATCGAACCTGCTTGAGCATGTCGGGAACAGCGCCGGCTGCAATTTCGATGGCGAGCGCCTCTGCGATGGCTGTCTTGCCGACCCCGGCCTCGCCGACGAGGATCGGATTGTTCTGCCGGCGACGCATCAGGACATCGATGACCTGCCGCAATTCACGTTCGCGCCCTATCACGGGATCGATACGGCCTGCGCGGGCGTCGGCCGTCATGTCCTGAGTGTAGAGCCGCAGGAACTCATTGCCGTGCGAGGCAGCACCGGCCTCGGAGCTGGAAAATGACGCCGGTTCGGTGTCGTCCAACACCGCGGAACTCAGCTCTTCCTCGATCGATTTCAGATTGATGTCGCGCAGCGACGGCGCGATGGAGCGGGCGACGATCCGCACGGACTGTTCCGTTGAGAGCGCCATCAGCAAATCGCCGAGCATGACCTGTGTGCGGCCATATTGGAGCGAAGCAATCAGCCATGCCTCGCGTGCGAGCGTGAGCACGTTCTGGGACAATGTCAGCTGCGTTCCGTCCTCGCGAGCCATGTCCGCGATGGCGAGGCCCAATTCCTGGCGCAGTGCCTCGGGAGGCACGCCCGCCCGCTCGAAGCCGGGTGCTACGGACGCGATGTCGAGCAAGGCGTACAACCAGTGCGCGATCTCCACCGAGGCGTGTGCATTGCGTGCAGCAATGCCGGCAGCTGCCTCAAGACCGACGCGCAAATCAGGTTGCAGCGTTCGGATCAGGCGGTTGAGATCGATATTCTGCACTGGCAAAAGCCCCCTGTTCCTCGACCGTTGTCTACCTCGGCCCTCCAGAAAATACAACTAGGGTGTTATTAAAAAATACAACTAGGGTGTTATAAAATATTGACAAGGCCGTGACGCGGCAACACAATAAGGACCTAGGTGGATTTAGTTTGGGGCTGTTGTGCAGTTGAATGTCAGCGAGATCATCTCTCCATTGGGACCAGGTCTTCCATGCGGAGAAGACATTCGCGTAAGCCCGCAATTCAAGGAATTGTACTTCACGATCAAGGATGCCCGTAACTCGGCACGCAGCGCGGAAAGAAGCATTGCGCCGGGCGAACCGGTGCGTCTCACGCAATCCTGGCACGAGGTCAATGATCTCGGTTTGCAGATCCTTGTTTCGCAGAGCAAGGATATCGAAATTCTGGCGTGGCTGGCAGAGGCGCAACTTCGGCTTCGGGGGTTTGAAGGGTTGAAGGATGTTTTTGCCGCAACTGCCTCGCTGCTGGACAATTACTGGGACGAACTCCACTCCATCGGCCACGACGATGTCGCGGAAAAGCTCGCGCCCCTTGCCGGGCTCAACGGGATAAGCGGGGAGGGGGCCCTGATCCCGGCAATCCGCCTGTCTCCCCTGGTGCCGAACGTGCCGTTTGGCCAGCACACGCTCTGGGATTATCAGCTGGCGCAGCGAGCCAATGAGACCGGGCGCCGCAACGCGCTCTATGAGGCCGCGAGCGAGGCGGGCGTCGCGGCGATGTCAGCCCATCTCGGCATCTTGAATGAATGTATGGCCGCCTTCGACAATCTCGTGTCGGTCCTCGATCGTCGCTGTGGCGACACGGCGCCGCCGAGTTCCAACACCCGCAATGTTCTTGCCGAGGCGGCATCGGCGATCCGTGTACTTGGCGGCATCACCGTTGATGTACCGGTCGATGCCGTACAGGAAGAGCATATTGCCGACGGCAATGGCAGCGCGGCTTTGGCAGCTGCGCCGATCTCCGCCCGGGCGGTTGCCATCGGCACGAGGGAAGAGGCATTCGAGGTTCTGCTTTCGGTCGCGCGCTATTTTCGCGTCACCGAACCGCATTCGCCCATTTCCATGTCGATCGAGACATTGGTGCGGCGCGGCCGCATGGATTTCTCCGAGCTTTTAACCGAATTGTTGCCGGAACCGCAGGTGCGGATGGCTGTCATGACGGCTGCGGGAATTCAACCCGACGTCGAGAATAAAGGGAATTGACCGGCGCGTTCACGCCGGCCGTGCGGGACCGGTCGGCCAGGACCGGCTATTGCAACGTGGACCAACAATCGCGCTAGGCGCACGAAGGAGAGTTTGATGGCAAGTGTTCATGAAAAGCTGGAGAGGGTTCGCAAGCCGCGAGTCCATATCAAGTATGAAGTCGAGACCGAAGGCGCAATGGTGGTGAAGGAACTGCCATTCGTCGTCGGTGTCCTCGGTGACTTTTCAGGCGATCCCACGCAGCCCCTCAAGCCTTTCGGGGAGCGCAAATTCGTGCAGATCGATCGCGACAATTTCGACGACGTCATGCGCCGGATGACACCCGGTCTCAACATTGCCGTCAAGAATACGCTCCAGGATGATGGAACGGATCTGGCTGTTTCGCTCAAGTTCGAAAGCATGGAAGATTTCGAGCCCGGCGCAGTCGTCAGCCAGGTGCCGGCTCTGAAGGCATTGCTGGACGCCCGCAACCAGCTCCGCGACCTGATGAGCAAGGCAGATCGGTCCGAGGATCTGGAAAATATGCTCGAAAACATTCTGCAAAATGAAAGCGACCTGAAGAAACTGGTCGGTGAACTCGATGGTCGCGACGGTCGCGACCCGAAAAATTGAACGCAGCAACGGGAAGGATCGGGTGATGAGCGCCAAGACGCAACTGAAGCCGGAAGCTGGTATTGAACTCGAGCAAGAGGAAAACCTTCTCTCCAAGGTCGTGGCCGCGACACGCCAGACCGAACCGGACCGTGCACAGCATCTGCTGCGCACGCTGACCGACCAGGCACTGAAGGGCACGGTCGTCTATGATCGCAATTTGACCGTCACGCTCAACAACGCGATCGCCGAGCTGGACAAGACGATTTCGCGCCAGCTGGCGGCCATCATGCAGTCGCCCGAATTCACCAAACTCGAAGGCACCTGGCGCGGCCTGCACTACCTTGTGAAGAATACCGAAACGAGCGTGAACCTGAAGATTCGCGTGCTCAATGCCTCCAAGCGCGAACTGTCGAAGGATCTTTCCAAGGCGGTCGAATTCGATCAGTCGCGCCTGTTCAAGTCGATCTACGAGGACGAGTTCGGCACGCCCGGCGGTGAGCCGATGGGCGCGCTTGTCGGCGACTATGAGTTCGACAATTCGTTCGAGGAAGTACAGCTGCTTCAAGGCATCTCGTCGATTGCGGCGGCCGCCTTCGCCCCATTCATATCCGCAGCCAGTCCGCGCATGTTCGGCTTCGAAGATTACCGCGACCTTGCCCGGCCGCGCGATCTGGAGAAGATTTTCGAGACGGTGGAATATGCCAAATGGCGCTCGATGCGCGAGAGCGACGACTCGCGTTTTGTCACGCTTGCCTTGCCGCGCGTGCTCGCACGCATGCCCTATGGCCCCAAGACCAACCCGATCGATGAATTCGTCTTCGACGAGACGGGTGGTTCGAAGACCGGTGAACTGCCGCACAATGACTATTGCTGGATGAATGCCGCCTATGTGATGGGCGCGCGCCTGACCGACGCTTTCGCCAGGCATGGCTGGTGCACGGCGATCCGCGGCGCCGAGAATGGCGGCAAGGTGGAAAACCTGCCGATGCACATCTTCTCCAGCGACGATGGCGACCTCGATCTGAAATGCCCGACCGAGGTCGGCATTACCGACCGCCGCGATGCTGAACTTGGCAAGCTCGGATTTCTGCCTTTGTGCCACTACAAGAACACGGACTATGCCGTCTTCTTCGGCGCCCAGACCGCACACAAGCCCAAGGTCTATGACAAGCCGGAAGCAACGGCCAATGCTGCCGTGTCGGCTCGACTGCCCTACATGATGGCTACGTCGCGCTTTGCCCACTACCTGAAGGTCATGGGCCGTGACAAGATCGGCTCCTTCATGGAAGCCGAGGATTGCGAGGCCTGGCTCAACCGGTGGATTTCCAACTACGTCAATGCCAATGACGAGGCAGGCGAGGAATCGCGAGCCAAGTATCCACTGCGCGAGGCGAAAGTCACGGTTCAGGAAGTCGCTGGCAAGCCGGGCTCCTACAATGCGGTGGCATGGATGCGCCCTTGGCTGCAGATGGAAGAGCTGACGACCTCGCTTCGCATGGTCGCCCGCATTCCGGCCAAGAACTAAGCATGCGCACACGCGCGGCCCGGGCCTCGCGTGTGCCCCAACATTCTGTGAACGCGCAATGACGAAGGGTCCGAGCACATCGTGGCGGCGCAGGGCAGATCAGCTCATTGCATTGATCGACGAGGCCCTGAACCGCCAGGTCAACGCTATTTTGCATCATCGCGAATTTCAGGCGATGGAGGCGAGATGGCGTGGCCTTGCAATGCTGGTGCACGCTGCCTCCCGCGGCAGTGACGTCAAGGTCAAGGTCCTGAATATCAGCTGGGCGCATCTTGCGCGCAGCATGGAACGGGCGACCGACTTCGACCAGAGCCATGTCTTCGAACTCGTCTACAGTCACGAATTCGGAATGCCGGGCGGTGAACCCTACGGGCTGCTTGTCGGGGATTACGAACTCTCCCCGACCGGTCACGGCGGTGGCGAAACGGTGAGTGCACTGACGGGACTTGGCATGGTGGCCGCAGCGGCCTTTTGCCCTTTTATCGCCGGTGCCTCGCCGGGCGTGATCGGGCTTGAGAGCTTTCACGATTTGAACCGCGTGCACGATCTGTCGGAATTGGCGGACGATCCGTCACGTATTCGCTGGAACAGCCTGAGGGCGCGGGAAGATTCCCGTTTTCTTGGTCTCGTTGCCCCGCGTGTTCTGGTGCGCGCACCCTACGAGCCATACTCCAGACGGCGCGATGACGGGTTCCCGTTTCGGGAGGACGTATCTGCCGATGGCGATACCCTGCTGTGGTGCAACGGAGCGTTCGCGTTTGCGACCATCGTCATCCGCAACTTTGTCGAATCCGGCTGGTTCGCGGATATTCGCGGGGTCACACAGGATGCCATGGACGGCGGAATCCTCAGTCCGGACGAACTTGCACCCTATGACTTCGGAACGGAAAGCGCGGGCTTGTCGGCGCAGGCCCCGGTCGAAGTCCGGCTGACCAGCGCCCAGGAACAGCAGTTTTGCGACCTCGGGCTTATTCCGGTCGCTACCAGCTATTTATCCGCGCTGGCCATCTTCAACTCAAACCAGTCGCTGCATGCGCCTCGGCATTATTCGAATGAGAACGCCCGCCAGAACGCCCGTCTCGCGGCCATGCTGCAATATGTACTGTGCGCCTCGCGCTTCTCGCATTATCTGAAGGTCATCATGCGCGATGAGGTGGGCAATCTTGCAGATGCCCTTTCAATCGAACGCAAGCTGGAAGACTGGTTGTCGCGCTACACCCTTGGGAACGACGACGCGGACCTGCCGCTGCGCACACGGTTTCCCCTGCGCTCGGCGGGCATCAGCGTCCACGAGATACCAGGCAAGCCAGGGACCTTTTCCTGCACGGTCCGCCTGCAGCCTCATTTCCAGCTCGATGACGTCTCGACCAGTTTTCATCTGATCGCCGAGACAGCCCTGCCGCCAACCGGGCGCAGCGATATCTCACCTGTTTCGCAAAGGATGACCGCATGACGCTTTCCGCCAGCATTGCCAGATTGCTCGCCGACGATGCTTTGACCGATGCGCTTGAAGCTGCCAAGGCGCATCTGAAGACCAATCCCTCGGATAAGGAGGCGCGGCACATCTATATCGATCTCCTGATCGTTCAGGGCGATTACGAGCGTGCCGATGCGCAGAGCGCGCTGGCAACGACACTGACCGGGGAAGACCTTGTCGGTTTTGCGCTCCTGCGCAACCAGCTGCGCGGCATGGCGGCACGGGACGCCTGGTTCACGACAGGGGCCGTTCCGGAATTTCCGCAAGGGCCGAGCGAACTCGACAAGGCGACGCTCAAACTCAATATCGCGCATCGGTCCGCCTTGCGTGAGGAGAGCACTGTCGCGCTCTCCGCGCTGGAACAGGTGCGCGGTGAACGGCCGATGGTATGGAACGGCAAGTCCGTGGCCGATTTTCGCGATCTCGACGATCGTATCCCGCA
Organism: Phyllobacterium sp. 0TCS1.6A; assembly: GCF_026420825.1. NCBI lineage: Bacteria > Pseudomonadati > Pseudomonadota > Alphaproteobacteria > Hyphomicrobiales > Phyllobacteriaceae > Phyllobacterium > Phyllobacterium sp. 0TCS1.6A. Next base: position 274,699 of record NZ_JAPMAB010000004.1, read on the forward strand.
CGCTTTCGAAGTCATCATGTCCGGCGGAGCCTATCTTTGGATCGACTTTGCCAAGATCGCTTCCGTTGCACTCGAGCCGATCGCACGGCCCCGCGATCTTGCCTTCCGGCGCGCTGAACTGGCGCTGATCGACGGAGCTACCGCGTCCGTCCTTTTGCCGGCGATCTACCATGGAAGCAGCGGCGATGAGCGACTGCTCCTTGGGCGGGAGACCAGATGGGTGGACGAGGATACCGGCATAACCACGGGGCGCGGACAACGCTGCTTCCTGGCAGGCGACGATTTCATTTCCTTCCACGAGGCCGAGAATATTGCGGCCGCCGCGTTGCCTGGAGAAAGGAAGGCAGCCAATGGCTGACCCGCTCGACCGCTACAGATCACGCGACCGGGTGCTGTCACGATCGATCCTGGATCGGCTGCTGGACCCCAATCCGGATATGCAGCAGGACGGGCCGTTGAGCCTGGTCGAGCAAGTCAGGGAAATGCGCGAGTCGATCCGGCGGGATCTGGAAGCTCTCTTGAATACACGTCGCTGCCCGACCGCGCCACCAGGCGCCCTGGCAGAGCTCAAGGATGCCCTCGTCTCCTACGGCGTGGACGGCGTAGTCTCGGCCAATCTCGTAACAGATGAATCCAAGCTGCGGCTGGCGCGCGCCATCGAGCGGCGCATCGTCATGTTCGAGACCCGGCTTTCCGACGTGCGGGTGACGATTCTCAAAAGCCGAACCGCGGGCGAGCGGGCGCTGCGCATGCGGATACAGGCAATGTTCCGACTGCATGACGGCATGCCGCCGATAAGTTTCGAATCGACCATAGACCCCTCGACACAGCGGTTCCTCGTGGAGGCAGCCAATGGCTGATGGCTTCCTGCAACGTTATAATGAGGAACTGTCGGCGTTGCGCCGCCGCGCATCGCGGTTTGCCGATGCCTTTCCGAAGATTGCCGGGCGTCTCCGCCTGACCGCCGACGTCGCCGACGATCCGCATGTCGAGCGCCTCATCCAGAGCTTTGCCTATTCGGCCGCGCGTGTCCGGCAGAAACTCGACGACGAGTTCCCCGAACTGACCGATGGACTGCTCGAGACGCTCTACCCGCACTACCTTGCGCCGATCCCCTCAATGAGCATCGTGCGCTTTTCCCCCAGCGAGACGCTCAACTCGGTCCAGACGGTCCCACGCCACACGGAAATACTCGCTGAACCGCTTGCGGGAGAAACCTGCCGGTTCCGCACGACACAGCAGGTCGACGTCGCGCCAGTACAAATCAAGGCCGCGGCACTCACCGGCCAGCCGATCCAGGCGCCGCTGTCGCCCTTTGCGGGTGCTGCGGCGTGCCTGCGAATATCGATCGAACCCCAGAATGGTCGCAGCCTGTCCGAAACAGGTCTGGAGCGGCTGCGTTTTCACATTGCCTCGCCATGGCGGCAGGCGAGCGCTCTTTATGAGCTCCTTGTCAACCATACGCTCGGCATCGCGCTTGCACGTCATAGCGATGACCAGAACCCGGTCTTCCTGCCGGCGGCGAGCCTTTCCCCGGTCGGCTTCGATACCGAGGAAGCGATGCTTCCATATCCGAACGCGAGCTTTGCCGGTTATCGCCTGCTGACTGAATTTTTCACGATGCCGCAGAAGTTCCTTTTCTTCGACATCAACGAACTGCATCGCTGGCGGAGCGAAAAGCTGGAGATATTTGTCTATCTCGATACGGCGGACAGCAAGCTGGAGCGGACCGTTACTGCTCGCGATCTGACGCTTCATGCCACGCCGGTCGTCAATCTCTTCCATCAGGCCTGTGAGCCGGTCCTCATTGATGGAACACACACCGAATATCGTCTGCTTCCGGACTCGCGTCGACAAAAGACGCGAGAGGTCTATGCCGTCGATCGTGTGCTGCTGTCCGGACATGGCAGCGACGAATATTTGTGCCAGCCATTCTTCGGGCGCTCCCAGCGGGGCGGCAGCAGCAAGTCATGTTTCTGGCAGGTCAAGCGCCGCTTCAGCGAGGATGATGGCACATGCGACATCGACATCGCTTTCGTCGACCGGGATCGACATATCATCGGCAAGGTAGACGCGGTGGCAAGCGTGGACGCATTGTGCCTCAATCGCAACCTGCCTGAGCGATTGCCGTTTGGCGGTGGGCATCCATATCTCCAGCTGGCCAACGGAAATGAAGCCGTCGCTTCCGTGGAAGCGCTCTACCCGCCAACGCCTGCCGTACGAACCAATGACCAGAATGGCCGCAACTGGCGTCTGATGTCCCATTTGCTGCTCAATCATCTGTCGATCTTCGACAATGACGGGGCGGCGCTCAAGGATATTCTGTCGCTCTACGCGTTCCGCGACATGCCGGAAACCAGGCAACTCGTGGATGCGATCAGCAAGGTCGAAGCGAAAGCCTCGACGGCGCGTCTCAAGGGCGGGGGCATGGTCCCAGGCACGGACATTCTCATCGAGTTCGATCCCGCTGCAATAGATCGGCCTTCCGCCTTTCTCTTTGGATGCGTGCTCGACCGTTTCTGTGGGCTTTATACCTCGGTCAACAGTTTCACGCGGCTCACCGCGACAATCAAGGGACAGTCGAGGCCTGTCGCGACGTGGCGCGCGCGTGCCGCCGAACGTCCGCTTTTGTGAAGAGGATTTTCACCACCACATGACCTTACCTGCCGACAAGAACCACGACAGCCTTGCTGATCTGCTGGAGCGCGACCCCGGTCGGTTCGAGCCGACGACGGCTTTTCGCGTCGCGCAGGCCGCCGACGAAGGGACGGCGATCACCTCGCCGTTCGGTGTCTCGGCCTCGTCATTGCCTGTAGCCGGGTTTCGGCGCAAGGGCGGCAAGACCACTTTGCGCAGCGTCCTTGGCGGAATTCTTGGACCGCTCGGCTCGCTGCCGCCGGCCTATAACGAACATGTCATGCGGGAGGAACGCAACAAGTCAGGCGCGCTTGCGGCATTCCTCGATATTTTCAGCTCCCGCATGGCGGAGCTCTTTGTGGATGCTTGCGAGAAATACAGGCTTGCCCGCCTCCTGCGCTGGGACGCGGGACGCGGGCGAAATGCGTTCAGCACGGCTCTTTTTTCGCTCATAGGCTTCGGAACGAAGGGAATGAGGGAAAGGAGCGGCCTGGATGACGATGTCCTTTTGCGCTTCAGCGGATTTCTGGCATCGCGGACACGCAACGCCGCAAACCTGAAGGCTTTGTTGAGCGAATACTGCGGCCTGCCTGTCGAGGTTGAACTGTTCCGCGGCCGCTGGCTGTCCGTGCCTGAGGACGAGCGCAGCCAGATGGGACGAACTGCGGCCGTTCAGCTTGGCGTCAATGCAATGGCCGGGACGGCAATTCGCGATTTCAGCAGCAGCTTCCGCCTCGTCCTCGGTCCCCTCGATTATCCAGATTATCTTTCGCTCGCGCCTGGCAGTGCCAATGTGGAAGAGATCTTTGCCTTGACGCGGCTGTTCGTCGGACCTGGCCTCGACTTCGACATTCAGCTCGTTCTGAAAAAGGAACAGGTGCCGTTCTGTCAGCTCGGCCAGACCGGCGATCCGCCGCGACTGGGCTGGAACAGCTGGGCAAGGGTCACGCCGGCGGTCCGGGACAGTGGCGATGCCGTCATCGTTGCTTCACAGCACAATCTGCGAAAGGCGGCATGATCATGCGGCTTGAGCTCAAAAATGCCCAGGAACCGGGAACAGGCAAGGGGGCAATTCAGGGTTGGTATTTCGAGCATGGTCGTCGCACGATCGGCAGATCGAGCAATTGCGACTGGCAGATACCCGACGCACCACGCTCCGTCTCCAAACTTCATTGCACGATCGAACGAGACCGTGAGGGCTTCCTGCTGCGCGACGAAAGTGCCAACGGCACTATCGTCGACGGAGTTGTCGTGCTGGAAGGGGAGACGGCTCGCTTGTCCAGCGGTTCGAAGCTCGAATGCAGTGGATTCGCCTTCCTGGTGCAGATTTTGGGCGAGAACAATCCTGACCTTGGGGACCCCGATCCGCGACTGCCGCTCAGCGATGAGAACCTGACCATTTCGGCTATCCTGTCGGACATAGCGCCGCATGGACAAACGGCAACCGGTATCGTGGGGCGGTTCGCGACCGGCGATGCCACGGACCATCCCATACGCCCAACGCCGAGGGCTGGCATTGAAACGGCGCCTTCGTCCCGCAATGTGGAAATCGGGTGGAACGGGCCGCCCGAGACCGCAGACATGAAACCGATCCTGCCAAGCGACTGGAACGAGAACTTCGACTATGGCAACAAGCTCGAGCATGCGCCGGCGCCGCATGTCTCGATGCCGGCGACAAAGCCCCGCAGGCAAGCGGAAGCCTCAAAGCCATCTTCTCCAACTGCTCCGGTCCTGATCTTCGGCGGCACCCAGGAAGCGCGTCCCGCAGCGGGTTCCGTTCAGGATCTATTGAGGCGTATCGAACCCCTGCTTGAACGATGCGATGAAGCCTCGCGGTCGTGTTTTGCAGTTCTTGATATCGAACCCGGCATGCCGGTCGATACTCCACACCTGCCTTCGGCGAGCCAGGAGGAGATTGTCCTCGCACGGCTTGAAACCCTGCTTGCACGACAATCGGCCCTGAATACCGCCCTGGAGGGGCTGCTCAGGCACGCCAGCCACGCGATGGAGCCGCGCATCGTCGAAGCGCGTGTCGATGCGGAACCAAGGCGATTGCCCTGGCGCACCGATCGATCCTACTGGCAGGCCTATCGCCAGCAGTTTGACAATGATGGCAACGACATCCCCGTGCAGGCGCTCTTCCGCCGGGCAATGCTGCGCGCGCTTGCCATTGCCGGGGATGATGAAGCCGATACCACAGAGAAAGAGAGCCCTATCCGATGAGAAGCGAAAACAGGGTCGCCTGGAGCGAGGGCATGTTTCTTCGCGTTCAGCATTTCCAGCAGGCCGATCGCTGGACGGAGCGATTGGTGCGGATGATGACGCGGGAACTCGCTGCTTACCCTTGGGGCATTGCCGAGATCAGCATCGATCGCAGCGCGCTTGCAATCGGCCAGTTCGCGATCGCCAGTCTGCGCGGGATCTTGCCCGATGGCACGCTTTTCGAAGCGCCGATAGATGCGGATCTGCCGCCGCCGCTGGATCTCGATGAAACGACAAAAAACACCATGATCTATCTTGCCCTTCCGGCCCGGCGCCCCGGCAAGGCAGATGTGGCAATGGCCGGCGGGGCATCCGTCAATGGCGCCCGCGTCATCGCCTCGCACTATGAAGCGCCGGATGCCAATGTCGAAACCGATTTCATGGCGCCTATCGATGTCGGTCGGCTTAGCCTCCGGTATCTGAAGGGCGGAGACGAACTGGCAGGCTACGAGCTCATCGGGCTTGCGCGGGTCATCGAAGTGCGTTCCGACAAGGCCGTCATTCTCGACCCCGACTATATCGCGCCAAGCCTGAACTGTGCTGCGGAACCGCGATTGAACGAACTGATCACCGAATTGCTCGGCATCGTACGTCATCGCGCGCAAGCGATTGCGGATCGTATCGGCGACCCCAGCATTCGCGGCACCGCCGAAGTCGGCGACTATTTTCTGTTGCAGCTGCTTAATCGTGCCGATCCGATGCTGCGCCACATTTCTGCAAATGCAACACGCATGCACCCGATGGCGTTTTACGAACAGTGCATCCAGCTTGCGGGCGAACTCGCCACCTTCACCATGGATTCCAAGCGTGCCAGCGATTTTCCGCCCTATCGGCATGAGGATCTCAAGGGAACGTTTGCCGCCGTCTTCGACGATCTGCGTACATCGCTTTCGGCCGTACTGGAACAGACGGCGGTCGCAATTGAACTCGTTGAGCGCCGGCATGGGGTACGCGTGGGAACGATCAACGACCGCACCCTGCTGAAAGACGCAGGCTTCGTGCTCGCCGTGCGCGCCGAGATGCCTGCCGAAGACGTTCGCCGCAAGCTGCCGGCGCAAATCAAGGTCGGACCCGTCGAGCGTATCGCGGAGCTGGTCAATGTCGCACTGCCGGGCATCCCCGTCCGGCCGCTGCCGGTACTGCCGCGGCAGCTGCCTTACCGTTCCGGAACGCTGTATTTCGAACTCGACACGAAGAACCCGCTTTGGAAGCAGCTCGATACGTCGGGTGCCCTCGCGCTTCATCTCGCCGGCGATTTCCCGGGCATCGAGATGGAACTTTGGGCCTTGAGAGAATGAGGAAGCCAGGCGAATGAGCAAAGGACCAGCCAATCTCTGGCAAGACCTGCCCACGGTCGTTGAATTGACCGAGGAGGGGGTGCGCAAGGACAAATCTGCCCGCAAGATCGCGGAAATGCTCGATGACACGCTGGACGACGGGCCGCTGGGAGAACCTGTCAAGGCAGCGGGCTGGTCGGTCGAGGCCCTCGTGCGCGACTTCCACTTCGGTGGCGACGAAGTACCGACCATTGTCGCCTCCGCAGCACCGTTGCTCAATCTTGCACATATCCTGCGCCACACTGATGAGCAGCCAGACATCGAACAGCTGCGTCGCACCACGATCGATGCAATCGGCCGCTACGAACGCGATCTGGCAGGCGCTCGCATCAGTCCGGAAAGGGCGCGTGCTGCCCATTACGTTGTTTGCGCCACCGTCGACGATGTCGTGCTGAGCAAGCCATGGGGCGTGCGGGCAGGCTGGGCCCGTTCCGGACTTGTCTCCACATTCCACATGGACGTGACCGGCGGCGATCGTGTGTTCGATCTTCTCGACCACTTTCACCAGAGTCCCGGCACCAACAAGGATCTGTTGCTGCTGATCTATCTCTGCCTGTCATTGGCGTTCGAAGGACGAACCCGTGTTTCGCAGCGCGGCCCGCTGGAGCTTGGTCGCGTCCGCGACAGCCTCTACAAGACCTTGCTCGGTCAGTACGGAGTCTTCGAACGCGAGCTTTCGCCCCATTGGCGCGGCGTCTCGGCGCGGCACAAGCCGCTGCACACGGCAGTCGCGCTCTGGACGCTTCTTTCTGGGCTGATCCTGTTCTTTTCGCTCGGTTACCTGTTCTTCACCCTCTCGCTCAATCGCTCCTCGGATGACACTTTCGCGCGACTGGCAAACCTGCCGCCGCGTGAATCTCCGAGCGTCTTCAGGCAGCCTCCTCAACCTGCTGTCGTAGAAGCGCCGCGGGTCGAGACAAAGGTCGAAGAACCGGTGGTACTGGCACCGAAGCCGCCGAGCCGTCTGGAGAATCTGATGGCATTTCTGCAGCCGGAGGTGAACCGCAAGCTGGTGACGCTTTCGGACTCCAACGGCAGGCTTTTGGTCCGCATCAACAATTCCGGCCTCTTTTCGGTGGGAAGCGCCGAGGTCAGCCCGCAATTCCGCGACCTGCTCGAGCGCATCGGCGGCGCTCTTGCCGCCGAAAAGTTCCGTGCGGTAGTCGTCGGCTACACGGACAATGTTCCCATCCGTACCCTGCAATTCCCTTCGAACTGGCATCTGTCGGAAGCGCGCGCCAGCGCGGTCGGCAAGATTCTGTCGGCCTATACGGGACCTGCGGCCATTCTGACCGAAGGGCGCGCCGACAGCAATCCACTGGCGAGCAACGACACGAGCGAAGGGCGGGAAACCAACAGGCGCACTGAAATCCTTGTGCTTACCGATCCGAGCGAAAAACTCGATGCGATCGGCGTCGTGCCTGCCTTGCCGGACAACAGTGCCGACAAACCTCAAGCAGAAGGGGCATTGCCGTGAATCCGCTCAGCTATTTCTATACGCTGCGTTCCTATGTCGATTCCTATGCGGGAATAGTCGGCCGGCGCTTTGTGTCCGTAATCTGGGTGGCGGCGATCTGCGTCGTCATCTGGTTCTACGGCTACCTGATTGGATATGGCGAGTTCAAGCCCCTCGAAAGTTCGCGCAACAGGATAATCACCATCGCCATCGTGCTCGTGGCATGGGCCGCCTATATGGTGGTCTCGACCATTCGCGCGCGTCGTCGTGACAAGGTACTTGTCGACAGTCTCGAGAAAGATGCCGAGGCGGAAGCCGCGGCGAGCCAGACAGCGGAAGTCAGCGAAATCTGCAACAGGCTGAAAGAGGCTCTGGCGCTGTTGCGCCGTGTCACCAAGAAGCGATTTGGCTATGTCTATGAATTGCCCTGGTTCGTGATCTTCGGCGCGCCGGGTTCCGGCAAGACCACGGCCCTGACCAATTCCGGTTTGAAGTTCCCGCTCGGCGACGCGCTTGGCTCCAATTCGGTGCAGGGCATCGGCGGTACGCGAAACTGTAACTGGTGGTTCACCGACGAGGCCATTCTGATTGATACGGCTGGCCGCTACACGACGCAGGACGATCTCAACGGTGCGGCCAAGGCGGGCTGGGAAGGCTTCCTGAAGCTGCTGAAGAAGTATCGCCGTTCCCAACCGATCAACGGTGTTCTGGTAACGCTGTCGATCGGCGACATGCTGACCCGGGACTCAGCTGCGCGGCTTGAGGAGGTGCGTGCGATCCGCCAACGGCTGTCGGAACTCGATGAATTCCTGCAGGCGCGCGTGCCGGTCTATCTCGTGCTGACCAAGGCGGACTTGCTCACCGGTTTCGTCGAATTCTTCGATGGTTTCAGCAAGACCGATCGGGAGCAGGTCTGGGGCACGACTTTTGACCTTGACGAGAGCTACAAGGCGGAAGACCTGCCGGAACGTTACCTGGAAGAATTCGCGCTGCTTCAGGAGCGTGTCGGTGCCATGCTGATCGAACGGTTGCAGCAGGAACCGAGCAGTCATCTCCGCGGACGCATCTTCCGGTTCCCGGCCGAACTCGCCGCCCTGAAAGAAAGGCTGCATGAGGTCCTGGCCGAACTTTGCGCCGGCTCGACATTGGTCGAGTCCCCGCTCGTGCGCGGGGTGTACTTCGTCTCCGGCACGCAAACGGAAGCACAGGCACCAGCCGGACAGCAGGCCGGCGCGCCGCGTTTGCGGCGAAGCTATTTTCTTTCGCGGCTCTTCAAGCAGGTGATCTTCGAAGAAGCCTCGCTCGTTGCACGCGACAAGAGATTGTCGCGCAGGCAGATCCTGTTGCGTCGAACGGCCTATGGTCTGGCGACCCTGCTGTTGGCAATCGTACTGACAAGCTGGACTGCGACCTATTTTCAGAACACCAGCGCCCTGGCCCGGGCCGATGAGCGTATTGCAGCCTATGAGCAGCTGGTTCGAGGCATACCCATTCGCGATGTTTCCGACGCCGATTTCCTGCGTATCCTGCCGGCCCTCGACAATCTGCGCGATGTGGTAACCGGTTTCTCGGAGAATCGCGTCTGGCCCATCAGTTTCGGGCTCGATCAGGAAGGCAAGATCGCCAGCCGTCAGCGCGAGGCCTATCAACGCGCGGCCAACTCGCTGCTTCTGCCCCGCCTCCTCGTTCAGCTCGAGAAGACGATAAATGACAACAGGGATTCCGGTCGGACGTTCGATGCGCTCAAGCTCTACGGAATGCTTGGCGGCCTCGGCCCAATCGACCCGGAGTTCGTTTCGTTGCAGGCGGAAGACATGTTCATGTCGCTCTATCCGGGCGAAGGTCGAGCCGCAGTCCGGCGTGCGCTCGTAAGCCATGTCGACAGCATGGTATCGGGGCCGCTGACAGCGGTTGACCTCGACGCGCCGCTGATTGCCAAGGCACGCGAGATTGCCCGCGACCAAAGTATCGCGGCGCGGGCCTATCACATCTTGAGCAATGAGCGCGAGGCGCGTGCGCTTGCGCCCTGGATACCGGCCGACGCCCTTGGCCCGTTAGGCGAACAGGCATTCGAACGGTCTTCCAAGGCATCATTGCGTGCAGGCATCCCCGGTCTTTTCACCGGTGAAGGCTATCGCACGGTCGTGTTGCCGCATGTCATGGATGCCGCCCGCAAGGCGCTCGACGAGCAGTGGGTGCGTGGCGACCAGCCGGTCGCCGGCAGCATGACGATCGACGCCGTGGCACAGGCAGCGCTTCAGCTCTATTTCAACAATTTCGAGCAGCAATGGTCGGGTATGCTGACGGATATGCGGGTTCGTTCCTCGCAGACATTGGCTGACGCGACCGAGACGGTCCGCGTCCTCGCCAATGATCCCGGTCCCATCGAGGCCGTCGCCCGTGCCATCGTGGGCGCCACGGATCTCCGACCGCAGGGAAGCGCCGAAATTGCCGCTGCCGATAGCGTTCCCCGGGGCGCAATGACGCTTGCGCTCGCGGGCGCGGTGAATGCCCCGGATCCCTTCGGCCGGCTCCGCGAGGCCCTGGACGCTCCGAAATCGGCGGAATCGCAATCAGGCGAAAAGCCGCTCTCTCAGCTTGGCGCACTGCAACCGATCCTGAAGACCATCTATGGCCAGCTCTCCCGCGCCAGCACCTCCACCGCGGAAGTGTCCAAGGTATTTGACGTCGACAGTCAGCTCACGGAGTCGAACCAGGCCCTGCTTGAGGAGACAAGACGATTGCCGGCACCCGTGGATAGCTGGATGGCCGGCATGACCGCTGACATAGGATCGCTGGCCGTCAAGACGGCCCGGCTGCGTCTCGGAAATCTCTGGGCGGTCGATGGCGAGCGCCTGTGTACCAGCATTGTCGTCGGAAGATATCCGTTCGATCGCTCGTCCGCGCGTGATGTGACGATGGCCGATTTCATCCGCCTGTTCGGACCAAGCGGCCTGTTTCACAGCTTCTTCAAGGATCGCCTCGAAGCTTTCATCGATACAAGCACCACGCCATGGAGGTGGCGGGGCACATTTGGAACCGAGGGGATTCCAAGCCAGGCCATCGCCCAGTTCGAGAATGCCGACAAGATCCGGCGTGCCTTCTTTCCTGCGGGCAGCGAAAGCCCGGCGATCTCCATCAACGTCAAGCCGGTTTCTCTCAGTGAATCGGCGGGAGCCGTCATCATGGAAATCGGGGGGGAACGCGTACTTTATAATCACGGCTGGGTGCTGTCCAAATCCATCGCGTGGCCATCGAAAGAGGCTAGCAATGTGTCCTTCATCGCCTTCCAGCCGGGCGGCTTGCAGCAGGCCCTCACCGAAAATGGCGACTGGTCGCCCTTCAGGCTCTTCGACAAGGCCGACATAAGCAGCAGGGGAGACGATCTGTTCCGGGCGCGTTTTGCAAATGGCGGCAACGAGGCGGAATTCGACGTGCAGTTCGGCTCGGTCCTCAACCCATTCCGCCTCAAGGCGATTTCCGATTTCGCATGTCCGGCCCAGTTTTGAGGAGAGCCGAATGAGTGAGCGCATATGATCGATACGCCAGGAACTGAGGTCGACCGTATCGGGTTTTTCGGCAAGGTGCCGACAAATGGCGATTTCATTTCTACCGGCCTCGGTCGCACCGTTCAGACCGAACTCGACAATTGGTTGCAGTCAGGGCTGCGGGCCAGCGAACATGCGCATGGAGCCGAATGGGAACCATTGTTTCGCGCTGCGCCGCCCTGGCGGTTCGTCATCGAGCGCTCGATCTGGGGTCGATCCACCATAGCCGGCGTGCTGCTGCCCAGCACGGATCGCGTCGGACGGAGCTTCCCCCTGGTCATAGCCGCGAAACTTGGCAGCTTCAATGACAATCCCCGTCTGCTCTGCTTCGATGACACCTGGTTTACGGCCGTCGAAGCCCTGGCCGAGACGTCGTCTGCACGAGACTTCGACATTGCCGGTTTCGTCGCCGGTCTGAAGCGCCTCCGCCTGCCGCATGCCAGGCCTGTTCCAAGATATGAGGTCTCGAATGGTGGCGGGCGCGTTTCGATCTGGTGGACGATCGATGTCGATACGCGTCGGGCCATCGGGTTCAAGACCGAGGGCCCACCCCAGGCCGAGCATTTCGTGAAGCTGCTGAACAGGCAAGGCGCAGAGGCTTCTCCATCGGGGCCGGAAACAGCGCCCGATCCCATGCGTACAGCTCAGCCAGCTGCCATGGTTCCTCCCAGCCGGTTTGCAATTGAGAAAAGCTATGCAACCCATGCCGGCACGCGGTTATCCATCAATGCCGATGCCTTGCTGGTCTGCGAAAAGCCGCGCCTGTTTGCGGTGGCGGATGGTGTTGGCGACGGGAGCGGCGCCGTGGATGCAGCCAAAGTCACGACCAACGCGCTTGCCGACGTGTCGCCCCACGATACGCTTGCGGGGATCGTGCAGGACATGAAAGGCAAGCTGGGCCGAGCGCACGGCCTTTTGCAGTCCGTTCGCACAGGATTGTCAAATGCCAGTGTCGTTGCCCTGGCCATGCACCATGATGCGTTCGCCGTGGCATGGGTGGGAAATGCTCGCTGCTACCTTGTCCGCAATGGCACGATGCGGTGCCTTACGCGCGATCACGTCGAGGTGGGGTTGCGATTTGCATTGTCGCGCAGCATTGGTGCGCAACAGCAGCTGATGCCGGACGTTCTTGTCGATACCGTCGAAGCTGGCGACCAATTCCTGCTGTGCAGTGCGGCACTGGCCCGGACGCTCGATGAACGCAGCATCGCCGAGACGCTGCTTGAACATCCCGTCAGCGAAGCGGCGGAAGTTCTCATTCAAAATGGACTGATCGCCAATGCCCGCGACAATCTCAGCGCCATCGTGGTCGGCGTCCGCCCGCAATGAAGCCGGATGAATCGCCCGATCCGTTGCGGACGATTGCCGCCCGCTACTCCGCCTTGTGGCAGGCCCTTAGCCGGGATGGCGATACCCCGCGCGCAGATGACGATGTCCGCTTGCTCGTTGACCGGGTTCGCGATGCCCTGGATCGCCGTCAGGCGCGCATCGAAAACGGGGATGTGACATTCATCGCCAATTCGTTCCTGCTGGAACAACTGGTTCACGATGGCTCGACAACGCAGGTCCATCGCATCCGGCACCGCGACCTCGGAAGCCTGCATGCCATGAAGACGCTTCGCTCGTCTGAGGGCGACAACGTTTCGGCAAGGGAACTGCTGCTGCGCGAGGCGCGGCTGGCGACGACGTTCAATCACGGAAATATCCTCGCCCCGCAGATCCTGCTTCGTCTCCCTGACGGGCGCCCGGCGCTCATATCCGACTGGATGCCGTTCACACTTTCCGGTCGCCTGAATGGCGATCCATTGTCGATTGAAGACATACGGGACGCGATGGCAGGCATGGTTTCCGGCCTGCAAGCCATTCACATGGCCGGGCTCGTTCACGCGGACATCGCACCGGACAACCTTCTGCTCAAGGACCGCCAGCTTTCGGGCCTGAAAATCTCCGATTTCGGCATCGCGCTCAAACGAGGGCAGCGGCACGCGGACCTTGAGCTCGCAAGGGCCGGACACGCGGAATTTTCAGCGCCGGAACAGGTCGATGGCGACGTGCTCGATGGCCGAGCCGACCTTTATTCTTGCGGCCGGATATTGCAGCTGCTGATGGCGCGCTGTCCTGTCGATGATGGTGCAACCCGGCAGCTGTCGGCCCTGGCGCGTGATCTGACGGCCCACGATCCGGGAAATCGTCCCCAAACCGCCGCCGCTGTCAGCGAACGGCTGAGGGACATGGATCGAAGCGATCCGCCGTCAATTTGAACCCGCGCCAGGCTGTGGTGCCGCCGCGGTGGGGGCACTTTTCTGGAATACCGTGATCAGCTTCGCGGCATTCACAAGTCCGGCATTGCTTGCATAAAGCATATCGCCATCCTGCATCTGAAATTGCTGCATGAGGGAGAAGTTGGACACATCGCGCAGGTTGACCCGGTAGATCACCGGTTTGGATGCAACAATTGGCGCACCGGGGTTCTTTCCGGCGCTGGCGGCTTGCGTGCCGGAATGCACTGCCTGGTTGCGGAACAGATAGAAATTGCGCGCGTCTGCTCGATCGTCGAGCAAACCGCCAGCCCGACTGAATGCCTGGGCCAGCGTAAGCTTGCCCTTTTCGAACTCGAACTCGCCGGCGCTCTTGAACGCGCCGAGCGCCATGAAACTTGGTGCATCGCCTTCCAGCAGAAGCTGGTCATTGGGCAGCAGGTAGATGTTCTGGCGGTCGTCATTCATGATTCTATCGAGCTGGGTACTCACGCGCTGCTTGCCGCGGATTACCGTCACCGTCGTCCCGGTGGGCGCGCCGGAAGCCCCGCCCGCAAGTGCAATCGCGTCGAGAACGCGCTCCTTGCGGGCTGTCAGCGGAAAGCGTCCGGGCGCACGCACGTCACCATTGACCGTGATGCCGTTCGAGGGCTTTTCAACAACGGTCACCACTGCCTGCGGATTGACGGCTGAACCGCGCAGGCCGCTGACTATACGCGCTTGCAGAGCCTCCGGCGAGGATTCGAGCACGCGCTGCTTGCCTACGAAGGGAAGTGTTACCGAACCGCTCTCGTCGACGGTGAAGCGACCGAGCTTCAGCGTCTTGCTATTGGTAGCGGAGAGAATGCCCTCTTCGCCGGAATCGAGGATCGTCACATCGATGACATCGCCGCGACGGAGCCGGCTGTCGATGTAACCCTGAGTTCGAAGGCGGCTCAGCCCCGTATCGCCGGCAGCATAGGACGTCATGGCTGCGCCCGTCAGTCCGAGCGGTGCATCGGCAAGTTCAAGGACCGGAATCTTCTCGTTCGAATTCGGCAGGGAAGCATTGCGGATATTTGTGGCACTGGGGCCGTCCGAGGGGCTGGCACAGGCGCTGAGCGCAACAAGCAGAATTGTGGGTACCAGCTTCCGCATCGCGAATCCTTTGATGAGACATATGCAACTCTAGTGATACTGACCCGCCACATTTCAAACAACATCACCGGGATGGAAATCATGCGGGCGATGAGCGTTAATCCATAAATTGTGGCCCATCTGCAACTATAGCGCTGTCAAGCGTTGCAGCGGCAAGGACGTCTGTGTCCTGGGAGCTGGCCTCGCCTTAAGGTTGGTGGCGGTGATCCATCACAACCTCGCGAGCAACCGGATTGACGATTGACATATGGAAAGCCCCTAATTAGTTAACCATCCAGTCGGAAATAAAAAGAAGAGCCGAGATTTCGTATGGGCCGCAAGCGCGTCATCGATCAAAAGGACATCCTGGACGCTGCGGAATGCGTGGTCGTGCGGGATGGCGCTGCGCGTCTCACGCTCGATGCCGTTGCCGAGCGGGCCGGCATCAGCAAGGCCAGTGTCGTATACGACTACAAGTCCAAGCAGGCGCTGATCCAGGCCGTCATCGAACGCCGCGTGGCCCACGACAAGGCCTTTATCCAGGAACTGACGGACGGGCTTGGCGACATGCCAAGCGCAATCATGCGCGGTCGCGTTCTCGCGGCGTCCACCCCGCTCCAGGACGATGTGCGCGCCGTTGCGCTCAATCTGTGTTCGGCCCTGGCGCAGGATGCGCAATTGCGATCCGGAATTCAAAAAGAACAGGCGACAATGATCGCCCAAGTCATGGAAACGTCCGCCAGCCCCCGGGGCGCCCTCCTTGCCTATCTGGCGCTGGAAGGCCTCAAGCTCCTCGAATATCTGGACCTTTACAGCTGGCCGGAGGGAGAACGCAGCCGGATCTTGCGTGAAATCAACTGGTTGATCGACGTCAAGCCGGAAGCAGCCGAGAAATTGCCAGAGATAAGGGCCTCCTCCTAGACGTCATCCCAAGCTCCCGAAGCACTTCCTTCCAACGTCATCCTCCCAAGATGAGTATCACGGAAAGCAACCTATGAACGCGACACGATTTGCCTTTGCCTTGTTTCTTCCTCTGCTTGCCGCTGCCTGCAGCGATTCGCAGAGCTCAGCTGAAAAGGCTGCCCCTCCGCCCTCGCCGGTAAGCTTCATTGCGGTGAAGGCGGAGCCCATCCCGATCAACAACGAGCTTCCGGGCCGTATCGCGCCCACGCGCATCGCCGAGGTGCGCCCGCGCGTATCCGGCATCGTCGTGGAGCGCGTCTTCGAACAGGGCAGCCTCGTCAATGAGGGAGACGTGTTGTACCGGATCGACCCTGCACAATTCCAGGTGCAGGTACAGAGTGCGGAAGCCACGCTTCTGCGCGCAAAATCCGTGCAGTTGCAGTCCCGCCAGCAGGCCGACAGGCAGCAATCGTTGAAGTCCAGCAACTTTGCCAGCGCCCAGGCGCTGGATAACGCGGTTGCGGCGGTTGCCCAGGCCGATGCCGATGTGGCGGGCGCCGAAGCCAATCTGGCCGCCGCAAAGCTCAACCTGCAATATGCCGACGTCCGGGCGCCGATCAAAGGGCGAATTGGCCGGGCTCTGATTACGGAAGGCGCGCTCGTCAGTGCCAACAGCACCGAAAATCTCGCGACGATCCAGCAGCTCGATCCGGTCTATGCGGATTTCACCCAATCGTCGAACGAGCTGATCCGCCTGCGCAAGGCGCTTGCGGCGGGCGCCATCGCCAGCGCCGGGGAAGGCGCGGCGCGCGTAAAGCTCAAGCTCGACGACGGCAGCGAATACAAGCATGCCGGCAAGCTGCTGTTTTCCGAAGCGGCCGTGGATGAGACCACGGGGCAAGTGACCCTGCGCGGCGAATTCCCCAATCCCGATGGCGATCTGCTGCCGGGAATGTATGTCCGCGTCGAGATCGAGCAGGGCGTGCAGCAGAATGCCATCGCTGTTCCCCAGCAGGCCATTCAGCGCGACACCGGCGGCAATGCCCAGGTCTATATCGTCGGGGAAAAAGACGTTGCCGAACTCAGGTCGGTTCGCGTCGGCCGTGTCGTCGGCGAGCGCATCATCGTCGATGAAGGTCTTGAGCCCGCAAACCGTGTCATCGTCGAAGGCTTCCAGAAGATAAGGCCCGGCGCCACGGTTGCTCCGTCAGAATGGGTAAAGGGGGGCGCGGCTTCGGTCGAAAACGACCGCTCCAAGACTCCGGCAACAAAGCCACGCCAAGGTTAGAGGCCCGATCCAATGCCACAGTTTTTCATCGAACGGCCCATCTTCGCGTGGGTGGTCGCAATATTCATCATGCTTGCGGGTGCGATCTCGATCCCGTTCCTGCCGATCGCGCAATATCCGGATGTGGCCCCGCCCCAGATATCCGTGGGCACGACATATCCCGGCGCCTCGCCGGAGGACATTTACCAGAGCGTGACCAAGCCGATTGAGGAAGAACTCAACGGCGTCGAAAACCTGCTCTATTTCGAATCGACATCCGATTCTGCGGGCCGCGTCAGCATCAACGCCACCTTCGCACCGGGCACCGAAACGGGCCAGGCCTCCGTGGACGTTCAAAATGCGGTTCGGCGGGTTGAACCGCGACTGCCGCGATCCGTCATCCAGCAAGGTATCCGTGTCGACAAGGCGGGAACGAGCTTCCTGATGCTGGTCGCCCTGAGTTCAAAGGATGGATCCGTCGACGCCGTCGGCCTCGGCGACTATCTCAGCCGCAACGTGCTCAGTGAGATCAGGCGCATCGACGGTGTCGGCAATGCCCAGCTTTTCGCCACCCAGCGCGCCATGCGTGTCTGGATCGATCCCGACAAGATGCTCGGCCTGAACTTGACGGCCGACGACATAACGCAGGCCGTCACCGCGCAGAATGCACAGGTAGCCGCCGGCCGTATCGGCGCGCAGCCCAACCCGATCACCCAGCAGATATCGGCTACGGTTCTCGTACGCGGTCAGTTGACCTCGGCCGAAGAATTCGGCGCGATCGTGCTACGTGCCAATCCGGATGGCTCGTCCGTCCGCCTGCGCGACGTTGCGCGGATAGAAGTCGGCGCAGAAAACTATACGTTCTCCACGCGCCTCAACGGCCAGCCCAGCGCGGCAATCGGCGTGCAGCTTTCCCCCACGGGCAATGCACTCGCCACCGCGACCGCCGTCCGTGACAAGATGGAGGAGCTTTCTCGATATTTTCCGGCAAACCTCGAATATTCCATTCCGTATGACACTTCGCCCTTCGTCGAAGTTTCCATCGAAAAGGTTATCCACACGCTGCTCGAAGCCATCGCCCTCGTCTTCGTGGTGATGTTCCTGTTCCTGCAGAATTTTCGCTATACGGTCATTCCCACGCTGGTCGTGCCGGTGGCGCTGTTCGGGACCTGCGCGGTCATGCTGGCGACGGGATTCTCGATCAACGTGCTGACGATGTTCGCCATGGTCCTTGCCATCGGCATTCTCGTGGACGACGCCATCGTCGTCGTCGAAAACGTCGAGCGGATCATGGCCCAGGAGGGGTTGCCACCGAAGGAAGCCACCAGGAAGGCAATGAAACAGATCAGCGGCGCCATTATCGGCATCACGCTGGTGCTGACGGCAGTGTTCGTGCCAATGGCGTTCTTCCCCGGCGCCGTCGGCGTGATCTACAAGCAGTTCAGCCTGACGATGGTCGTGTCGATCCTGTTCTCCGGTTTCCTGGCCCTGTCGCTGACACCGGCGCTTTGCGCCACCTTCCTCAGGCCGATCCCCAAGGGCCACCATGAAAAGAAAGGCTTCTTCGGCTGGTTCAATCGCGGCTTCGATCGCACATCGCACAAATACTCGTCCACGGTCGGCTGGCTGATCGGCCGTTCCGGGCGCTTCATGATCATCTATCTGGCGCTGCTGGTGGGGCTTGGCTGGACGTTCATCCAGTTGCCCTCCGCGTTCCTGCCCAACGAGGATCAGGGCTTCGTGGTCGTCGACATGCAGACGCCAGCCGAATCGAGTTCCAACCGAACCCGCACTCTCATCGAACAGGCGGAGTCCATCTTCAAGAAGGAACCGGCTGTCGATCGCATGGTGATGATCAGCGGCTTCAGCTTCTCCGGCGCCGGCGACAATGCCGGCCTTGCCTTCGTCACCTTCAAGGACTGGAGCGAGCGCGATGCGGACAATACCGCTGCTGCAATCGCGGGTCGGGCCAACGGCACGTTGTCCCAGATTAAGGATGCCATTGCCTTCGCCTTGTCGCCGCCTCCAATCCAGGGGCTCGGCAACTCCAATGGCTTCACCTTCCGTCTTCAGGATCGTGCCGGGCAGGGCACTGCCGCCCTCCTTGCCGCCCAGGAACAGCTTCTGGCGGAAGGGGCGAAAAGCAGCATCGTCACCGGGCTGCGCGTCGAAGGCATGCCTTCGGCGGCGCAGGTCAACCTCGTCATCGACCGGGAGAAGGCCAATACGTTCGGCATCACCTTCGCCGACATCAACTCGACGATATCGACCAGCCTCGGCTCGTCCTATGTCAACGACTTTCCCAATGCCGGCCGCATGCAGCGCGTGACCGTCCAGGCGGATGGCAGCAATCGCATGAAGACCGAGGATCTCCTCAAGCTCAATGTGCGCAATGCCAATGGCGGCATGGTCCCCCTGTCGGCATTCGCCAGCGTCGAATGGTCGAAAGGCGCGTCTCAACTTGTCGGCTATAATGGCTATCCGGCCGTGCGTATCGGCGGGCAGGCGGCTCCGGGCTA
The DNA here is from genome assembly GCF_026420825.1 of Phyllobacterium sp. 0TCS1.6A. Lineage (NCBI taxonomy): Bacteria > Pseudomonadati > Pseudomonadota > Alphaproteobacteria > Hyphomicrobiales > Phyllobacteriaceae > Phyllobacterium > Phyllobacterium sp. 0TCS1.6A. The sequence continues at coordinate 294,002 of NZ_JAPMAB010000004.1, forward strand.
TTCCTCCGGCGCGGCCATCGCCGAAATGGAACGTCTCGCGGCAGACCTGCCGCCAGGCTTCGGCTATGAATGGACCGGCCAGTCGCTCCAGGAAATCCAGTCCGGCTCGCAGGCGCCATTCCTGATCGCGCTCAGCATCATCTTCGTCTTCCTGCTGCTCGCGGCGCTTTACGAAAGCTGGTCCATTCCGATCTCGGTCATCATGGTCGTTCCGCTCGGCGTTATCGGCGCGGTGGCGGCGGTGATGCTGCGCGATATGCCCAATGACGTCTACTTCAAGGTAGGCCTCATCGCCATCATCGGCCTGTCGGCAAAGAACGCCATCCTGATCATCGAGTTTGCCAAGGACCTGCGTGCGGAAGGCAAGTCCCTGATGGAAGCAACCATCGAGGCATCGCATCTGCGTTTCCGGCCGATCATCATGACGTCGCTGGCTTTCACGCTCGGTGTCGTGCCGCTGGCGATTGCATCCGGCGCAAGTGCCGCCAGTCAGAATGCGATCGGCACCGGCGTGCTCGGCGGCATGATCTCCGCAACGATCCTCGCCATTTTCTTCGTGCCGGTATTCTTCGTCTTCGTGATGAAGCTGTTTGGCGACGGCAAGGAGAAAAAAGCACATCCGGCATCGGCTGAAGCACCAGCGCCGGCAGAGTAGAGACGATGGCGGCATCTGCTCACGAAAAGCGCAAGGCTCCCAAGTGGCGAACGCTCAAAGGCAATATTCGCCAGGAGAAGCTGTTTTGCGCCGCGCTGTGCGTTGCACTGGAACAAGGCTTCGGCCATGTCACCCTTGCATCTGTCGCCAGAAAGGCCGGCATCAGCAAGGGAGGCTTGCTTCATCACTTTTCGACGAAAGGTGATCTCATTGCGGGGATGTTGAAATACTATAGTGAAAATCCAAGAATAACCGCAGACATGACCATCGACCCGCTCGCCGCGACAGCGTTGATCGCTGCCGCGGAGAGCCCGGCGCTGTTGTCGCCGCTCATGGACTATCTGGATGGCGAAGCGTCCCGGGCCAATTCGATTTCCATGTCGGACAGTTCGCAAAATTACGCCGAAAGGATGCGAACGCTCATAAGGATGCTGCACCTCAAACCGACGGCGCCTCTCTGAACATGCCGGGTTCGACCCTGGCATGTTCAGAACCGACGCTCTCAACCATTCTACAACGGCACGGGAATCAATCACCTCGGCCAGGGTAATCCGCCCAGATCTCCGTGCCGATCGGCACCATATGCTTCGACAGCCCGGGGCCCAGCATGAGCGGAATGCTGCCCGGATCAGGTGGAGACAGCATTTCAAAGCCGCCGACGACGGTGCGCAGTTCCGTCGCGTCGGGCAGTTTCAGGATGAGAGGCATGCCGATTTCCAGCCGCCATTTGCCGGCCCGGGGAACGCCGGGCCCAACGACGACCGAGCTTCTGCCCGCCAACTCGAAAACGACTTCTACGATGGATAATAGTCTGATCACTCTACGCCCTCGGCCGTAACGGGGTCGTTCTATCGCGGAGACCTGACCGCCGTTCTGGCCAGATTATGCTGAAATCATTGATAAAGGCCAGCAACTGCGGGTTTGGAAGCCCTTTCCGTGGCTTTTCGGTCGAAATGCCATTGGTCAATCCAAGGTTCGGTAACCGCGCCTGCATTTGGCCCTGAACAGCTGGGTGAAACGGGCCTGCGCATCGTCTTCGCCAGCAAATGTCTGGATCTTCACCTGGCCAGCCGAGCCGATACGTCCCCAGTTGCGCATCAATGATACCTCGCCAAACAGGTTTTGCTGGATCGACAGGTGATAGAAGCGGCGCATATTGTGCTCCGGTTCTATGCGCTGCATGTAGGTCTGGAATGGCGGCTGTTGTGACATGGCGGAATCTTCGCCGGCACGAGCCCGGAAATCCAACGACTTTTTTGAATCGATTGGCCGCCATTGATTCATCCGCGTGATGAATGGCGAGGCCCGCGAGGGAATGTTTCGCCACCCGGGCATTTGCTCGAAGCATTGCAGTTTGCTAGACGATGCCATATATTATGCGAGTAAAATATGGTTGAAGATATGACAAGGTGATGCCGATGGCCGAGGCGATGAAAATTCCGATCGAGAACGAGTCCCTGGTTCTGTCCTATATGGATCGGGCTGGAAAGATTGCAATCAGCCGGCTGGCGGACGGATTTGGCATGTCCAAGACCCAGCTTGCCGAGACGGCGGGGCTTGCACGCGAGACGCTCTATCGCGTGGAGCGGAGCGGTGCGCCGAAGACGCAGGGGCGCTTGCGCGAAATGCTGGAGATCATCAGCCGGGTCACGGAATGGGCGGGCGGCAAGGAGCAGGCGATGGCCTGGTATCGTGCCCAGCCCTTGCCGGCATTTGGCGGGCGAACTGCCGAGTCGCTGGTGAAGGAAGGCAAGGCCGCGGCCGTCCGCGACTATCTCGACCACATGGCTCTTGGCGGATTTGCGTGAGATATGTAGGGACGTGCTATCGGGCACATGATCCGCGATGGGCGTTCAAGCCGATATCGGGCGATGGCGCGGCGATCAGGGGAGCGCGGTTCAACCCGAAGGGCGTGCCGGCGCTTTATCTGGGCCTCGGTATCATGACGGCGGTCAAGGAGGCCAATCAGGGCTTTGCGCACCGGATAGACCCCTGCGTGCTGTGCTCCTACGAAGTGGATTGCGAGAATGTCGCGGACCTTGCGACGGAGCAGGGAAGGGCCGAGCATTCGGTCGATCTTGGCGAGATGGCTTGCGGATGGGCAATGGCCCTTGCGCGCGGCGAGCGCCCCGCCTCATGGTCGATATATGACCGTCTCAAGGCCAGCGGCATTGCCGGCATACTCGTGCCAAGTTTCGCGCCCGGCGCCGAGGAAGACGACACGAACCTCGTGCTCTGGCGGTGGGGGCAGGATCTGCCCCACAAGGTAACCGTGTTCGATCCGAGCGGCCGCCTTCCGAAGGACCAATTGTCCTGGCGCTAGGCTTCGACCATCTGCGAGATTTCAATCACTGGCTACCAACCTTCCTGCAATCAACCCAACCCCTCATCCTGAGCCCTCATGGTGAGTTTGTCGAACCACGAAGGGCGCGGCAAGGTTTGTGCAATCCCTTTTTTGGGAAGCTGCAAAAACATCGTGCGTGCTTCGACAAGCTCAGCATGAGGGAAAATTATTGATGGCGGAAGTGGAGGGAGCCAAGGTTTGAAAACCTCGCAAAACTACCGCCTTGCAAATAAACCAAA
>NZ_JAPMAB010000005.1:0-66245 GCF_026420825.1 Phyllobacterium sp. 0TCS1.6A
CGAAGACCGCCCGCGACGTCTTTGCCTGCTATCATTGCGTTTGTCAGACGCAACAACCCGGAAAACGAAGCGCCACCTCCGTTTCCTTCTGCAGTTTGCCAGCCAATCGGGGTTGTCACTTCCGACTATCCGGCAACGCCACCCTTTCCCAGCTTTCGAAACAGCACCGGAAGCTGCTCCCCCACTGGAAAGGACCGAATCACAATAACCCGGTTTCAAACAGGTGGGATAAGTTTCCATTTATCCCACCAGGAGGGGCGTGTGTTGCATGAATAAAGTGCGTCCTTCGACAGGCTCAGGATGAGGGACGTTGATTTGATTGCAGAAAAAGCAGGGAGCCCAGGTCTGAAACCTCGCAGAATTATCCCCCTGCCAAACACCCAATTCCCTCATCCTGAGCCTGTCGAAGGGCGCAGCAACGTTTGTGCAATCGCTTTTTTATAGCACCGCATCAAAATAGTGCGTGCTTCGTGGTTCGACGAACTCACCATGAGGGGCTCAGCATGAGGGAAGTGGGTTGGTGGCGGTAAGATTGGGAGCCTGGGTTTGAAACCTCGCAGAACTAGAACCCTGCAAATCTCTACTCTCCCTCATCCTGAGCCTGTCGAAGGGCGCAACAACGCTTGTGCAGTCCCTTTCTTTACTTGCATCAAATCGAAATAGTGCGTGCTTCGACGAGCTCAGCATGAGGGAGGTGGGGGCTCACCATGAGGGGGCTCAGCATGAGGGAGGTTGGCTCAGCATGAGGAAAATGGTGAGAGCAAAACGGAGAGAGACAGGGTTTGAAATCCCCGAACTCTCGCCCTGCCACCACCATGCGGCCCGACCCGATCACCACCCCATATGTCAGAAAAACTCCGCGCCTGAGCCGATGACCAGCGGGTCTTCCTTGCCGATGATATCGGTGTCCCGGCCCGCATAGGGCAGGCTGAGCAATATTCTGCGGATCACGGCGATGCGCGCCCGGCGCTTGTCGTTCGCCCGCACCACGGTCCATGGCGCGTGCTGCGTATGGGTGCGCTGGATCATCAGGTCGCGCGCCTTGGTATAATCGTCCCACTTGCCGATGCCGGCAATGTCCATCGGCGAAAACTTCCAGTTCTTCAGCGGGCTGTGGCGCCGGTCGTGAAAGCGTTTCAATTGCATCGTCTGGCCGATATTGAGCCATATCTTGAAGAAGTGGATGCCGTCGGCGACGATCATGCGCTCGAAGCCCGGCACTTCGTCGAGGAAGGCGTCGCGCTGTTGCGGCGTGCAGAAACCCATCACCGGCTCGACGCCGGCGCGATTGTACCAGGATCGGTCGAAGGTGACGAACTCGCCGGCGCTGGGGAAATGCGCCACATAGCGCTGGAAATACCACTGCGTGGCTTCGACTTCCGTCGGCTTGGTCAGGGCGACGTTCCTCGCGGTGCGCGGGTTCATATATTGCCGCAGGTTGAAGATGGTGCCGCCCTTGCCGGCCGCATCCCGGCCCTCGAAAACGGTCATGACGCGCCCGCCCGTTTCCTGCAGCCAGTATTGCAGCTTGACGAGCTCGATCTGCAGCGCTTCCAGCGTGGCCTTGTACTCGTCCTTCGGCATCTTGCCGTCATAGGGATAATTGCCGGAAGACAGCGCCGTGGCGTCGATCCAGTCGGGCAGCTTCGGGTTCTCGATGTCGAAGCTGCGCTTCCTGCCATCGACCACGAGTTTCACCGGCTTTATAGTTTTCTGCGAAGATGGTGTTTTCGGTTTCGGACTTTTCCCCAAGGCGCCTTCCTCAATTGACATAAAGCCATGTTATTGGGACATCGGAACAGCGTCCACCATTAAGACGCATGGAGTTTATCTATTCATGAGCATAGCCGAAAACCGGGACGGTCTGAGAGGCAGGATAATCGAACGCATCATCCGCTCGCGTTTCGTGCTGGCGGCGGCGGCCTTCGTCACGGCGCTGGTGCTGAGCTTCGGCGCGTCCTGGTGGCTGAGCTTCGGCATATTGATGCTGGTGCTCGTCGCCGTCGTCGGGCTTTCGGCGGCGCTGCCCCGCACCGATGCCCTGTCGGAACAGCCGGCCGATCCGGTGATCTTCCGCCTGTCCGGCCAGCAGCTTGCGGCGCAATTGCCCGATCCTCTCATCATCTTCGATCGCGAGGGCACCATTCTCTATGCCAATCCGGCGGCAAGCGGCGCGTTCCGGGCGATCGCCCGCGGCGGCACGCTGCTGATGCATTTCCGCGCGCCGGAGATCCAGGCGCTGGTCCATGCGGTGATGGAGGACGGCACCGCGCGCTCGACCGATTATTTCGAGCGGGTGCCGCTGGAGCGCTGGTACCGGGCGACGGTGCTGCTGCTCGACCGGGTGGGCGCGGGCGAGCCGCAATTCCTCCTGTCGTTCCGCGACCAGACCGAGGCGCACCGGCTGGAACGGATGCGCTCGGATTTCATCGCCAATGCCAGTCATGAGCTGCGCACGCCGCTGGCATCGCTGACCGGCTTCATCGAGACGCTGCGCGGCCCGGCCCGCAATGACGAGAAGGCGCGCGAGAATTTCCTCGAGATCATGCACAAGCAGGCCGAACGCATGGCGCGGCTGATCGACGATCTCCTGTCGCTGTCGCGCATCGAGATGAAGGCGCATATCGCGGTCAAGGACCAGGTCGATCTGAGCGCCGTCCTCAACCATGTCGCCGATACGATGCGCCCGCTGGCGGAGGATCTCGGCGTCACCATCGAGCGCGATGTCGCGGCCGGCCCGATCAATGTGCTCGGCGATCGGGACGAGCTGACGCAGGTGTTCCAGAACCTCGTCGAGAATGCCTGCAAATACGGCCAGTCCGGCAAACGCGTCGTCGTCGAACTGAAGCGCAGCGGCGATGTGACCAAGGCCGTAATCCAGGATTTCGGCCCCGGCATCGCCGACGAGCACATACCGCGGCTGACCGAGCGGTTCTACCGGGTCAACGCCGAAACCAGCAAGGCGCAGAAGGGCACCGGGCTCGGCCTCGCCATCGTCAAGCATATCCTTACCCGCCACCGCGCCCGGCTGGTCATCCGCTCGCGCCTTGGCGAGGGCGCCTCGTTCACGGTGCTGTTCGGCGCCAGCGACGCCTGAGGGAAGCAGTCCCGCCGGCCCACAGCCCCAAAACAAAGGAGGCGCCGTGTGGCGCCTCAGAACAATGCAGGATCATGTCCGGTTCAGGCCGGAACCCTATTTGCGGCGGCGGTCCGACGCCGGCTGGTAGGCCAGGCGCGAATGGTAGCTGCAATAGGGTCCGCTCTCGCCGACATCATTGCCGCAGAAGCTGAAGCCGGGCATCAGCGGGTCGCCCACGGGCCATTTGCAGGTCCGCTCGCTCAGCTGCACGAGTTCGAGCCGCCGCGAAATCGGAACGACGACATTCTCGGCCGGCCGGGTGACCGTGTGGGTCACGACCTCGGTGCTGAATTCGGTCTGCAGCGCCGTCGCGCCGACGCTGCGGCTCACCACACGGGCGGACATGTGGCTGGCGCCGGAGCTGCGCTGGCCGGCGCCGGAATTGTTGACCTTCTTGCTGCGTGCCTGGCTGGAAGTGGTCTTGCCGCGCCCCGAAAGCTTCAACCGGTGGACCTTGCCGATCACGGCATTCCGGCTGACGCCGCCCAGCTGCGCAGCGATCTGGCTCGCGCTCAGGCCGTCGGCCCAAAGTTTCTTCAGCTGCTCCACGCGCTCGTCTGTCCAGTTCATGTCCCTAGCTCCATATGGGGCTCTGTTTTGCACGGCTGGCGGACTGAATCCTTCCTCGCATCGGGATTGCTCCAGATTGAACAAATACCATATCTATCCAGGTGACGAGGACGCCGTACGAAATCTAGCTATTTCGATTTCCAAACTACAATATGCGATGACTCCGTGACAAGAGTCGGGCACGGTCGGTTCCGTTGCTTTTTTCGGTTTTCCCCAACTTGAAGGTTAAACTGTTGCAGAAAAGACTCTTTTCTCGCTTGCCGGCAAAGCCCGCGGAGCGGTGCCGCCAAAGCCCCGAAATCGGCGAAACGTTCATTTGACAATTCGACCTTGAATGATGATATTACACCCGTGCGGCCGCCCCAAATGGCATTGTGGGCGGCTTTTTGATTTCATTTTTGCCGATTTCCATGACGGGAACAGCAAGCTTGGCAACTGGGTTTTGGAGGCCCGAACAAAATGACGGACGCAAATGCGCAGCCGCTTTACGACACTTATGCTCGTGCGGGCCTGCGCTTTGAGCGAGGAGAGGGTGTCTGGCTGACCACGGAAGACGGTCAGCGCTATCTCGATTTCGCTGCCGGCATCGCTGTCAATCTCCTCGGCTATTCCCATCCGCATCTCGTCGAAGCGCTGAAGTCGCAGGCCGAGAAATTGTGGCACCTGTCCAACATATATGAAATCCCCGGGCAGAAGCGGCTCGGGCAGCGGCTTGTCGACCATACCTTCGCCGACAAGGCCTTCTTCACCAATTCGGGCGCCGAGGCGCTGGAATGCGCCATCAAGACGGCGCGCCGCTATCATTATGTCAACGGCCATCCGGAACGCTTCCGCATCGTCACCTTCGAGGGCGCGTTTCACGGACGCACGCTCGCGACCATCGCCGCCGGCGGCCAGGCCAAATATCTCGAAGGCTTCGGCCCCAAGGTGGAAGGCTTCGACCAGGTTCCCTTCGGCGACGACGCGGCGCTGAAGGCTGCCATCGGCCCGGAGACCGCCGCCATCCTGATCGAGCCGATCCAGGGCGAGGGCGGCGTGCGGCTGGTGCCGGACGAAACCATGCGCGCGCTGCGCAAACTGTGCGACGAGCACGGCATCCTGCTCGTCCTCGACGAGGTGCAATCTGGCATGGGCCGTACCGGTCGTCTCTTCGCCCATGAATGGTCCGGCATCACGCCGGATATCATGGCGGTGGCCAAGGGCATCGGCGGCGGCTTCCCGCTCGGCGTCTGCCTGGCGACGGCCGAGGCCGCCAAGGGCATGACGGCAGGCACCCACGGCACCACCTATGGCGGCAATCCGCTGGCGATGGCCGTCGGCAATGCCGTGCTCGATATCGCGCTGGCCGATGGCTTCCTGCAGCATGTGCGGCAGATGGAAATCCTGTTGAAGCAGGGCCTTGCCTCGATCGCCGATCGCTATCCGGAGGTCATCGCCGAAGTGCGCGGGCGCGGCCTGCTGCGCGGGCTCAAATGCGTGGTGCCGAACACGACCATGGTGCAGGCGCTGCGCGACGAGCATCTGCTGACGGTCGGCGCCGGCGACAATGTCGTCCGGCTCATCCCGCCGCTCGTGGTAACCGAGGAGGAAATCCGCGACGCCCTGGCGAAAATCGAAGCGGCGGCGGAGCGCCTTGCTCCGGTCGCCCGGCAGAAGATCGCTTGAGGGCAGCATCATGACGATCAAAGTTGACGTCCGTCACTTCACGGATATTTCGGCCCTTTCGGCAACCGATCTGCGGACCATTCTCGACGATGCGCGCGCGCGCAAGACGAGGCTGAAGGCCGGCGCCATGGAAAAGCCCTTCGCCGGCAAGGTCCTGGCGATGATCTTCGACAAGCCGTCCACCCGGACGCGCGTGTCCTTCGATGTCGGCATGCGCCAGCTCGGCGGCGAGACCATCATGCTCACCGGTTCCGAGATGCAGCTCGGCCGCAGCGAGACGATTGCCGACACCGCTAAAGTATTGTCGCGCTATGTCGATATCATCATGATGCGCACGACGACGCATGAGCGCCTGACCGAGATGGCGGAGAATGCGACGGTGCCGGTCATCAATGCGCTGACCGACGATACGCATCCCTGCCAGATCATGGCCGACATCATGACCTTCGAGGAGCATCGCGGCCCGGTGAAGGGCAAGACCTTCGCCTGGACGGGCGACGGCAACAATGTGCTGCATTCGCTTGTCGAGGCGGCGGCCCGCTTCGATTTCAATCTCAACATAGCGACGCCCGAGGGCAGCGAGCCCGATGCGCGCTATCTCGAATGGGCGCGGCAGAGCGGCGCGCGGCTGATGCTGACGACGGATCCCGTCGCGGCGGTCAGCGGTGCGGATTGCATCGTCACCGATACCTGGGTCTCGATGGGCCAGGAAGGACGCGCCCGCGGGCATAATGTGTTCGTGCCCTATCAGGTCAATGACACGCTGATGCAGCATGCCAATCCCGATGCGCTGTTCATGCACTGCCTGCCGGCGCACCGCGGCGAGGAAGTGACGGATTCGGTTATTGACGGGCCGCATTCCGTGGTCTTCGATGAGGCGGAAAACCGGCTGCATGCGCAGAAGGCCATCCTGGCCTGGTGTCTCGAGGGAGGTCGCAATGTCTGATGTGACAGGCCGTCCGGACGAATATATGTTCGCTGGCGACGATGCCGTCGTGCCCTTCCAGGTGGAAGCGCTCGATGCGCGCGGCCGCGCCGTGCAGCTCGGTCCGACGCTCGACGATATTCTGAGCCGGCATGCCTATCCTGAGCCGGTGGCCAAGCTCCTGGCAGAGGCCATCGTGCTGACCGTGCTGCTTGGCACCTCGCTGAAATTCGAGGGCAAGTTCATCTTCCAGTCGCAGTCGAACGGGCCTGTCGACATGCTCGTCGTCGATTTCAGCACGCCCAATGCGGTGCGCGCCTATGCGCGTTTCGACGAGGAGCGGCTCGCCGATGCCATCGAGCAGAAGGCGACGGCGCCGGCCGAACTCCTCGGCAGCGGCACCCTGGCGCTGACGGTGGACCAGGGCGAATATACGCAGCGCTACCAGGGCATCGTCGCGCTCGACGGTTCCAATCTCGAAGAGATCGCCAAGACCTATTTCCGCCAGTCGGAGCAGATCCCGACCGATCTGCGCCTGTCCGTGGCCAAGCTCATCGAGCGCGGCGAGGATGGAAGGCCGGTGGAGCAATGGCGGGCCGGGGGGCTGATCGTGCAGTTCCTGCCGGAGTCGGAGCTGCGCATGCGCCAGCCGGACCTTTCGGCGGGGGACGTGCCGGAATCCGCCTTGGACGACATGTCGGAATTCCGCGAGGATGATGACTGGGCCGAGATCAAGGCGCTGGTATCGACCATCGAGAGCTCGGAACTGACCGACCCGCAGGTCGGCGCCGAGCGGCTGCTCTATCGCCTGTTCCACGAGCGCGGCGTGCGTGTCTTCGACGCGGTGCCGGTCAGCGACGAATGTTCCTGCTCGCGCGAGAAGATCGCCGGGGTGCTGTCGGGCTTCACCGCCGAGGAGATCGACGACAGTATCGAGGACGGCAAGATCAGCGTGACCTGTGAATTCTGCTCGACGCTGTACGAGTTCGATCCGGCCGAGTTCCGCCCCAGGAACTAGGGCGTGGCACGCCGCCATGCCATCCCATGAGGGATGAATTGCGGCCGGCTGGAAATGGCTGGAGCGGATGAAGGGAATCGAACCCTCGTATGCAGCTTGGGAAGCTGCCGTTCTACCATTGAACTACATCCGCATGCGCCTATCAGTGCTGGTTGGCGCGCGAAAATGCAAGCCAAGAATTGTCCAGTACAAGCTTCAGCGGAAATGCTTCGACAGTTTGAGGCCCTGCGCCTGGTAATTTGAGCCGAGATCGGTGCCATAAAGCGCCTTCGGCCGTTCGAGCATGTGTTCATAGATCAGCCGGCCGACGATCTGCCCGTGTTCGAGGATGAAGGGCACTTCATGGCTGCGCACTTCGAGCACCGCCCGGCTGCCGGTGCCGCCGGCGGCCGTATGGCCGAAGCCCGGATCGAAGAACCCGGCATAATGGACGCGGAATTCGCCCACCAGCGGATCGAACGGCGTCATCTCGGCGGCAAAGAGCGGCGGCACATGCACCGCCTCGCGCGAGACGAGAATATAGAACTCGTCGGGATCGAGAACGAGTTCGCGCGCGCCGCGATCGTGGATCGGCTCCCAGAAATCATAGAGATCATGCGCGCCGCGCCTGTCGACATCGACGACCGCCGTATGGTGCTTGCCGCGATAGCCGACAAGGCCGCTGGCATCGCCGGTCAGGTCGATCGACAGCGCAATGCCGCCGCCGGTGATGTCGGGCGTGTCCGAGGCGACCAGCGTCTCCGTGCCGTGCAGCGCCGCAAGCTCGGCCTCGTCGAGCTGCGCACGGCCGGTCCTGAACCGGATCTGCGACAGGCGCGAGCCGGTGCGCGCGACGATCGGGAAGGTTCGCGGGCTGACTTCGAGATAGAGCGGGCCACGATAGCCGGCTGGCACCTTGTCGAACTCCTGCGCGCCATCGACGATGACGCGGGTGAAAATGTCGAGCCTGCCGGTCGAGCTCTTCGGATTGGCCGAGGCCGACACGTCCGCCGGAAGCTCCAGGCTTTCGAGCAGCGGCACGATATAGACGCAGCCGGTTTCGAGCACGGCGCCGGCGGTCAGGTCGATCTCGTGCAGCTTCAGCCGTTCGAGCTTGTCGATGACCGGCGTTGCCGGGCCGGGCATGAAGCTGGCGCGGACGCGGTAGGCCTTGGCGCCGAGACGCAGGTCGAGGCTCGCCGGCTGGATCTGGTCGCTGTCGAATTCGCGCTCCGTCGTCAGCGCCCCCGCCTGGTGCAATGCCCTGATGCCGCTATCGGCAAGAATGCCCGCTTGTCGTGTCATATGGTCGTCAAATCCTGTCAAATCCGGTGAAAGCTTTAGCGTTTCACCCGATTGACGCAAGCGCCCAAGAGGATTAAAGCAATCTTATCCCGTGGTGATTTGGCCGGCCGGCTTGCAGCCACGTAAAACAATTTGCTAAAAGAGGCCCGGTCACGTCCGGCCTTTTTGCGATTCCCGCAAGGCCGGTTTTTTATTGCCTCCACGAGGCAGATTGAGAAAACGATGACCGAGAAGAAAAGCCGCAATTTCCGCCCCGCCACCCAGCTCGTCCATGCCGGCACGCTTCGCTCAGGCTTTGGCGAGACATCGGAATCGCTGTTCCTGACACAGGGTTTCGTCTATCCCGACGCCGAGTCCGCCGAGGCCCGTTTCAAGGGCGAGGATCCGGGCTTCATCTATTCGCGCTATGCCAACCCCACGACCGACATGTTCGAAAAGCGCATGTGTGCGCTGGAAGGCGCCGAGGATGCGCGCGCCACCGCCTCCGGCATGGCGGCCGTCGCGGCGGCGATCCTGTGCCAGGTCAAGGCCGGCGACCACGTGCTGGCGGCGCGGGCGATGTTCGGCTCCTGTCGCTACATCATCGAGACCTTGCTGCCGCGCTATGGCGTCGAGTTCACCCTGATCGATGGTTCCAGGATCGAGAACTGGGAGAATGCGATCCGCCCCAACACCAAGGTGCTGTTCCTCGAGAGCCCGACCAATCCGACGCTGGAAGTGATCGACATCACTGCCGTCGCCAAGGTCGCGAATTCTGTCGGCGCGAAGCTGATCGTCGACAATGTCTTCGCCACGCCGCTGTTCCAGAAGCCGCTGGAGCTCGGCGCGCATATCGTCGTCTACTCGACCACCAAGCACATTGACGGGCAGGGGCGCTGCCTCGGCGGCATGATTCTTTCCGACAAGGAATGGATCGACGCCAACCTGCACGAATATTTCCGCCATACCGGCCCGGGGCTGAGCCCGTTCAATTCCTGGGTGATGCTGAAGGGGCTGGAAACGCTCGCCGTGCGCGTGCGCCAGCAGACCCAGACGGCGCGGCGGCTCGCCGATTTCCTCGCCGATCACCCGGGCATTTCCAAGGTAGTCTATCCCGGCCGCGCCGACCATCCGCAGGCGGATATCATCGCCCGGCAGATGAGCGGCGGCTCGACCCTTGTCGCCTTCGAGGTCAAGGGCGGCAAGAAGGGTGCGTTCCGCTTTGAAAACGCGCTCGAGATCGTGCAGATCTCCAACAATCTCGGCGATGCGAAGAGCCTCATCACCCATCCGACGACCACGACCCACAAGAACCTGTCGGACGAGGCGCGGGCGGAGCTCGGCATTTCCGATGGGCTGTTGCGGCTGTCCGTCGGCCTGGAGGATGCCGACGACCTGATCGAGGATCTCGACATGGCGCTGAAGGCGTGAACGCAGGGCGATCACAAAGGATTTAGATCGCAGCGGTTGACGCCGCCGGCGTGGCTGGCGATATCAGGAACATACACTGGGACAGGTATGTATAAAGCCATCACACGCGAGATCGAAGTCACTGTCGAACCCTTTTACCTGGAGGATCAGTCCGACCCGGCGGCGAACCATTATGTCTGGGGCTACCGGATAACGATCTCCAACGAATCCGACGCGACCGTGCAATTGCGGTCGCGCTACTGGCAGATCACCGACGCGCATGGCAATGTCGAGGAAGTGCGCGGACCGGGGGTCGTGGGCGAGCAGCCGGTGCTGAACCCGGGCGATTCCTTCCAATATTCGTCCGGCTGCCCGCTGAAGACCGCTTCGGGCATGATGGTCGGCAGATATACGATGCAAAGCGTCGGCGGCGACCGCTTCGATATCGACATTCCGGCCTTTTCGCTGGATATTCCCGACCAGTCCCGCACCATCAACTAGGCTTCCCCATGACCGGCACCGAGCGCACGCAATCCCCCTATCTCAAAGGGCTCGTCTGTTCAGCCATCGCGCTGGCGATCGCCCTCGCGGCGCTCTATTTCGGCGTCACGCTGCCGAGCTTCAAGACGCCGTCCGAGGCGGCAAGCCAGCTCGTCGCCCTCGCGCTCGTCCCCGGCCTGATCGTCGGCCTCCTGGCGAAGAAATCGACGCGGCCCTGGCCGCTCTGGCTGATCGTCGCCGCCTATATCGTCATCCTGATCGTCATCGGCGCCGTCCACGAAATCACGGCGCCGATGCGCGCCTAGTTCTTTTCAGCTTCAGCTCCCGCTCTTACAGTCAGGAAGCGAGGTCCAGCACGATGCGACGGCCAAGGGCCTTGGCAGCATCGTCGATCCTGTCGAGCTTGGTGCCATAATGAGGATCCAGAATCCTTCTGGCCTCGGTCTCTGCAATTCCCATACGCCTGGCGAGTTCGACCTTGGAGATACCGGACTCCTTGAACGCCTGAATCACCAATGCCTTCGCAGCAACCGTGGCGGAGACATATACACACTCTTCCCCAGCCTGTTCCTCCGAGGGCTCCGGGAGGTCGATGCCTTTTTCGAGATAGGTGAGAACGACGACGTCCAGCGCATCTTCAGCGTTGTCACGTGCCTCTTCAGCGCTCTCCCCAGCTGTGAGAAGCTCCGGGAAGTCACGGCTGCGCACGACTATGTCTCCGTCCTCATCTGTAAAGCCAAGCGGGTAAAACATTGCCGTCTCCTTGATCGTCTTCGTCCTGCGATGGCCTGATGGATCGACCCGCCTAAATGTCGGCGGGATCAATATCAAGCTGGGCAAGAATCCTGTTGATCCTCAGTGGTGTCAGCTCGCTTTGGACCGTGGTCCATTTCCCGTCATAGGACACCGTATAGTGTGAACCCTTGCCCTTCGTTTTATCGACGTCGAACGACGCTCCTGTCTTTCTTGCCAGCCTCCGAATGGCGCGGAATAAACTGCTCTCTGTTCATCCGCCCTCTACCTGACTGATCGTCCCACAGGCGTCGCACGAAAACGTGCGGGCGTCAACGCCATTCGAACGAAAACGTGCGCCCCCTCATCCGCCGCGCCATAGCCAGATCGTCACGGCCCCGGACCTGCCCCTGATTTCGGCTTCGAGCGGGCCGGTCAGCGTGCCTCGCGCCGAGGCGGCATTGTCCGGACCCGCCACATGCAGGATTTCGCTGCTGAGCGCCAGTTCGGCGCGGTTGGCCTTGGCGATCTCCATGAGCCTGCTGGCGATGTTGACCGTGTCTCCAGTCGCGGTGATCTGCTGGCGCTCGCCGCCGCCAAGACGCGAGGCGACGACCGTGCCGAAATGCGCGCCGACCTTGTAGCCGATGCGCTCGCTGGTCGAGGAGGGCAGCGTCGCCAGCCATTGCCGGGTGCGGCCGCAGAGACTGACGGCACAGCCGAGGGCGCGCTGCGCATCGTCCGGCTTCGGCGCCGGCAGGCCGAACAGGATCATGGCGCCATCGCCCATGAAGCTGATGATGCTGCCGCCGCTAGCCGCCACTTCCTCGTCCACCATCTGGTAGAAGCCGTTGAGCAGGTCGCGCGTCGAATTGGGGCCGAGGATTTCGCTGAGGCCGGTGAAGCCCGACAGGTCGATGAAGATCACCGCCGCATCCTGGCGCACCGGCAAAGCCAGAAAATCCGGATGGCGCGCCAGCCATTTGCCGAGGCCGGGCGCCTGGATGGCCTGCAACATGCGGCTCTGGCTGGCGAAATGCTGCGCCCGCCGCCGGTTCAGGAGCAGCTGCAGCGCGCCGAATATCAGCACTGGCGGGCCGATGGCGGTCAGCGGCAGCGATATGCTCAGCCACAGGCCGTTGGAGAACAGCAGGGCATTGAGCGCCAGCCAGCAGACGAGCACGGCGCCCATCGCCGCGAGGCCCGGCGCGTTTGGCCAGAACGCCAATATGGCGACCAGCAGCATTGGCAGGAGGATGGTGGTCGCGGCGTCGATGCCATGCGTGAACCGGTTGCGGGTGATGCCGCCATCGGCAACCAGATGGCCGATGGCGGTGGCGATGACTTCGACGCCGGGAAGGACCTGGTCGAACGGGGTCGGGAAGACGTCGCCGCCGCCGGTCACGGTGGTGCCGAGGACCACGATCTTGCCGGAAATATCGGCGGGATCGAAGCTGCCGTCGAGAATGGCAGCGGCGCTGATCGTCCTTATCGTGCCGCGCGGGCCATGGAATGCCAGCGGCAGCGCCTGGCCGCTATCGGTCGCGACATGCCTGCCGCCGAGCTCGATGCCGTCCGCCCCGAAGACCGGCTCGACGCCGAGGGAGAGCGCCGCGGCCTGCAGGGGGAAGGCGGCGCGTATGTCGCTGCCGCTGCGGAATATCATCGGGATTTCGCGCGGCGTGCCGGATTGGTCCGTGCCGACATTGACGATGCCGACCTGTGCCGCCTCGCTGAAGCGCGGCAGGGGCAGCAGGAAGCTCTCGGCGTCGGGGATGCGGTCGAGGAGGGTTCCGCCGGCGCCGGCGCGCTGGCTGCTCCGCTGGAACACGGCGGCGCCCGCTATGATCGAAGGCGAGCGCGCAAGGGCGGCGGCGAGCGCGGCATCGCCTTCCGCCGCCCCGGCCTCGAGGAACAGCATGTCCACGGCGATGATATTCGGCCGCGCCCGGCCGATGGCGTCGATCAGCTCGGCGATCCTGGCGCGCGCCAGCGGATAGCTGCCGGTCCGCTGCACCGTCTGGTCGTCAATGGCGACGATGGTCAGCGCATCGGGGGCGGGCCGGCTGCCGCGCAGGAGAATGCGCAGGTCCGTCAGCGTCGCCTCGACGCGCTCCAGGAACCAGAGATTGCTGCGCATGTGGGCGGCGCCAAGCCCGGCGCCCCAAACGAGGGTAAGCGTCAGCGCCGCCAGCATCAGGGCGCTGCGGTACTTCATGTCCTATTGGCCGAGCCGGGCCATGAGGGCGGCGACCCGCTTTGCCGGCCACCGCTTCACCACCAGGGCGGCAGACCCCGCATCGACGTCGACGCCCTGGCCCGGGCCGAGCACGACCGGCTCGCCAGCGGCGCGGCGCCTCACATCCACGGCGCCCCTTGCGACGAAGACGGCTGTGCCTGCCGCGCTCGCATCCACGGCCCAGCGCGTGCCGCGCACGGCGGCGATGGCCTGGGGCGTGATCACCTCGAAGCCTTGAGGGGAGGCGGGTGCATCGATGAGAATCGCCTTGTCCTGCAGGCGCACCTTGTCGACGCTGCCATCGCGGTTGCTGTCGATCAGGCTGTAGCGCGCATTGGCCTCGGCGGTGATCTTCAGGCCGCCGCGGCATTGCAGGACATGCCGCGCCGTGCCGCCGACCGGATGGAGCGTGCAACCCGAACCCGGCGACGACTGGGCGCGGGCGGGCGAAGCGAGCATGGCCGCAACGCCAAGGGCGGCAGCCCAGCATGAGACATTGGCAATGGTAGTCATGGAACGCGCCCCCGATCTTGCGCCATTATACGGCCATCCACCGTGCAAACAAAGCGCCGGCGCCTAATGAATCCTATGGATCGCCAGCACGGCCGAGTGCAGGGTCTGCCGCGCCAATCGGGCAGGACAGCTTGAATTCATGGCAATATGCTTTACATCAGCCATGGTCGCAGCACGCAGCTTGGAGAAATCGATGACGGACAGGTCCAACAGCTTTCTAGGGGATACGCCCGGCCGGGTGTTGCTCAAGCTGATCGTCGTATCGCTGGTCGTCGGCGTCGTCATGAACGCGTTCGACTGGTCGCCGATGGACATCGTCTATGGCGTCGAGCGCTTCATACGCCGCATCTGGAATCTCGGCTTCGGCGCGATCGAGAGCTTCGCGTCTTACCTGCTGCTCGGCGCCGCCGTCGTGGTGCCCTGCTTCATCATCTTGAGATTGTTGAACTATCGCCGCTGAATTTTTGGCACAATTCATCTCTAGGCACGGGTGAACTTATCACGAGGTCATCCATGCCAGCCATTCATTCGGTCCTGCGCCCGCGCAGGCATCTTCACTGGGCGCTGCTCGCTTTGCTGCTGCCGCTCGCGGCCTGCCAGTCGGCAGGCAGGGGGCCGGGCGCCAGCGCCGGCGTGTCCGGTTCCGCCAGCGGCGCGATGGCGGCGGTGCGCTCCGGCAACGGGCTCGAATCCATGTCGCCCGACAGCAGGCTCGAGCAGGCCGCCCTGCAGCAGGCCATTTACATGGCGAGCCGGGGCCGGATGACCCATACCACCGGTTGGGGCAGGGATTTCGCCACGCGCGTCGGCGGCAATGGCATCGATGGCGCGGCGGCCGAGAACATCGCGATGGGCAGGATGGGTATCGACCGCCTGTTCGCCATGTGGATGGCTTCGCCGCCGCATCGGCGCAACATGCTCGACCCGCGGTTCAGGCATTATGGCCTCGCCTATGCTGAAGCCGCGAATGGCAGCAGCGAACGTTACTGGGCACTCGTGCTCGGGCGCTGATTTGCCACTGGCAAGCGGACGCCGGCAATGGCATAGAGAGGGGTAACGGCACAACCCGCCGCAACCTCCGGTGCCCTTCATGAACGACACTCCGCCGACACAGCAGCAGAAGATTGTCCGGCCCTTCGAGGTGACGAACCGGCTGATGCTGGCGATCACCATTCCGGTCATGCTCGCATCGTTGACGACGCCGCTGCTCGGCCTCGTCGATACGGCGGTGGTCGGCCAGCTGGGTGATCCGCATCTGCTCGGCGGCCTCGCCATCGGTGCGCTGGTCTTCGACTTCCTGTTCTCGACGATGAATTTCCTGCGCGCCGGCACTACCGGCCTGGTGGCCCAGGCCATGGGCATGCATGACAAGGTGGGGCAGCAGGCGGTGTTCTGGCGCTCCATCGGCATCGCCCTGATCGCCGGCATCGTCTTCATCCTGGCGACGCCGCTCGTGCTGATGGCGACGAACCGCTTCATGCAGCCGGACCCGGCAGTATCGGCGGCGATGTCGACCTATGTCACGATCCGCCTTCTGTCGTCGCCGATGGCGCTTGCCAATTATGCCGTGCTCGGCCTGCTGCTCGGCCAGGGCCGGGCCATGCAGGGGCTCTATCTGCAATTCCTGCTCAATGGCATCAATATCGCCATGACCATCGGGCTGGGGCTGCTGGCCGGCTGGGGCGTCGCCGGCATCGCCTGGGGTACCGTGCTCGGCGAAGGCATCGCGCTGGTCGTCGGACTGGTGCTCGTCTATCGGCAGTTCCGCGCCGAGCCGAACCCGACATTGGCGATGATCCTCGATCCGCATGAGCTGCGCCGGATGTTCGCGGTGAACCGGGATATCATGCTGCGCTCGTTCTTCCTGCTCATCGCCTATGCCTATTTCACCCGCGCCGGCACCACGGCAGGCGCGGTGACGCTGGCGGCGAATGCCGTACTCATGAATTTTCTCCTCGTCTCGGGCTATCTCATCGACGGTGTCACCACCGCCGCCGAGCAGATATCCGGCCGCGCGGTCGGCGCCCATTACCGCCCGGCATTCGACCGCGGCGTGCGGCTTTCCTTCCTGTGGGGCCTGATGCTCGCCAGCGCGATGGCGCTGTTCTTCCTCGCCTTCGGCGACGGCATCATAAGGTTCCTGATCAAATCGCCCGAGGTGCAGGAAATGGCATCGACCTATATGCCCTGGGCGGCGCTGGCGCCGGTCATGGGGCTGCTGGCCTTCCACATGGATGGTGTCTTCATCGGCGCCACCTGGTCGCGCGACATGCGCAACATGATGCTGCTGTCGCTGGCCGGCTATTTCGCGGCCTATCTGGTGTTGCCGGTCTATTTTGGCAATCACGGGCTCTGGCTCGCCCTGCACCTGTTCCTCGGACTGCGGGGCATATCGCTGCTGGCGATCCTGCCGTCCCGCGCCCGGGCGCAGTTCGCGGCCTAGGCCAGCAGCGGCCGGGCCGCCCAATCGGCCGTGTCGAGATCGCGCAGGCCGGATATGTTGGCGACGGCCTCCCGCTTCATCTGCTCGGAAAGGCCCTTGACGATCTCGGCCGCTATGCCGGGACCCTTGTAGATCATCCCCGTATAGAGCTGAACCAGATCGGCGCCGGCGCGGATCTTGGCAAGGGCCGTCTCGGCGCTGTCAATGCCGCCGACGCCGATGATCGGCAGGTCGGCGCCGACGCGCTGGCGCATCTTCGCCAGGACGATGGTCGAACGTTCGAACAGCGGCGCGCCCGAAAGACCGCCTGTCTCGCGCTGTTCCAGCTGGTTGATCAGGCCGCTGCGGGAGAGGGTGGTATTGGAAACGACGAGGCCGTCGAGCGGGTGAAGCGCGAGTTCGGCGGCGATATCGTCCAGGCTCGCTTCGGGCAGGTCGGGCGCTATCTTCAGGAATACCGGCCGCTTCGACCCCTGCTGCCGGTCGCGCTCGGCGAGCACGCGGCCGAGCAGTTCCTTCAGGCTGTCGCGCGTCTGCAGGTCGCGCAGGCCCGGCGTATTGGGAGAGGAGATGTTCACGGCGAAATAGCTGGCGACGCCGGCGAAGCGCCTTATGCCGGCGACATAATCGGCGATGCGGTCGGGCGAATCCTTGTTGGCGCCGATATTGACGCCGATGATGCCGCGCTTGCCGCTACGCTCCGACAACCGGCGGAACGCGGCTTCGTGGCCCTCATTATTGAAGCCGAGACGGTTGATGACGGCGCGATCCTGTACCAGCCGGAATATTCTCGGCTTGGGGTTCCCGGATTGCCGCAGCGGCGTCAGGGTGCCGACTTCGGCGAAGCCGAAACCGAGCTTCAACAGGGCGTCCGGCACTTCCGCATTCTTGTCGTAGCCGGCCGCCATGCCGAGCGGATTGGGAAAATCGAGCCCGGCGACATTGATCCGAAGCGCGGGATCGCCCGGTGTCGCACAGGCGGGCACGATGCCGGAACGCAAGGCCATGATCGACAGGCCATGCGCCCGCTCCGGCTCGAGGGAGAACAGGGTCCTTTGCCCGATGGATTGGAACAGACTGGCCATTAGCTGAGATCCGGAAAGATGTGCCTGCCGTCGCCGCCGAGTGGCAGGGGCCTGACCCAGGCCGCGGCATTGACGGGCAGCGCCGCATAGAGATGGGGAAACAGCGCGCCGCCGCGCGACGGCTCGAAGCGCAGGCTGTCGCCGAGAGCGGCGGCATCGACGGCGATGAGCAGGAGATCGTCCTGCCCGGAAAAATGCTTGGCGGCGGTCTCGTGCAACTGCCCGGCGGTGGAGAAATGGATATAGCCATCGGCCAGGTCGACGGGCGCGCCGTCGAAAACGCCCTTGGCTTCGGCAGCGTGCCAGAGCGCTCGCGGTGCGATCTTGTAGATGAGTTGCGACATGCGCGCTTACTAGCGCTAAATACGGCTTTCGCAAAGAGCGCAGACGCGCCGGTCACAGAATTCATGAAGGTTTCGGATTTTTGGCGTATTGTACGGCGATGATGACCCGTATCGAACGCTGGAGGCCTGAAATGCCAAGATCAAACGCAGTACCGGTCATGCTTGCCGCCATGCTACTCGCCGGCCCGGCCGCGGCCGAGGAAACGGCGAATTATACGCTCGAAAAGACCGCCGAAGGCTATGTCCGGATGAACAACCGTACCGGCGAAATGTCGATCTGCCACGAAAAGCTGAACCAGCTCGTCTGCAAGGTCGCCGCCGACGAACGCACGCTCTACGAGGACGACATCGCCGACCTGAAGGCGCGGGTGGCGAAGCTGGAGGAAACCGTCGCCGGCATCGGCAAGCTGCCGCCCGCCGTGCGGGACGCGCTTCCGACCGAGGAGGATTTCGAAAAGGGCCTCAGCTATATGGAGCGTTTCATGCGCCGTTTCATGGGGCTCGCCAAGGAGCTGGACGAGGACAAGACCGAGCCGCAATCGCCCGCGACGCCGCAAAAAACCTGAGGACGAGCGTGGCGATCGAGACTGTTTGTTCTTGATTTGTTCTCAATGATGACGGATAGTGGTCGCTCCACTTTCTCTGGGAGCGATGAGATGTTTGCCGTACCAACACTGATTGGCGAGGTGTCGATAAGGCTTTTTGTGCGTCATGGGGACCAGCAGAACGCGCTGGACTTCTATGGGGCGGTATTCGGGGCGCAGCTTGTCGGCAGGCCCTATCTGCACCAGGGCGTGCTGATAGCGGCGGAGATCCGGCTCGGCGAATCCGTCATCATGATCGTGGGCGCCAATCCCAAGCGCGATGCGGATGCGTCGCTCGGCGGGCCGCGCTCGGCCCATGCCATCGGCGCGACGCCGGTCATGCTCGACATCCATGTCGATGATGCGGATCGCATCATGCACCATGCCGTCGCGGAGGGCGCGCGCGTCCGCAACGCGGTCGAGACCCTCGACAATGGCGACAGGGCGGGCGTTCTCGTCGATCCCTTCGGCCATCTCTGGGTGGTCAAATCACGCCGCAAGCATCTTGCAGCGTGATCGGCGGGCCTTGTCGGCCTAGGCGGCGTAGCGCTTGGTCGCCGCGATCAGCTCGTGCACGATGCCGGGTTCGGTGACGGCATGACCGGCATCCTCGACGATGCGCAAATCGGCTTCCGGCCATACTTTCTTGAGGTGCCAGGCATTGAGCAGCGGCGTGCACATGTCATAGCGGCCATGCACGATGGTGCAGGGGATGTGCCGGATCAGATGCGCATGGCGCAGCAGATGATCGTCGGTTTCGAGGAAGCCGCCATTCTGGAAGTAGTGGCATTCGATGCGCGCAAAGGCGATGGCGAAATTATCCGACGCGAAGGCTTCGGCGCGCGCGGGGTCCGGCAGCAGCGACAGCGCGGAGCCTTCCCAGCGCGCCCAGTTCTTGGCGGCGGCGAGGCGCACGGCCGGGTCTGGATCGGTCAGGCGCTTGTAATAGGCGGCGACCATGTCGTCCCGTTCCTCTTCCGGGATATGGGCCTGGTAGGCCTCGAAACGGTCGGGATAGATGATGCTTGCGCCATTGGAATAGAACCAGTCGATCTCGAAGCGCCGGACGAGGAAGATGCCGCGCAGGATGAGTTCGCTGACATGGTCGGGATGGGTCTGCGAATAGGCGAGCCCCAGCGTCGAGCCCCAGGACCCGCCGAACACCTGCCATTTGTCGATGCCGAGATGGGTGCGGATGCGCTCCATGTCCGCGACGAGGTCCCAGGTCGTGTTCTCCTCGAGCTCCGCATGCGGGGTGGATTTGCCGCAGCCGCGCTGGTCGAAGAGGATTATCCTGTACTGTTCGGGATCATGCAGGCGACGCATGGTGGGGTTGATGCCGCCACCCGGTCCGCCGTGAATCATGATTACCGGCTTGCCGTCGGGATTGCCGCATTCCTCAATATGTATCGTGTGCAACCCCGAAACTTCAAGCATCTGCTCCTGATAGGGCTGTGCCTCCGGATAAAGAGTGTGTGTAATCATGCAATTCTCTTTCTAACTCGTCCCCACAATTGAATAATCGCTCGGGAATAAGGTTTTGCCAAGGCACTTTAACGGACTAGGCTTAACGACGTTCCCTCAATACAGCCGAAGAACTTTACAAAGTGCCAAATACTTATTGATATATCAGAAAAAATGGATTTAGTCGTTGGCATTACGCCTTTAGGTTTAGATGTTTTATTTGATACCAATTGAGGATTAGCAGATGCATTACCGGTTCGTTATCGTAGACGACCACCCATTGTTTAGAGGCGCGCTCAAACTGGCGCTGGCAAACTTCGGCGAACAGCTGGAAATCATGGAAATCGGCGATCTCGAAAGCGCAAAGCGACTGCTTCATGTCTCGACCGATCTCGACCTTGTCCTTCTCGACCTTTCGCTGAGCGATGCCGGCGGCCTTACCGGCCTCATCGCCCTGCGCGCCATCCAGCCGCTGGTGCCGATCGCCATCGTTTCGGCGAGCGACGATGCCGTGACCATACAATCGGCGCTGGAGCTCGGCGCTGCAGGTTTCATCTCCAAATCCTCCAGCCCCGACACGATAAGATCAGCCGTGCAGGTCATTCTCGACGGCGGAATATGGTCGCCGCTCGGCGACAGCGAGCCGAGCGAACTCGAGCCGGAGCTTGCCGATCTCATCCGTTGCATCCGCAAGCTGACGCCGCAGCAGAGCCGCGTGCTCGGCATGATGGCGGACGGCATGCTGAACAAGCAGATCGCTCATGAGTTGCAGGTTTCGGAAGCCACGGTGAAGGCCCATGTCTCGGCCGTGCTCTACAAGCTCGGCGTCGACAGCCGCACCCAGGCCGTCATCCGCCTTGCACGGTTTCGCGGCGACCGCGAGATCGCCGAGGCGATCGAGAGCTGATCTCACTCCGCCGCGACGCTATCCTTCAAGCGCGTTATCAGGGCCCGGAGCATCGCCGGCTTGACCGGCTTGTTGAGGATCGTCACATGGTCCCGCGCCGCCCTTTCGAGGACCTCCGCCGAACGGTCTGCCGTTACCAGCGAGGCCGGCAGCTCGCCGCCGAAATGGCCCCGGATGAAGCCGATCAGGTCCAGCCCGTTCTCATTGTCGAGATTGTAGTCTGCCAGCACCGCCTCGGGCATGGCGCCCTTGTCCTGGCAGTAGCGGCGAACCGCTTCCGCCGAACGAAACGCCGTGACGGTACAGCCCCAGGTCTGCAGCAGCTGCTGCATTCCCGCCAGCGAAGCTTCATTGTCGTCGATGCACATCACCCGCAGGCCGGCCAGCGCGCCCGGCTTTTGCGGCGCGGGCGCCGAAATGCTGACCGATACCGGCTGCGCTTGCGATGCCGCCATGCTCACGGCGAACCGGGAACCACGGCCGGGCGTTGAATCGACGCTGATGCCCATGTCGAGCAGGTGGGCGATACGCTCGACGATCGAGAGGCCGAGCCCCAGCCCGTCGGATTCGCGCATGCCGCCGGTCAGGCGGGTGAACTCGCGGAATATGTCGTCGAGGCGCGTCCTCGGAATGCCGATACCGGTATCATGGACATTGAGATGGAGGGTCTGGCCCCGCCTCCTCACGCCCACCAGCACCTTGCCCGAGCGGGTATATTTGATGGCGTTGGAAACGAGGTTCTGCACCAGCCGGCGCAGCAGGTTGCGATCCGTCGCCACCACGGCCGAGGTCGGCAGGATGCGCAGCTCCAGCCCCTTCTCGCGCGCGATGGGCATGAAATCGCTTTCCACCTGCCGCAGCAGGGCATCCATGCGAAACACCGAGATCACCGGCTTCAGCGCGCCGGTATCCAGCCGGGAAATGTCGAGCAGGGCGCTGATGATGGTTTCGACGGCTTCCAGCGACGAGTCGAGATTGCGCACCAGTTCCTTTTCATTGATGCTGTCGAGGCGTTCGGTCAGCGCGGACGAGTAGAGCCGCGCCGCATTGAGCGGCTGCAGCAGGTCATGGCTCGCGCCGGCCAGGAACCGCGTCTTTTCCAGATTGGCGTCTTCGGCGCGCTTCTGCGTCCTGACCAGCTGCTGGTTGGCCAGCGTGAGTTCGCCGGTCCGTTCGCGCACGCGCTGCTCCAGCGATTCATTGGTCCGGCGCAGCAATTCATCGGCATTCACCGCCTGGCTGATATCGGTGAAGGTCGTCACCAGGCCGCCGCCGGGCATGGGGTTCGAACGCACCTCGATCGTCTGCTCGGCATTGCGCATCTTGATCCGCCACGGAATGATCGGCGCGGTGCCGTCATTGGTCTGGTATTCGGCGCCAAGATCGACGAGATCGCCACGCTGGAACATTGCCCGCAATATGTGGCCGAGCGGCGTGCCCATGCGCTGCAATTCCCGCGGCAGCTCGAGGATCAACTGGAATTGCAGGTTCCAGCAACTCAGCCGGTGGCCGCTGTCGAAGACGGCGATGCCCTGGTCCATGCGGTCGAGCGCGGTCTGCAGCAGCTGCCGGTTCTGCGCCAGCGCACCGGTGGCATGGTCGAGCAGGATCTGCGCCTTGCGCTGCGACGAGGTCGTCGGACCCATTGCGAGGGCCAGAATGGTGCGGGCCGAGGGCGGGCCGACGACCTCGGAAAGCAGGTGCTCGGCGAATTGCACGGTCTTGAAGTCGGCGGGCTGATCGTCGGCCAGCGTGATCTCCTCTTGCCGGCAAAAGGTGGCAAAGGCGGAATCGGCGTGCTGCTCGCCAATATAGCGCGCCAACGTGGTCTTGAGCTGGCCGAAGAGGATATTCGGTTGCAGCATGTCGGCGGGATCGGCCACGGCAGAACCGTCGATGACGAAATGCGCCGCCTGGATGCGTTCCAGCGGCGCCGGCGAGCGCGACAGGGACCCGGCGACGAACAGGGTCGAATTGACCAGGAGGCTCCAGAACAACCCATTGGCATAGGCGCTCACCTCGGAGCCGAACAGCGCTTCGGGCCTGAGCGCCGACAGATTGAGAGGACCCGCAATCAGCAGTTCGGAGGCGGGATCGAGGAGAGAGGGCAGCACCATCGTATAGATCCAGACGGCAAAGCCGCCGCACATGCCCCACAGCGCGCCGCGCGCCGTCGCCCGGTTCCAGAAGATGCCGCCGACGAAGGCGGGCAGGAGCTGGATCAATGCCACCGCCGAGATCAGGGCGAGCGAGGCGAAGTATATATGGTCGCTGAGATAATGCTCGTAGATGAGCATGATCAGCAGGACCACGACAATGACCGCCATGCGCGTATTGCGAATGGTGCCGACGAAGTCTCCACCCTTCCGATCGGCGGCCGCCCGGCGCCAGAGCAGGGGCAGCACGATATCGTTGGAGATGGATACGGCGAGGAGCATCGAAGGCAGGAAGATCATGCTCGTCGCCGCCGCCACGCCGCCGATGAAGGCGATGATCGAAACGACATTTGCCCCCGCGGCGAGAGGCGCGGTGAAGAAATAGAAGTCGGTGAGCTCGGGGTTGTGCGAAAATGCCTGGCCGGCGATGACGATGGGCAGCACGAACAGGCCCATCACGAACAGCGAGAGCGGAACGAACCAGCGCGCCGATCGCAGGTTCTGTCCGCCGCGCTGGTCGACGAAATTCACATAGAACTGACTGGGCAGAAGGACGATCACCGCCGCGCCGATCAGGGCGAGGCCGGCAAGATTGGCGAAGGAGAAATCCTGGCCGAAACCTGCCACGATATCCGTCTGCCACAGGCGATCGGCGAACGACGCATCCGGCCAGTCGATCACCAGCAGGATGCTGATGCCGACGAGAACGAAGGCGCCGAACTTGATGAGGGTATCCATGGCGAGGACGAAGAGGAGCCCCTCATGGCGCTCGCCATAGCTTTGCGAGCGGGCGCAGTAATACACGACCCAAAGGATCAGCGCGCCGATCTCCAGGATGCCGTGGGCACGATCATGTTCGAGCGTCGGGAAAAAGGGCTGGTCCTTGAAGGCGCCGGCAAGATAATGCAGCGCGCGCACCTGCAGCGCGATATAGGGAACGAGGCCGATGGTGACGATGGCCGTGACGACGGCGGCGACGAGGAAGCTCTTGCCATAGCGCGAACCGATGAAATCCGAGATCGAGGCGATGCCCTGCTGCCGCACGACGCGCCCGACATGCGCCAGCACCGGAAAGCCGATCGTATAGGCAAGGATGATGCCGATGTAGAGGCCGATATATTCGATGCCATGCACGGCCGCATAGCTGGGCGAGCCGTAGAATATCCAGGATGTCCCGCTGCCGATAACCACCAGCAGGTAAAGAAGCTGCCGCGAGCGCCGTGTCGAAACCGGGCGTCTGTCCGCCTGCAGCGCAACCAGCGCCTGGAACAGCAGGTAAAGCTGGATGATGATGAATGCAGCCGACCCCATGGGTCACTTTCTGTCCAATATGTATCAGACTAGTAATTGTTTTGTTGCGATGAACTACTGCGGAAATGAACAGTAGAAAACCAAATCAAGCACTTAACTATCGTAAAACTTCTGCTACTCTTGCCGGCGTCTGGTAGTCCCGGCCTCAGGGTATAATAGATTTGGATTAACATACAACGTTGGAGAGCGGTATAGCATGTTACAGGAATTCAAGGAATTCGCCCTGAAGGGCAATATGGTGGATCTTGCCATCGGCGTCATCATCGGCGGTGCGTTCGGCAAGCTTGTCGAGTCCATCGTCACCGACATCATCATGCCGGTCGTCGGGCTGCTGACGAACGGCATCGATTTTTCTAATCTCTATATCCAGTTGGCCGGCGCGCCTGCCAGCAATCTGGCTGCTGCGCGCGAGGCGGGCGCCACCATCGCCTATGGTAATTTCATCACCCTGTTGATCAACTTCCTGATCGTCGCCTGGGTGCTGTTCATGGTCGTCAAGGCGATGAACCGCTTCAAGCGGCAGGAGAAGGCACCGGAACCGGAAGCAGCGCCGGCACCGACCAAGGAAGAAGCGCTTCTCACCGATATCCGCGATCTGCTGGCGAACCGCGCGGCCAAGTAGCGGACAAGTAGCTGGCAAGGGGGGGCGCCTTGTCAGGCTCTGTCAGCAGACTATCATTCGGGCTGATGGAAACATCACAAATATCCGCGTGATTAACTGGCCTGCTTGCTTTAGTGGTCCCCTGAAAAGGGGACCCGAGCATGAGTCTGATCCAGCATTTGCGACACGAGGCGGCAGCAGCGCCCGAAAGCGGCATCGTTGCCGTCATGAACCACGGCCGGCGGCAGGAGAACGTCATCCCGCTATGGGCGGGCGAGGGCGACCTGCCGACGCCGGACTTCATCCGCGACGCCGCCAATCGCGGGCTTGCGAATGGCGAGACCTTCTACACCTGGCAGGCCGGCATTCCGGAGCTGCGCCAGGCATTGTCGGATTATTACCACCGGCATTTCGCATTGCGCCTGCCGGCGGAGCATTTCTACGTTACCGGCTCGGGCATGCAGTCGATCCAGCTGGCGATCCAGGCTACGGCCGGCACGGGCGATGAGGTCATCTACCTTTCTCCGGCCTGGCCGAATTTCGCCGCCGCCGCTGCCATAGGCGGTGCCCGGCCGGTCGCCGTCACCCAGGATTTCACCGGCAATGGCTGGTCGCTCGATCCGCAGAAGATCAAGGACAAGATCACGCCGAGGACGAAGGCGCTCTTCATCAACACGCCGACGAATCCGTCCGGCTGGACCGCCGATATCGAGACGCTGAAGGAGATCCTGGCCATGGCGCGCGCCAATGGACTCTGGATCATCGCCGACGAAATCTATTCGCAGTTCTATTATGGCGGACGCCGCGCGCCCTCGTTTCTCGATGTGATGGACGCGGAAGACCGCATCATCTTCGTCAACAGCTTCTCCAAGAACTGGGCGATGACAGGCTGGCGGGTCGGCTGGCTGGTCGTGCACCCCTCGCTCGGCACGACGATCGAGAACCTCATTCAATATTCGACGTCGGGCGTGGCGCAATTCATGCAGCGCGGCGCTGTCGCGGCGCTTGATGAGGGCGATGAATTCGTGCGCATGCAGGTCGAGCGGGCGCGCCAGGCCCGCGATATCCTGTGCGCCAGGCTGATCGATACGGGCCGCGTCAGGCTGTCGCCGCCGGCTGGCGCCTTCTACCTGTTCTTCGGCATTGACGGCATCACCGATTCCTATCGCGCCGCCTTCGATATCGTCGATCAGGCCAAGGTCGGGCTTGCGCCGGGAACTGCGTTCGGCGAAGGCGGCGAGGCGTTTCTGAGATTGTGTTTTGCCCGCAGGCTCGACCAGATCGAAACCGCGGCAGACCGGCTGGCGGAGTGGATCAAGGCCCGCTGAGGGCCCGCCAGCCTCTGGTAATGGCCGCCTCCGGTGACGTCAGCCGCCGGCTTTTGATACGGCGAGCGTTACCACCCGGTCGTCGGCTTCGACCGGCGAAGTTTCTCCCGTCGAGAACGGGATGCCGAGCGCGGTCCAGACTTCCACCAGCGCATCCTTCAATTCGACGATGAGCTCGTTGCTGTGGAACGGTGTCGGCGTGATCCGCAGCCGCTCCGTCCCGCGGGGAACGGTCGGATAATTGATCGGCTGGATATAGATGCCGTGCTGCTCAAGCAGGCGGTCGCTGGCCTTCTTGCACAATTCGGGATCGCCGACATGCAGCGGCACGATATGCGTTTCAGAAGGCATGACCGGGAGATTGGCCTGGGCGAGGACCTGCTTTGTCAGCTGCGCCTGTTGCTGGTGCAGCCGGCGCTCCTCCTGCGAGGTCTTCAGATGCCGGATCGACTCGGTCGCGGCAGCGGCGATAACCGGCGGCAGCGCGGTCGTGAAGATGAAGCCCGGCGCATAGGAGCGAACGGCGTCGATCACGCTCTTCGGGCCGGCAATATAGCCGCCGAGAGTGCCGAACGCCTTGGCCAACGTGCCTTCGATGATGTCGATGCGATGCGAAAGCCCCTCGCGGTCGGTTATCCCGCCGCCGCGTTCGCCATACATGCCCACCGCATGGACCTCGTCGATATAGGTCATGGCATTGTATTTCTCGGCCAGATCGGCAATGGCCTCGATCGGGGCGATGTCGCCATCCATCGAATAGACCGATTCGAAGACGATGAGCTTGGCGCGCTCGCGACCGGCAGCTTTCAGCAGTTCCTCGAGATGGGCGAGATCATTGTGGCGGAAGATGCGCTTCTCCGCGCCCGAACGCTTGACGCCTTCGATCATCGAGGCGTGGTTGAGTTCGTCCGAAAGGATGAGGCAGTTCGGCAGCAGCCGGGCGATCGTCGAAATGGACGCCTCGTTGGAGACGAAGCCGGAGGTGAAGACCAGGCCGGCTTCCTTGCCGTGCAGATCGGCGAGCTCAAGCTCGAGCTCGACCAACGGATGGTTGGTGCCCGAAATATTGCGCGTGCCGCCGGCGCCCGAACCCATGCGGCTCGAGGCGTCATGCATCGCGGCAATCACTTTCGGGTGCTGTCCCATGCCGAGATAGTCATTGGAGCACCAGACCGTGATCTCGCGCGTGGCATCGGCCGTGCGCCAGAGCGCGCGGGGAAATCTGCCCACAATCCGTTCCAGATTGGCGAAGACCCTATAGCGCTTTTCAGCGTGCAACTGGTCGATCGCGTCTTCGAAAAACCGCCGATAGTCCATGAAATGCTCCTGTACACTTCATTTACTAGCGTTTTTGGCCGCCAAAATCCACGACCGCGGGGTGGGCAATTTGCCACGCTTCGAGGGACCCCGCCGCTACCGTCCCCTCAGGTTGATGAATGTGATATCTACAATCAATATCTGCAATTGTCGCGGATCAATCCGCAATCCCACTTTATTGAACCGGACACCATTGGCTCTACGATCGGATGCTGCAATATAGGGCGAATGGGACGCAGCAGAAGGCAATTGCGATGACGGTGCTGGTGACGGGGGGTGCTGGCTATATTGGCAGCCACATGGTTTGGGATCTGCTGGAGGCGGGGGAATCGGTCGTCGTCGTCGATACGCTCTCGACCGGGTTTAAATGGGCGGTGCCGCCGGAGGCCAAGCTCGTCATCGGCGATATTGGCGACCAGAGCCTGATGCGCCAGACCATCGAGCGCAACTATGTCGATGCGATCATCCATTTCGCCGGATCGGTGGTCGTGCCCGATTCCGTCCGCGATCCGCTCGCCTATTACGAGAACAACACCGCGAAATCCCGCACGCTCATCGACGCCGCGGTGAAGTCCGACGTCAAGAACTTCATCTTTTCCTCCACCGCCGCGGTCTATGGCGATGGCGGGCTTCTGCCGGTCAATGAAGACCATCCGACGCGGCCGGAATCGCCCTACGGCCTGTCGAAGCTGATGACGGAATGGATGCTGCGCGACACTGCCGCCGCCCACAACTTCCATTATACTGCGCTGCGCTACTTCAACGTCGCCGGCGCCGATCCCAATGGACGCACCGGTCAATCGACGCGCGGCGCGACGCATCTGATCAAGATCGCCTGCGAGACGGCGCTCGGCAAGCGCCGCTACATGGAGGTGTTCGGCAATAATTACCCGACGCCGGACGGCACCTGCGTGCGGGACTATATCCATGTGACGGACCTCGTCGCCGCCCATCGGCTGGCGCTCGAACGGCTACGCTCCGGCGGCAGCAGCATGGTCGCCAATTGCGGCTATGGCCGCGGCTATTCGGTCAAGGAAGTCATCGCCAGCGTGGAGCGCGTCCACGGCGCGCCGATCGACGCACGCCCCACCAGCCCGCGGCCGGGCGATGCGGCATCCGTGGTTGCCGACAGCAACAAGGCGCGCAATGAGCTTGGCTGGGTGCCGCAGCTCGACGATCTCGACAAGATCGTCGAATCCGCATTGAAATGGGAAGCATCGCTGCAGTTCCGCAACCAGCGATAGCGCGCCCGGGCTACCGTTTCGGCTCCTTCTTGAAGGGCAGCATCAGCCGCAGCGTCAGGAATGTGAACAGCGAGATGATGATGGCGACATCATAGCTTGCAAGCCCGGCCGAGATGCCGATGGCCCCGGTCGCCCATATGCTGGCGGCCGTGGCGGTGCCGCGCACCGAATCCTTCAATTGCAGGATCGCCCCGCCGCCGATGAAGCCGACACCGGTGATCAGGCCTTCGACGATGCGCGCCATCGCCTCGGGATTGTCGGTCGTCAAATGCTCCGTTCCCTGGATGACGCCGCAGCTGGCCAGCGCCACCAGCGGAAATGTGCGCACGCCGGCGCTGCGCTCTTCCGCCTCGCGCTCGACGCCGATCGGCACCGCCAGCGCATAGGCGATGAAGAGGGCGATGATATGCGGCACGACCGGTAGCGAATTGAGGTATTCGAACGTCTCCACCAATGCAAAATCCCCCGTTGAACAAAATCAGTCGGTAAACGTTTGTTAACTGCAGGACGTTCCCGTTGCGGTGGGAGGCGCTTTGCCGGGATGTTGTGTAATACTAAGGCCTGCGGCGCAGCGACACATTGCGTTAAGGGCCAATAACGTAGGAAAGATACCAACCTTCTTCGTAGAGAATGGGTTAAACGACAAAATAAAGTTGGAGTCTAATCGATGGACGGTAATAACCGGACCTACGAAAAACAGCTATCCCAAATTGTGCGACGACAAATCTCGCAATCCTGTTATCGCTCGGCGATACGCGCGGCAGGAATATACAAGGTGGAAGAAACAGTACCGGAAAGCATTCTCGATCAATTGAAACGTTTGGACGAAGCAGAGCAGAAACGGCGTATGGGTTAGTTCGAGTTCGAGTTACTTGCAGTATTCAACAAAAAGCGGGCCAGCGGCCCGCTTTTGTTTTTTACGGTCAGGCCGCAAGGGCGAAATCATTGGTTCGTGCCACTGCCTCGGCGATAGCCCTGGCCTCCGCTTCCGGGCCCATCGCCACGCCTTCGATGCGGACGAATTCGATATCGGTCATGCCGAGGAAACCCAGTACCGTTCGAAGATAGGGCGTCGCCTGGTCGAAGGCCACCGCTGGACCGTCCGAATAGACGCCGCCGGAGGCCAGCACCACATAGACCTTCTTGCCGGTCACCAGCCCCTTGGCGCCATCGGCACCATAGCTGAACGTGCGCCCCGCGCGGGCGATATGGTCGATCCAGGTCTTCAGGTTCGACGAGATGCCGAAATTGATGAAGCCGGTGGAGATGACGATCGTATCGGCGGCGAAGAGCTCGTCCACCAATGCGTCGGAGCGGGCGACGACTGCCTGCTGCGCCGGGGTGCGCGCTTCTGCCGGGGTATAGATGCCGCTGGCGAAGTCGGCGTCGATATGGGGCAGGGGATCGCTGGCAAGGTCGCGCGTGACGAGCTCGCTGTTAGGCAGGCCGGCCTGCAGGCGCCGGGCGAAATCCCGGGCGATGCGCGTCGAATGCGATGCGTCGCCGCGCGGGCTGGAAGTTACGAGAAGTATCGAGGACATGATGTCATCCTTTGGCGTTGAAACTGATGACGCTAATCTGGGCCTCGACATCGATCTAAAAAACTGGGAAAATATCTATGTAATCCATCGAATAAATAGATGAGTCGCGCCATGCAGCCAAACCCCACCCTCGACCAGTTGAACGTCTTCGCCGCGATTGCGGATGCCGGCAGTTTCTCTGCCGCGGCACGCCGGCTCAATCGCTCCCAATCGGTGATCAGCTATGCCATCGCCAATCTGGAAGCGCAGCTCGAGCTCAAGCTTTTCGAGCGGTCGGGAACGCGCGAGCCGCGGCTGACCGAGGCTGGCCGGGCGCTGCTGGAAGATGCGCGGCGCATGGCGCTTGCCTTGCAGAACCTCCGCTCGCGCGTGCAGGGCCTGAAGGAGGGCATCGAAGCCAATATCGCCGTCGCCGTCGACGTCAATATCCCGACGCCCGTGCTCGCCAGCGTGTTGCGGACATTCGAGACGCGGTTTCCGACGGTCGGCCTGCGCCTTCATGTCGGTGCGCTCGGCACCATCTGGGACCTTGCTCTCAAGCGCCAGGTGGATTTCGCTGTCGGCGGCCCGCCGGTCACGCCCTTTGACGAACTGGTGACGGTGCGCCTTGGCCAGACGAGCATGCTTCCTGTCGCGGCGCCGGATCATCCGCTGGCGCTCTATCCCGGGCGGGTGCCGCTATCGGTCATGCGCGAACATGTGCAACTGGTGGTGACGGATCTGAGCGAACAGACCAAGGGTATGGACTTCGGCGTCTATGCCTATCGTATCTGGCGGCTTACCGATGTCGCGACGAAGCGGGAGTTGATGCTGGCCGGGCTCGGCTGGGGCGGCCTGCCGAAATGGATGGTGCGCGACGACATGGCTGCCGGCCGTCTCGTGCCGCTCGATCTGGAGCCCTATCCGGAAACCGCCTATTCGATCTTTGCGCTGCATCTGGTCGATCGCCCGCTCGGCCCAGCCTCCGGCTGGCTGGTCGATGCCTTCCGCAGTGAACTCGATACGTTCGAATAGGGATGATTGCGGTTCAAATGCAGTGCCAGGCTTTAGAATTGTTTCTCGATGCCTGCCTGCCCCAATACGGCATTTGCCGTGTGCCGAGACAGGCAGCTCCGGTCTACCGTGAAGTTCTTATCCGAGACGGGGCTGTGCCAGATTTCGTGGTCTCCCTTGCCGTTCCGCACAAAGTGGCAGCCACGCGCTTTCAGGATGGCGATGAGTTCACGATAGAAGCCTTTCGGCATCTAATGTGCTGCTGTACGAGCCAGGGTGAAGGATGAGGACACGCAGATGTCCAGCAGTTCGTCGGCGCCCGTGCCTGCAGGCAGATTGTCTTCAATCAATTCCGGAGCGACAGCCATGACCCGCTGCACGAGCTCGTCGATCGTGGCGGCTTCGGAAACGAGGCCCGGGATGTCGTCGCTCGTCGCCACCCAGACACCGGCCTCGTCATCCCGTTCGATCGTGACGTGATAGTGCTTCATCGCTCGAAAATAGGGCGTTGCGCCTGGAAACACAATAAGGGTGCCGTCTTCCTCGCGCTTCATTCCGCGTCGGCGATGCGGATGGGTCGCGTCCCGATCGGCGCGCCCGTACCGCGATCGATGGTCAGCGGATCGATCTCCGTTCCCGTCTCGGCGTCGTAGAACCGCGTGATCTTGCCGTCGCCGCGGTGCTTGCGGCCCCATGCGCCGATGGCGAACAGCACGGGCAGGAAATCGCGGCCGGCTTCGGTCAGCACATATTCATCCCTTGGCGGACGGGTGGAATAGCGCCGCTTCTCCAATATTCCCTCGCCCGTGAGGGCTGCGAGCCGCGCGGTCAACATGGTCGGGGCGATGCCGAGGCTGCGGCGGAATTCATCGAAGCGGGTCAGGCCCGCATGGGCGTCGCGCATGATGAGCATGCTCCAGGCATCCCCTATGAGGGCGAGGCTGCGTGCGATGGGACAGGGCAGGTCGGAAAGTTTTTTCATGTTAGTATCTTTTTGATAGTGACTTACTACTAAAATAATAGTAACTGATTGCTCATCGATATTCCACGACAAAATGAAGGTTCAGGAAAATGAGCAACAAAGACAACCGTGTCGCCATCGTGACGGGCGCTTCCTCAGGCATCGGGCTGGTCACCGCACAGGCGCTGCGGCGCGATGGTTACCGCGTCTTCGGCACCAGCCGGAAGCCGGCGGCCAATGGTCCGGATGGAGTCACGATGCTGGTCTGTGACGTGACGGATGATGCGTCTGTCCAGGCGCTGGTCGACGAGGTTTTGAGCCGCACCGGGCAGATCGACCTCCTCGTCAACAATGCCGGGATCGGGCTGCTCGGCGGCGCGGAAGAATCCTCGGCCGCCCAGGCACGGGCCGTATTCGATGTGAACGTCTTCGGCGTCCTGCGCGTCACCAATGCGGTGCTGCCGGTGATGCGGCGCCTGCGCAGCGGCCGTATCGTCAACGTAAGTTCCATACTCGGGCTCATTCCCGCGCCGTATAATGCGCTTTATTCATCGACCAAGCACGCGCTGGAGGGCTATTCGGAATCGCTCGACCATGAGGTCCGCACGCAAGGCATCCGTGTCGTGCTCGTCGAGCCGGGCGGCATCCGCACCTCCTTCGAGGAGAACCTTACCCGGCCCGATCGGCCGCTTGCCGTCTATGATGCCGTCCGTGCCGCCGCCGAGCAGCGGATGCGCGATGTTATCGAGGAAGGCGAGGCGCCGGAGATCGTGGCCGCCACGGTGGTACGGGCAGCCAATGCGGCATCGCCCAAAAGGCGCTACACTGCCGGAAAGGTAGCGCGGCAGGTTCGTTTCATGCGCCGCTTCCTGCCCGAATCCTTCGTCGACAAGAATTTGCGTAAATTCAGCAAGCTCACCGACTGAACCAGTTATTTCCGGCCTCGCGCGAAAGTTGGCTATCATGAAAGCATTTCTCATCGACCGCTACGCCAAGGGCGGTGCGCTGCGCCTCGCCGAGGTCCCCGAACCGGAGCTGCGCGACAATGATGTGATGGTGGAGATCCATGCCGCCAGCGTGAATGTTCTCGATGCCAAGATCAGGGACGGAGAATTCAAGTTCATCCTGCCCTATCGGCTTCCGCTGATCCTCGGCAATGATGTCGCCGGAACTGTCGTCCGGGTGGGCCGCAACGTGCGGCGGTTCAAGGCCGGCGACGCGGTCTATGCGCGTCCGGCGCAGGATCGAATCGGGACATTCGCGCAATATATCGCCATCGACGCGGCGGATGTGGCGCCGAAGCCTGCAAACCTCACCATGGAAGAGGCGGCGTCCATCCCTCTCGTTGCGCTCACCGCATGGCAGGTGCTGGTCGAGCGCGCCCGTCTGGAGAAGGGGCAGAAGATACTGATCCATGCCGGCTCGGGCGGTGTCGGCACCATCGCCATCCAGCTTGCAAGGCACCTTGGCGCCCATGTGGCG
This sequence comes from Phyllobacterium sp. 0TCS1.6A, assembly GCF_026420825.1. Classification (NCBI taxonomy): domain Bacteria; kingdom Pseudomonadati; phylum Pseudomonadota; class Alphaproteobacteria; order Hyphomicrobiales; family Phyllobacteriaceae; genus Phyllobacterium; species Phyllobacterium sp. 0TCS1.6A. Next base: position 33,737 of record NZ_JAPMAB010000005.1, read on the forward strand.
ACGACCACGAGCACCGGCAATATCGAGCTCGTCCGAAGTCTCGGCGCGGACGTCGTCATCGACTACAGGAATGAGAAATTCGAGGAGGTGCTCGAGGGCTATGACGTCGTTCTCAACAGCCTCGGCAAGGACACGCTGGAGAAATCCCTTGAGGTGCTGAAGCCCGGCGGGAAGCTGATTTCGATCTCGGGCCCGCCCGATCCGGATTTCGCCCGGCAGAACGGCTCCGGCTGGCCGTTGCGCCAGATCATGCGCCTGATGAGCTTCGGCATCAGAAGCAAGGCTCGGCGCCGCGGCGTCGATTATTCATTTCTGTTCATGACGGCGAATGGCGACCAGCTTGCAAGGATCGGCGCGCTGATCGAGGCCGGCGCCATCCGCCCGGTGATCGATCGCGTCTTCCCCTTCGCACAGACCAATGAAGCACTGGCCCATGTCGAAACGGGCCGCGCGAAAGGCAAGGTCGTCATTGCGATGAAATGACGGACGGGTGGAAATATCAACGAGATGGGATGGTGCTGCGAGAGAGGATTGAACTCTCGACCTCTCCATTACCAATGGAGTGCTCTACCACTGAGCTACCGCAGCCGATTTGCGAACGCGGCGGACTTCTGCCATATCATTGATGAAATCGCAAGCAAGCAATCGTATTCTCTTTGTAATTTATCTGGCCGGCTGGAATATGAGCCGGCATGTGGGTCGTCCGATTTGCATGAGTCTGAGGAAATGTCGTCGTCAAAGAAGCCAAATACCGAGCAGGAAAACCGTGAAAAGCGCCGTTCCGAGCAGTTGCGCGCCAATCTGGCGCGGCGCAAGCAGCAGACGCGTTCACGTCGCGCCGGGGCGCCGGATGAGCGCGACGAGGGTCTGAAGGCGGCGACTGGGACTGAAGAACGTTCATCCACCGGTGAATCATGATCGGCCTTACTCCGGTCATAAAGCCTTTCTTGAACCATTTTGCGCGATGGTTTACATCAACCGCCTTCTCAAGGGGCTTAACGACAGGACGGGTCTTCCCGCGAAAGTGACAAATTATGGATCGCATCAAGATTGTTGGCGGTAACAAGCTCAATGGCGTCATTCCGATTTCGGGCGCCAAGAACGCGGCATTGCCGTTGATGATCGCATCGCTGCTGACGGACGACACGCTGACGCTCGAAAACGTGCCGCACCTCGCCGATGTGGAACAGCTGATCCGTATCCTCGGCAATCACGGCGTGGATTATTCGGTCAATGGCCGGCGCGAACGCCAGGACGGCGCCTATTCCCGCACCATTCATTTCACCGCCCGCAACATCGTCGACACGATGGCGCCCTACGAGCTCGTTTCGAAGATGCGCGCCAGCTTCTGGGTCATCGGGCCGCTCCTCGCCCGCATGGGCACGGCGACGGTGTCGCTGCCGGGCGGCTGCGCCATCGGGACGCGGCCGGTCGATCTCTTCATCGAGGGCCTTGCCGCGCTCGGCGCGGAGATCGAGATCGAGAACGGCTATGTGAAGGCCAGCGCCAAGGGCGGCCTTGTCGGAACGCGCTTCACCTTCCCGAAAGTCTCCGTCGGCGCCACCCATGTCATGCTGATGGCCGCGACGCTGGCCAAGGGCGAGACGATCATCGAAAACGCCGCGCAGGAGCCGGAAGTCGTCAATCTCGCCGATTGCCTCAATGCCATGGGCGCGAAGATCACCGGCGCCGGCACCGACACCATCACCATCGAGGGCGTGACGAGCCTTTCCGGCGCGCGCGTTCGCGTCATTCCGGACCGTATCGAGACCGGCACCTATGCCATGGCGGTGGCGATGACCGGCGGCGACGTCATCCTTGAAGGGGCCGACGCCAATCTCCTCAAGTCGGCACTGACGACGCTCGGCCAGGCGGGCGCGGAAATATCGGAAACCAATTCCGGCCTCCGCATCGTGCGCAACGGCCATGGGATCATGCCGGTCGATGTGACGACGCAGCCATTTCCAGGCTTCCCCACCGACCTGCAGGCGCAGTTCATGGGCCTCATGACGAAAGCCAAGGGCACGTCGCAGATCACCGAGACGATTTTCGAGAACCGCTTCATGCACGTGCAGGAACTGGCGCGGCTCGGCGCGAAGATTTCGCTCTCCGGCCAGACAGCGACGATCGAAGGCGTCGAGCGCCTGCGTGGCGCGCCGGTCATGGCGACCGATCTGCGCGCCTCGGTGTCGCTCGTCATCGCCGGCCTCGCCGCCGAAGGCGAGACCACCGTCAACCGCGTCTACCACCTCGACCGGGGCTTCGAGCGCCTCGAGGAAAAGCTGACGCGTTGCGGCGCCGTGGTCGAACGCATCAGCGACTGACCGCATCCGGCAAGGCCCTGCATGCCCTGCGGCTGCCGTGTGGAAAACAACCCGCGGCAGCTTTGAATATTGCCGATGGATAATTCCAATTCCGCACGGTTTACTCTAACAGGTAGGTACCGAACAGAGCCATTACCTGCGAATGAGGCAAGAACATATGAGCATGCTCAAACTGATTGCGCTGGATGAGGAAGATCTCCAGATCGTTTCGGCGCATCTGCAGGATGCCGTCCTCAAGGTCGGTGATATCGACTTTCTGGCGACGGAAGCAAAGCTCGTGCTCGGGGTAAACCGTTTCGTCTGGGAGCTTGCGGCCGATGGCAAGCGGCATCGCAGTTTCGAGCGCCGCCGCACCGCCGTCTATTTCAGCCGCGCCACCAATCTGCGCGCCACCGGGATAGACCGCCAGTTCAAGGATGACGTCCTGTCGATCCTCGCCATCCGCTTCACTGCCACCGATGCGCCGTCCGGGACGATCGAGATCGTCTTTGCGGCCAACAAGGCGCTCCGCTTCGAGGTGGAGGCGATCGAGGTCCAGCTTACCGATCTTGGCCCCGCATGGGAAACCCAGGCGAAACCCGATCACGAACTTTAGGCGATGGACCGGCATCGGGCGATGATCCGGGCGAATGGACAGCGGCAGGCGGCAGGAGTAGCGGTGTGGTAGTTGTGCTTAGACAGTCGGAAGCCGATTTCGAGGCGCGGTTTGCTGCTTTCCTCGCAACGAAGCGCGAGGTGTCGGAAGATGTCGATCTCGCCGTGGCGGAGATCATCAGGCGGGTGCGCAACGAGGGCGATGCCGCTCTCATCGACTATTCGCTGAAGTTCGACCGGATAGACCTTGCCGAACATGGTATCGCCATTACCAGCGCGCAGATCGACGATGCCATTGCCGCCGCGCCGGCTGCGACGGTCGAGGCGCTGACGCTGGCGCGTGACCGCATCCATTCCCATCATGCGCGCCAATTGCCGAAGGACGATCATTATACCGATGCGCTCGGCGTCGAGCTCGGCTCGCGCTGGACGGCGATCGAATCCGTCGGCCTCTATGTTCCGGGCGGAACCGCGAGCTATCCGAGTTCGGTATTGATGAATGCCGTTCCCGCCAGGGTGGCCGGCGTCGAGCGCATCGTCATGGTGGTGCCGTCGCCGGGTGGAGTGCTGAACCCGCTGGTGCTCGTCGCGGCGCGGCTCGCCGGCGTTTCGGAGATCTACCGCGTCGGCGGCGCCCAGGCCATCGCAGCGCTTGCCTATGGCACCGGCACCATAGCGCCGGTGGCGAAGATCGTCGGCCCGGGAAATGCCTATGTCGCCGCAGCCAAGCGCCGGGTGTTCGGTACGGTTGGCATCGACATGATCGCCGGCCCGTCCGAAGTCCTCGTCATTGCCGATGCGGACAATGATCCGGACTGGATCGCCGCCGATCTCATGGCGCAGGCCGAACACGACACGGCGGCGCAATCGATATTGATCACGGACGACGCCGCCTTCGCCGAGGCCGTCATGGCAGCCGTCGAGCGCCAGTTGCGAACCTTGCCGCGCGTCGAAACCGCATCGGCAAGCTGGCGCGATTTCGGCGCGGTCATCCTCGTCGACGATCTCGCCGCCGCGGTGCCGCTCGCCAACCGCATCGCCGCCGAACATCTGGAAATCGCCACCGCTGATCCCGAGCGGCTGCTCGCCGGCATACGCAATGCCGGGGCAATATTCCTTGGCCGCTATACGCCCGAAGTCATCGGCGATTATGTCGGCGGCTCCAACCATGTGCTGCCGACGGCGCGCTCCGCACGATTCTCCTCCGGTCTTTCCGTGCTTGACTATGTCAAGCGAACGTCCATCCTGAAGCTGGGAGTGGAGCAGCTGCGGGCTCTCGGCCCCGCCGCCATCGAGCTGGCCCGCGCGGAGGGTCTCGATGCGCATGGCAGGTCGGTGGCAATCAGGCTGAATTCGCAAGGGCGAGAATGACGGCAAGCGATGCAAGATTGGTGGACGTGGAACTGGACGATACGATTGGCCGTTCGACGCCCGATGTCGAGCATGAACGCGCTGTCGCCATATTCGACCTGATCGAGGAAAATTCGTTCCGTCCGGTGGGCGACGAGGGAGCCGGCCCCTACCACCTGAAGATCTCGCTCGCCGAATCCCGCCTCATCTTCGCCATCTCGCGCGATGGCGGCGAGGATGTCGTCACGCATATACTTTCGCTTACGCCGCTCAGAAAGGTCATCAAGGACTATTTCCTTATCTGCGAGAGCTATTACGAAGCCATCCGGTCGTCGAGCCCGAGCAAGATCGAGGCCATCGACATGGGTCGCCGCGGCCTGCACAATGAAGGCTCGCAGGCCCTGATGGACAGGCTCGGCGGCAAGATCGAGGTCGATTTCGACACCGCCCGCCGCCTCTTCACCCTTGTATGTGTGCTGCATTGGCGGGGCTAGGGGCAGTGCCGCAGCCGGAGCAGGCACCGGACGACCACGCCGAAGACGCCAAACCGGCGGTGCCGGGCGCCGTACTGTTCATATGCGGCATGAATTCGATTCGCTCGCCCATCGCCGAGGCACTGGCGCGCAGGATATTGCCCTCCCGCACCTATATCGCCTCCGCCGGTGTGGAGAAGGGCGAGGCTGATCCGTTCGTCGATGCCGTGCTCGAGGAGATCGGCCTGCAACGGACATCGGCCCTGCCGCGCACCTTCAAGGAGCTCGAGGACGATTATTTCGACCTGATCGTTACATTGTCGCCCAAGGCACACCATATGGCACTGGAACTGACGCGGACGTCATCCGTGCAGGTCGAGTATTGGCCGACGCCCGATCCGACGCTGGTGAGGGGCCGCCGCGATCAGATATTGCAGGCATATCGCGACGTTCGCGATCATTTGCTGCATCACATCGAGGAGCGCTTCGCGCCGCGCGGCTGAGCCGGCCCCTGCGACTATCCGCAGCCTTTGGGCGGCCTGTGCGATTGATCCAACTCGGTTGTTCACAAATGACGCGCAATACTATAGGTTCCGCGCAAAATTCCGGTCCGAAGACCGCAATTCACTTATCTGGAGATAAAATAACGCATGGCGAAAGAAGAAGTACTGGAGTTTCCCGGTCTGGTAACGGAGCTGCTGCCCAACGCGATGTTCCGCGTGAAGCTTGAAAACGATCATGAAATCATTGCGCATACCGCAGGCCGCATGCGCAAGAATCGCATTCGCGTCCTGGCCGGCGACAAGGTCCTCGTCGAAATGACCCCCTACGACCTGACCAAGGGTCGCATCACCTACCGTTTCAAATAATCCTCCGCACCCGGCCTCAGGACATCCTGGATGAGCGATCAGCAGAAACTTGTTTTGGCATCGGGCTCGCCGCGCCGCCTGGCGCTCCTGGGCCAGATCGGCATAGAACCTGATCGTCTCGCACCGGCCGACGTGGACGAGACCCCGCTGCGCGCCGAGCATCCGCGCTCGCTCGCACGGCGCCTGTCGCGCCTGAAGGCAGAGAAGGTGGCCGGCGAGATGCGCGATACCACCGGCACATTCATCATTGCCGCCGATACCGTGGTGGCCGTCGGCAGGCGCGTCCTGCCCAAAGCGGAGATACTCGACGATGCCACGGCCTGCCTGAGGCTGCTGTCGGGGCGCTCGCACCGCGTCTATACCGGGCTCTGCCTCGTTACGCCTTCCGGCAAGCTACGCCAGGACCTCGTCGAAACCCGCGTGCGCTTCAAACGGCTGTCGCGCGAGGAGATGGAGAGCTATCTCGCGTCCGGCGAGTGGCGCGGCAAGGCGGGAGGCTACGCCATCCAGGGCCTCGCCGGCGGCTTCGTCGTCAAGCTGGTAGGCTCCTATTCCAACGTGGTCGGCCTGCCGCTCCATGAAACCGCGAGCCTGCTTCACGGCGAAGGCTACCCTGTCTATTCCAATTGGCAGTCTTCCGCCCATTGAGGACGAGACATTGACCGAAGAAAACAAAACCTCAGCCAAAGTGACCCCCTTGCGCCCGCCACGCCCGTGCCCGGAGTGCAAGCGGCCGTCGCAGCGCGAGCATTATCCATTCTGCTCGGCCCGGTGCCGCGACATCGATCTCAACCGTTGGCTGAGCGGGGCCTATGTCCTGCCCGCGGTGGAGAGCGCCGACGACAGTAATGAGGATGATGAGGGCTGAAGCAGCCCCGGGTTCCGGTGCTGGCCTTCACCCTCTTTTCACTTCGAGGCGCTAATGTTCGCAGCATGAAGATCGCGATAATCGGCACCGGCTTCGTGGCCGACTACTATATGACCACGCTTGCCAATCACCCGCAGCTCGAACTCTGCGGGGTCCATGACCGCGATCAGGCGCGGCTCGCGCAATTCTGCGCCCATTACGGCACGCGCGCCTATCCCGATTTCCAGTCGATGCTTGCCGATGGCGATGTGGCGATCATCGTCAATCTCACGACGCCGGAGAGCCATTACGCCCTGTCGCGGCAGGCGCTGGCGGCGGGCAAGCACGTCTATTGCGAAAAGCCGCTGGCGATGCGCTACGAGGAAGCCGCGGAGCTTGTGGCGCTTGCCGAAGCGGCCGGTCTCACCCTGGCAACGGCGCCGGCCAATGCGTTGAGCGCGGCCCACCGGCTCGTCGCTGACAAGATCGGGCAGGGAGCCGTCGGACAGGCGCGGCTGGTCTATGCCCAGATGGAGGATGGGCCGGTTTTCCGCGCGCCATGGCAGGAATGGCGTTCCGTATCCGGGGCGCGCTGGCCGGGCCTGCATGAATTCGAGATCGGCTGCACGCTGGAGCATGCCGGCTATGCGCTGTCGTGGCTCGTCGCTCTGTTCGGCCCCGTCGACAGCGTAACGGCCTTCTCCGCGCTGACATTCCCGGACAAGGGGCCTGGCACCGGATCGATCGAGCCCGGCCCGGATTTTTCGGTGGGTGCGCTGCGATTCCGGTCGGGCGTCGTGGCAAGGCTCACAAACGGGCTCGCCGCGCCGCGCGACAGGTCGATGACCATACTTGGAGATGCCGGCACGCTGACCGTCGGCGACCTCTGGGATCATAGCTCGCCGGTCTATCTGGAAAGCGCCCATGGCGGTCGCAGCCTTGCCACGAAGCTTGCCGAACGGCTGGAGGCGAAACTTGGCAGGTTCATCCATTCGAAGCCGCTTCCCGGCCGAAAGATACGCTATGGGCGCGATGCCAGGCGCCTGCGCCTGCCGAATTATCCGTCGCGCATCGATTTTGCCGGCGGAATTGCCGCCATGGCCGATGCGATCGAAGCTGGCACGCGCTGTTTCGCATCGGGCGATGTCGCCTTGCATATCACCGAACTGGCGCTTGCCTTGAACAATGCGGCATCGCTGCCGCAGCCCTACAGGCTGCAGAGCAGCTTCGAGCCCGCTAAAGCCGGATGATCTTCTGCGATGCCGGCTGCGACAGGACGAGGTTCAGCGCCCGCAGGACATTGACGCTGTCGCCGATGGGCATCGCCGCCGTTGCGGTCTCGCCGCGCTGGATGGCGCGCATGGCGGCTTCCGCCTCGAATTGCAGGCCATTGCCCTCGAACGGATATTCCTCCGTGCTGCGGCCGGGTATCGGAAGGCGATCCAGCATTTTGCCGAAGAGGCCGGGCGGACCCGACAATGGGCCGAAGGGAGCCCGGCATGCGAGCCCTTGATAGAGGGTCAGGCGCTGCGCCTTGAGGAACGGATTGTCGAGCCTCAGCGCGCCTTCGCTCCCCTCGATCACGAGATGATTGGCGCCATCCCTGTCGAAGCCGCAGGAAAGCTCCGCTGTCGCATGATCATAATGCAGCGTGATTTCGGAACTCATGTCCACGCCATTGGGCGCCGCATGCCACAGGCCCGAGACCTTCTGCGGCTGCCCGAGAAAATACATGGCCAGCGAGACGCAATAGACGCCAAGGTCGAGGGTCGCGCCGCCGCCCAATGAGCGGCTGAACAGGCGGTCCTGCGGGTCGAATTCGTGCCTGTAGGCGAGTTCCGCCGTCAGTCTTCGCACGGTCCCTATGGCGCCCGCATCGAGCTTCGCCTTGGCTGCGATCACCGCCGGCAGGAAACGCGTCCACATCGCCTCCATGGCGAAGACATTGGCACGCGCCGCTTCACGCTGGATAACGGCTGCCTCGGCATGGGATGGGGCGAGGGGCTTTTCCACAAGCACCGGCTTGCCGGAGCGCACCGCCTTCAGCGACTGCGCCACGTGAAGCGAGTTCGGCGTCGCGATATAGACGGCATCGATGGCCGGGTCGGCCAGGAAAGCATCGAGATCGGCATAGGGCCGCAGGCTGAGGAAATTCTTGGCGAAGCGCGTCGCATTCGCCTGCGTGCGGGAATAATTTGCCACAAGTTCCGCGCCCTCGACGCTGGCAAGATCCGATGCGAATTGCCCCGCCACCCTGCCACTGCCGATGATTCCCCAGCCAAATGGCTTCGGCGTGGCCACCCTCTCCCCCATTTCATCCATAGATTGCGAATCCCGTCCTTAGCTGCATCAACAAACGCATCTATCCTTGCCCTTTGCAAGAGGCAGAAAAACGGCGAAAAATTCGTGAGTTGATGCTGGACAGGACGATTTTTAGTGTTATAACCCACGCGCTTCCGACGGAAACCAACACGTCGATCGACAGGCCGCGAATGCGGGCCGGGAGTGCCCAGATAGCTCAGTTGGTAGAGCAGCGGATTGAAAATCCGCGTGTCCGTGGTTCGAATCCGCGTCTGGGCACCACTTCATCTTTTCAGCTCACAATCATGGTCTGCGGCGGTGCCGTCTCAGCCTAATGTCGTATTGCATAGCGCTACAGCTGACTGTTTATCAGGCTCGCACCATTCTGTGACGCCAGCCAATTGCATACACTGCGGCCGGCGGCGCGGAAACCCTATCGACCTCTTGCAGGACTGTAGCCCATAGGATACGTATTGCATATGCTGGAAGTCAGGCAGACGGAGGCGTTTTCCATATGGTTCGCAAAGCTCAAAGATCTGAATGCGCGGTCGAGGATACTCACTCGCCTGCGTCGACTCGAGCTCGGGAATCCTGGAGACGCCAAGGCCGTTGGTAACGGAATAAGGGAACTTCGAGTGAATTGTGGCCCGGGATATCGGGTATATTATGTAAACAGAGGCAACACGATTGTCATTCTGCTGTGCGGCGGGGACAAGTCCACGCAGGTGGAAGACATAAAGTCCGCAAAAGCGCTGGCTGCCGATTTGTAGGAATCACTTTCATGACGACAGAAACCACAAAATGGGACGTCACGGCGCATCTCGACAATGAGGAAGCAATATTTGGCTACGTGAACGCGGCTTTCGAAGACGGTGATCCCGCTCTCATTGCTGCTGCCATTGGAGATGTTGCCCGCGCGAGAGGCATGACCAGAATAGCTCGCGACGCGGGAGTTTCCCGAGAGAGCCTTTACCGCGCGCTCAGCGATGGCGGCAATCCTGAATTCGCCACGGTGCTGAAGGTTCTCCATGCGCTTGGTATGCGGCTCAAGGCAGAGCCATCGCATGAAACGCTGGCGGAAGCACGCCGAAGCGCCTGATCGGTCCCGTAACCAGGCACTTCTTCATTGGCACCAGTTTACGGGCCATCGCTTGGAGCAAAGTCCCACGCCGATATGTACTTACACCATGCCGCCATTGGCGCGGACGACCTGGCCGTTGATCCAGCCGCCGTCCGGTCCGGCAAGGAAAGCGACGACGGAGGCGATGTCGGCGGGCGTGCCCAGCCGCTCCAGCGGGTTCATCTTGGCCAGTCGCTCGACGAGTTCGGGCGTTTTCCCGTCGAGGAAAAGGTCGGTTGCCGTCGGGCCCGGCGCCACGGTGTTGACGGTGATCGAGCGGCCACGCATTTCCTTCGAAAGAATGGCGCCCATCGTCTCTACGGCCGCCTTCGTCGCCGCATATATGCCGTAGGTCTCCAGCCGGATGCCGACCACGCTGGTGGAAAGATTGATGATGCGACCGCCGTCGCGTACGCGTCTCGCCGCCTCCCGCATGCAGTTGAAGCTGCCTTTCAGGTTGATCGCCATCATCCTGTCGAACATGGCGTCGTCGCTGTCGGCGATGGGCTTGAGCGCCATGATGCCCGCATTGTTGACGAGCACGTCGATCCCGCCAAATGCCGCCTCTGCAGCGTCGAACATGCGCGCAACGGCTTGCGGATCGCTCACATCGGCCTGTGCCGCTATCGCCTGGCCGCCACCAGCCTCGATCCCGGCAACCACGGCCTCGGCGTCCTGGTGGCGACCGGCATAATTGACGATGACGGTGAAGCCATCCTTCGCCAGCCGCTCCGCTATGCCCGCACCTATGCCGCGCGATGCACCTGTTACGATGGCTACCCTTCGATCGCTCATGAGATTGTTCCTTTCGTCGCAGTTTGATCGGTCGTCTCGCTTCGATCCTCGAAACTTAGCACTCCCGGCTGTAGGAATAATCGGCTAGAATTCGGCAGGATAATACGGATTTTCGAACAATGGATCGATATGATGCGATGCGGGTATTCGTCAGGATCGTCGAAAGGCGCAGCTTCACGCTGGCGGCGCAGGATCTTGGCCTGCCCCGCGCGACAGTGACGGATGCGATCAAGGCGCTGGAGGCGCGGCTCGGAGCGCGCCTGCTGCAGCGAACGACGCGCCATGTGCGGCCGACACTCGATGGCGAGGCATATTATGGCCGCTGCCAGCGGCTGATCGCCGATCTTGAGGATGCGGAGGCGGCTTTTTCGAAAGGCAAGCCAAAGGGGCTGCTGCGGGTAGACGTCCAGGGAATGCTTGCGAGGACCTTCGTCATGCCCCGGCTCGGCGAATTTTTCGCCCTGTATCCGGATATCGAGCTTCACATGAGCGAGGGCGACCGGTTTGTCGATCTCGTGCGGGAAGGGGTGGATTGCGTGCTGCGCGTCGGTGAACTCCAGGATAGCGAGATGGTCGCCCGCCGTCTCACCGTCCTGCGCGAGGCCACATGTGCCTCTCCGGCCTATTGCCAAAGCCGCGGCGCGCCGCAGCGGATCGAAGACCTGGCGGGGCACGCCATGATCGGCTTTCGTTCATCGGCGACCGGGGCGATCATGCCGCTGGAATTCTCCGTCGAGGGCACGCTGCGCACTGTCACGCTGCCGGTGGCGATGACTGTCACGGGCGCGGAAACCTATTTCGCCGCCGCCCTTGCCGGCCTCGGCATCATCCAGGCCCCGCGCTATCGGCTGGAAAAATACTTCAATTCGGGCGAGCTCGTACCGCTCCTGCCGGACTATCCGCCGTCGCCCAGCCAGGTCTCGCTGCTCTATCCGCGCAGCAAGCAGCTCTCGCCGCGGCTGCGCGTATTCATGGACTGGATGGTGGAGGTCTTCCGTACGGTCGACTTGGCCTAAGCCCTGGTAAAGACAACCAGACGCTTGCCGCGCCGGTCCAGCAACACCAGTTTTTGCCGCTTCTCGTCGATCCGCCACGAGCGAACCTTTTCCATTGCCGCGAAGAATTTGCGTTCCTGAACCATCGCGGCGGGCACGCAGGCCATCCTCGTGCTTGCGATCGGCCCGAAATTGATCTTCCGGCCTTCGATTTTGGCTGTTCCACGCATGCGGTTGCAACCGCCCGAACCGCCTATGGCCCCGTCTTCGCGGATTTCGAGGATCGTCTGGAGCCGGTCGATCACGCCGGCGCCGCCGATGTCTTCGGCAAGCCATCGTCCCTGCAATTCCCGCGGCGCTTGGGATGGCTCGGCCAATACCGGCCGGCCGGAAAGCGCCATGAGGGCAATGACGACCGCAATGAATTTCCATGATCCCGATAACATGATGCGTGTTCCCCTGATCGCCCCGGATAGGCCGAGACTCGCCTATTCGCCGGTTTTCTGCAAATATAAAGCTGCGGCTGACGACCGAAAGCGACAATTACCGGGGTGGAGCCGCGCTCAGGGAGTGCGTGATGTGAGTAATACATCTCCTGAAAGTGGAGCCGATCAGGTTCAATTGACGGTCAATTGCCGTGATATTCTGCGCGAACGCTATCTGGACAAGGTGTCGTCCGTGCAATTGCTTTCCGTCTACCGGAAGGCCCTGGCCAATGGCTGGGGACTATCGCAGGTGCAGGAAGAAATAGACGGATTGCTGCGGAGGAAGGCGAGGGAGCTTGGCGACGAGCCGCCCTGCTGAACGTTTCGCCCTTGCGGCCGGATGTAACCTGATGTGACCGGACGGTTTTCTGCCATGCACGTTCGTTGCTGCGAACGGCTTGCAGAAACGTGCTGTTTTTCGCCTGACGCTGAGGCGCAGCCCCTGGAAAGACCAGAGGCTGGTCCCGCAAGCACTACCTGATCAATTGCAGGCCATCCAGGCGATGCGTCGGATGTCGGAGCGTGCGATGCCAAGATCGGCAAGGTTGCGGTCCGTGCAGACGCTCAACTCGTAGAGGTTCTGCCGGTATTGACGGTATTTCCTGATGCGGTTGCGAAGGCTCATGTTCTACCCCTTTATCGTTGGCCCTCCCGCTGATAAGTCTCCGTCAATTCGGCGCGGCTGAAAACTGCAATTGTTGCAATGCAGCGTTGAGTCCAGTGCATGGCGCACCTGCCGTTTTGACCGTGGCCGCGACAGTCGATATGAATATTCGCCCCGCCATTCGAGAGACCAAAGCCTTGCAATCCTTGAAGCCAACCGCGCGCGATCGTGTCGACGAAGTTCTCGGCGTCCTTGCCGGCCGCAATGGCGATGAGCGGATATTCACGCGCATCTATACCGGGCGGGCGAGACAGGAGGCGGACGCCGCCGACCAGCGCCGGGTCGATGGCCGGCCGCTCGGTCCGCTGGATGGCCGCATCGTCTCGATCAAGGACCTCTTCGATGTGGAAGGCGAGCCGACATTGGCCGGATCGCTGATGCGGCGCGAGGCGGAGCCCGCTGCTGCCGATGCGCTGGTCGTGCAACGTCTGCGCGCCGCCGGCGCGATAATCATCGGCAAGACATTGATGACGGAGTTCGCCTTCACGGCGGTCGGGCTCAACCCGCACTCCGCGCCGGCCGGCAATGCCGTGGATCCAGCGCGGGTTGCCGGAGGATCGTCGATCGGTGCGGCGGTGTCGGTGGCGGAAGGGACGAGCGATATATCCATCGGCTCCGACACGGGCGGCTCGGTGCGCATACCCGCGGCGCTGAACGGTGTCACGGGCTTCAAGCCCACGGCAAGGCGCGTGCCGCTATCGGGCGCATTTCCGCTATCTCCGAGCCTTGATTCGATAGGTCCGCTGGCACGCAACGTGGCGGACTGTGCGCTGGCGGACGCGATCATGGCCGGCGAGCCGTATCATCCGCTGCCGCCGCGCCAACTGGCCGGGGTGAAGATCGGCATACCGGTCGGCATTCCGCTGCAGGCGCTCGACGAGACTGTCGCCGGCGGGTTTGCCCGGGCGATCGCGCTTTGCGAGCATGCGGGCGCGGTGCTGGTGGAACACTCGCTGGACGACCTCATCGAGGCCATGGCGGAGGCGACGGCGATCGGCTCCATCGCCGGTATCGAGGCGAGCCGCGTTCATGCCGGCTGGCTCGAGAAGACAGGACTCGATGTCGATCAGCGGGTGCAGCGGCCGCTGCTGCGCCGCCTTGGCGTGACGGAACGGGACTATGTCGCGCTGATGCAGAAACGCCGGGTGCTGGCGGGCGAAATGGATGCGCGGCTGGCGGAATTCGACTTTCTTGCCCTGCCGACGGTGCCGATCGTGGCGCCGACACATCAATCCGTTGCCGATGATGCGGTCTACAGGGAGGTCGAGGGCCTGCTCCTGCGCAATACGCAAATCGCCAACCAGTTCGACCTGACGGCCATAAGCCTGCCGATCCCCGATACGGAACTGCCTGTCGGGCTCATGCTGATGGCACGGCATGGCGCGGACGGGCGGCTGCTGGCCGCTGCCGCCGCCGTGGAGATACTGCTGTCCCAGCGGGGCTCAATTGGCCAATTTCATGCGGAAAAGCAGAAATAGCACTCGCATTTTTTCGCCGTGTGGTCAGGATGGGCCGCAATTCTGCCAGAGGAGTATCCCTTGAACCGCCATTATTCGTTCCTGCTCTGCATGGAAGCCTGAGCCTATGGATGACAGGAAATTTTTTGAGGCGCTGTTTCGCGCGGCGGTCGACGCAGCGGACCCGGCGGCCACGATCGAGGCGCATCTGCCGGAGAAGCCGAGAGGCAGGACGATCGTCGTCGGTGCCGGCAAGGGCTCCGCGCAGATGGCGCAGGCCTTCGAACGGGCATGGAGAAAGCGCCATGGGGATGCGCCGATCGAGGGCGTCGTCGTCACGCGCTATGGCTTTGGCGCGCCCTGTGATGAGATCGAGATCATCGAGGCCTCGCATCCCGTTCCCGATGCCGCAGGGCTCGTGGCGTCGAAGCGGCTGCTCGACGCCGTTAGCGGCCTCAGCGCCGACGATCTGGTGGTCGCGCTCATATCGGGCGGCGGATCGGCCTTGCTGCCTTCGCCGCCGGAGGGGATGACGATCGAAGACGAGATTGCGGTCAACAAGGCGCTTCTGGCGTCGGGCGCGCCGATATCGGCCATGAATGCCATCCGCAAGCACCTTTCGACCATCAAGGGCGGCCGGCTCGCCGCTGCGGCACATCCGGCCCGCGTTCATTCGCTCATCGTTTCCGACATTCCGGGTGACAATCCGGCCTTTGTCGCCTCGGGTCCGACCATAGCCGATGCCACCAGCCGCGAGGATGCGCTGCGCTTCGTCGAGCGCTACAGGCTCGACCTGCCGGCGGCGGCGATGGAGCATCTACGCTCGGAAGCAGCAGCAGCCCCGCAGCCGAACGATGCCGTCTTCAAGGGTCATGCGGTCGAGGTCATCGCCTCGGCAGGGGTGTCGCTGCAGGCGGCGGCCGATGCCGCGCGCAAGGCAGGTGTCGAAGCATTCATCCTTTCCGACGCGATCGAGGGTGAGGCGAGAGAGGTCGCGCATGTCCATTCGGCTCTGGCCAAACATGTCGCCTTGCGCAATCAGCCCTTCGCAAAGCCGGTCGTCATTCTTTCGGGCGGCGAAACCACGGTCACCGTGCGCCACAAGGGCAAGGGCGGACGCAACACCGAATTCCTGCTCTCCCTCGCCATCGACATAGAGGGGACGGAGGGCATCAGCGCATTCGCGGCCGATACGGATGGGATCGACGGATCGGAAGACAATGCCGGGGCTTTTGCCGATGGCACCACGGTCGAACGGCTGCATGAAAAGGGGCTCGATGCCGCAGCTTTTCTCAATGGCAATGATGCGTGGACTGCATTTTCGGCGCTGGGCGATCTTTTCGTGCCCGGCCCGACCGGCACCAACGTCAATGATCTCCGTGCAATCCTCGTGCGCTAGGGGCCACGCGTCTGTCGCCATGTTTGCCACCCTTCAGTCGCCATGATTGCCACCCTTCTATCGCCATGATTGGATGTACAACGGAAGCACCCCCGCATGCCCGTCTGATTCTGGGCCCACCACAAAGGAAAGCCGAATGCGCGCAGCTCCCATCCTTGCCGTTCTGTCACTCATAGCCATTGCCGGTTGCACGACCGCAATGAAAACACCGGGTACTGCCGGCAAATCTCCCGTCACGGATACGTCCTTCGTGCCGCCGCCAAAGGAACTGATGCAAAAGGCAACGCCGGAGAAGAAGCTTTCATTCGAAGAGAGCGTCGAACAGCGGCGCATCCAGACTGCCCGTCCGCAATAGGCGCGTTCTTCGTAGGCCGATCAGATGCCGCTTCCTCCGGGAGGCGGCATTTTCATTTCCGGGTGTGACGGCAATGGCAATGAAGGCTTTGAGAATGAAATGTCCTGGGACAGGCGCCGGGTCCTGAAACAACAAAACCCACCGCGGGAGGAGGTGCGGTGGGTTTCGTTGGTTATGGAGGGTCTTCTGGGAGGAGAAGAGACCATCCGTTTCGACGGATCGGGAGGAGGAGATACCGTCGAAAATTCCTGATCCAAAGATAGCGCAACGCAGATGAAATGACATAGACAATATTGCATAGCAGCATTGCGCCGTGTGCATCGCAACATGACCTGTGGTTGCACCCTCACATTGTCTTGATAATCGCCGAATGGAACATCTGCGCCACCACATCCGTTAATAAAGGGTTCGCATGGCGGCGATTTCCTGAATTTTTCCGGCCATGCGAGGAAAGGTCGGTACGATGCGCTACGGCAGATCAATCGCATTCGCGACAATTCTAGGCACCGCGCTTCTCGGCAGCGGAATGGCCGCTCATGCTTTCAGCATGGATGAGGCCGACAGCGGTACGAGCGAAATCTACAACAAGAAGTTCCAGCGCGCAGCGCTCCTCGAAGCGCGGGCCTATGTCTGCGGATCGGATTCCGCGGCCAGCGAGGCCGCCATGCGCGCCGGCATGGAAGAGACCGGTCTGCCCGAAGACATCGCGGTCGAAGTCGTTTCGGATCTCGCCTCCGGCATCATCGACAAAGCGGTGAAGAACGGCAACAGTAAGCTGTGCGGCAAGGCAGAGGTAAGACTTTCAAAGCTTTGACAGGTAAAAGCGACAGCATCGCTGGCTACATATTTATTAAAGTTTTATTATATTTCAAACTTGCGTAGGCAGTTCACGAAGATTTTTGCTTGATAATACAAGCGACATGGAGACGAGAGCGATTTATTGTGATATCCGAAAAAAATATATTGTGGCAAAAGTGAGCGGCGTCGATTTTTGCAGAAACGGCAATAAGCAAGAACGCCATATTTTGTTGAACGCGGGTAGTATCCAGGGCCTCTGTGCAGATAGTCTTCGCAGGGACGTCCGGGGCGGGAGCATTGCATGAGCAAGCGTTTGGAGACATTGAAGGTCCTGAAAGAAGAACTTTCGAGGTTGTGCGCGCTCGCCGATCAGGAGGGGCTGGATATGATCGCCTACTTCATCGAAACGGCAATCCGCGAGTCGGATGAACAGCTCCAGGCTGAATTGCATCCGTTGCATGGATTGAATCTTGGTGCCGCGGCCAGTGGGGACAAGCGCCTCTGACGCGGCCGACGGGTCGGCCGATGGATCGCCTGTAGCCGAAGCCGCTCGGCGGCGTCCTCGAATGGCGAATTGAACCAGAGTTCAAAATTTATGAAGCATCAGGCGGGCCGCCACTTATTGCGCCGGGGAAGAGGCAGCCTATATTCTGGCAATGACCCCATTATCCGTTCTTGACCTTTCACCGATTGTAGTTGGCGGCAACGCGGCCCAATCACTCCGAAACTCCCTCGATCTCGCACGCAGCGCGGAGCGTGTCGGCTATAATCGCCTGTGGTTGGCCGAACACCACAATATGCGCGGCATCGCCAGCGCGGCGACAGCCGTCGTCATAGCGCATGTCGCGGCCGGAACCTCGAAGATACGCCTCGGCGCCGGCGGCATCATGCTGCCGAACCATTCGCCGTTGATGGTGGCCGAAGCCTTCGGTACGCTCGCCGCACTGCATCCCGGCCGCATCGATCTTGGCGTTGGCCGGGCGCCGGGCACGGATCAGCTGACCGCGCAGGCATTGCGGCGCAACCTGGATCAGGACATCAACGGTTTTCCCCAGGACGTGGTCGAACTGCTCGGTTATTTCCGCGAGCCGGAGGAAGGTCAGCGGGTGATCGCGGTCCCGGGAGCCGGCCTCGATGTTCCGGTGTGGATTCTTGGCTCGAGCCTGTTCGGCGCCCAGCTCGCCGCCGCGCTCGGCCTGCCCTATGCCTTCGCCTCGCATTTCGCGCCGTCGGATCTTGAACCGGCGATCGAGATCTATCGCGCGCGGTTCCAGCCCTCCGCCTATCTCGAAAAACCCTATGTCATGCTCGGTCTGAATGTGTTCGTCGCCGATACGGACGAAGAGGCCAAATTGCTGCAGACGTCGCAGCAGCAGGCCTTCGTCAACCTGCGCACCGGTCGGCCGGGCCCGCTGCCGCCGCCCGTCGCGGGTTATGAAGAGACGCTCGATCTCCAGGCGCGGGCAATATTGCGCCACTCGCTCTCCTGTTCCGTGGCTGGCTCGCCGCAAACGGCGAAGGCCGGCGTCGAGGAATTCATCGCCCGTACCGGCGCAGACGAGGTCATGGTGACGGGAATGATCTTCGATCACGCCGCCCGCGTCCGCTCCTACGAATTGCTGGCGCGCGAGATGATCCAGTTGGCGGAACCGGCGGCGGCGGAGGCCGCCAGGGCGGGGTAGTCTTCGGCCTGGACACATTTTCGCCACGACATTGCCCCGAAATAACCTGATCGTCGGCAGGTTGAGGGCCAATTCCCCGCGTGAACTGCGCGAGTCATCAATGAATCGGACGTTGATGTCCTGATTCTGCATGATCGTTCGCCAATCACGTGAAAGGAATAACGATGCGAAAGATGATAGTGGCCGCGCTCTGTGCGGTCTTCCCACTGGCCACATCCGTGGCCTATGCACAGACGGCGACCCAACCTGCACCCAGCGCCACCGAGACGGCACCAAAGGCGGAAACGCCGGGTCAGAGCGCAGCTCCGCAGATCACGACGATCAACATCGTCGATATCAACGAGCTGCCGGAAGCTACGAAAACCCAGGTCAATGATGCCGTTGCCCAGCGCAGCGACAGCGATGTGAAGAAGCTGCGTTCCTCCATCGATCAATCGCCTGAGGTGACCGCAGCGCTGAAGGAAAAGGGGCTGACCTCCGAGGCGGTCGTCATCGCCAGCCTCGATTCGAAGGGGCTGCTCACGCTCGTGACCAAAAAGCCGGGCTGATCACTATCCGATAGCTGACCCGGTGGTCGCGGCGGTCTACGCCGCGCCGGAACCGAGTTCAATGGCGCGCTGATGGGCGGCGGAAACGGCCTCGGCCATGAGCTGCTTCAGCTTGTCGTGGCCCATCAGGATATCGAGAGCCGCAGCGGTCGTGCCGCGCGGGCTCGTTACCTGTTCGCGAAGCAGCGTCGGCGAATCCGCGCTGGAGGCGGCGAGCGAGGCTGCGCCATAAACGGTCTGCATGGCGAGGAGCCCAGCCGTTTCGGGCTCGAATCCCACGGCGATCGCCGCTTCGGTCAGGCATTCGATGAAGTGGAACACATAGGCCGGGCCCGAGCCGGAGACCGCCGTCGCGGCATCGATCAGGCTTTCATCCGCTACGGACGCCACTTCGCCGCTCGTCTTCAGCAATTCATCGACCAGCGCCGCATCGGCGGCATCGACATGGCTGTTGCGGTAGGTGACGATCATGCCCTTGCCGATCGCCGCCGGCGTATTCGGGATGGTGCGGATGATGGCGGTGCCCGTTCCGAGATGATCTTCGAAGAACCCGACCTTTATGCCCGCCGCGACGCTGACGAAAGTGGCGCTTCCGGCAAAGCGCTTGTAGGCCGGCAGGACATTGCCCATGACCTGCGGCTTGACCGCGACAATGATGATGCGGGCCGGATAGTCGTCGGCGAGGGCCGCGACATTGGCGACGGCGGCGACACCGAGCGTCGCCGCGCGTTCGCGCAGGGCATCCGCCGGTTCGACGACGGCGATCTGCTCCGGCTTCAGGATGCCTGCGGCGAGCCAACCCTTGAGCATGGCGAAACCCATATTGCCGCAGCCGACCAGAACCAGATTACCGTCCATTTTTGTTCTCCCAGATGAATCGGGTGCAATTTGATGCCTAAGCCGGCGGTGGTCAACTCAAGCGCCGCCGATTAGGCGGAGCGAGGCAATATGACCTGCCTTGCGGTAAGCCGCAGGCCGAAGGTCGCCATGACCACCAGCAGCCAGACCGGATCGGCGCGCCGGAAGAAGAAGCTTTCGAGAAATGCGTTCATCAGCGAGAAGGTCAGGCACATCATGAAGAAATCGGCGAGGAAGATATTCTCGCGCTTCTTCAGGCAGCGGACATAATCGATCAGCGGCAAAAGCACCAGCACCAGCATGGCGCAGACGAGCGCCGGGATACCCATGGCGATGGCAATGTCGAGATAGCCATTATGGGCATGAACGATGCCGCGCACGTCCCAATCCAGATAATAGGGGTTTTCCGCCTGTTGCACGACGGGCGCTTCCCAGAAACTTTCGAGCCCGTAGCCGCGCCAGGGCGTATCGGCCAGTTTCTCCAGCGCGAACTGCCAGATCGAGGAGCGGCCGGTGAATGTGGCATCGACGCCGAGATTGAGCAGGAAATCGCGCGCGCCGGGGAAGAAAACGGTGCCGATGGTGAAGTAGAAGAAGGCGAAGAGGACGAGGGCGATGATCAGCGCCGTGATCAGGCGCAGGCCCATCAGGCCGGGCAGCATCACGAGCAGGATCACCAGCGGCACCAGCGCCGTCGAGGTTTTCGAGCCGGTATGGGCGACGAACACCAGCGCCAGCAGCAATATGGCGATGCCGGGCTTCAGCCAGCGGCGGCGGATCAGGTAGATGCCGGCGAAGACGAAGGCGGCCATGACCGGCGCGGCGATGTTCTTGTGGGCGAAGATGCCGCGCCAGAGGCCGGCGTGCTGGGCCTCGACCTCCGCCGCCGTATGTGTGGCAAGGTCGGGGACGACGGCAAGCCCGACATAGGACAGCACCAGGACTGCAATGCCCGCGATCGAGAGGACGAGGGAGAAACCGTCGCCATCGCGCGGCAAGGCCAGTACCGCGATGACGCAGAGCACGCCGATCAATGTGAAGATCACGGCGCGCTGCGCCGCGGCCGGATCGACGGCGATCAGGGTGGAATAGAACAGGAAGCCGAACATGAGCGCCCAGAGCGGGCTTGCGAGGCAGAGCAGCCGGCGCGGATCGGCCAGCCCGATCATCGCGATGATGGACAGGCCGCCGAGAGCGCCGAAGCCGAGCTGGTTGACGAGATCGCCGCCGCTGCCGGCAGCGGCAGTGCTGGCCGGCTGGAAAGGCCGGAACGAGATGATGAGGACGCAGAGGACCAGCGCCGCGATCAGGCTTGCGGCGAGGCGAAGCGGGATCGCCTGTTCAATTCTTCTCAGGCTGCCGGTATTGCTCATTCGAATATCCGAAATCCGCCAGCACGCGCCCAAGCCCGATATAGATGGGATAGGCGCCGATGGACAATGATCCTGATTTGAGCGCCGCCACGGCGCCCCTTGCCGGCGATGCGGCGAGGAGGGCCAGGCTCTTCAGCGTCGTCTTCGTGCGCCCGAAAGCGCCGCCGGCATGCTTGCGCCGTTCGATAAGGCTTGAAATCACGCCGTTTCGCAGCGCGCGCGCCCTGATCCAGCTCGCCTCGACACGCCGTTCGGGCACTGTCTCGTAGACCGGGGCTTCGGCGCACCAGGCAAGGCGGAAGCCGCGGCGAACGCTGCGGTCGATGAAATCCGAATCTCCGCCGCCCATGAAGTTGAAGGCGAGATCGAGAAATGGAAACGGCATCGCCTCAAGGACATTGCGCCCGATCAGGAGGTTTCCGGAGGAATAAAGGATCGGAACTGGCCCGGTTTGCGAATAATGCGGGCGAAAAACCGGATGCGATGCGAAGGATTGGTGCTCCTTGCGCGCGAATATCGGGATTTGCGGGCCGCCGACGAAATCGACGCCGAAAGCTTCGCGCGTGGCGCAGAGGTTTTCCAGCCAGTTCGGATCGGCGATCTCGTCATCATCGATGACGACCAGCGAGGAAAAGCGCGGAAAGACCGCAAGCGCCGTCCGCCAGCCGGCATTATAGGCGTTACAATTGCCGCGATCATGGGCGATGATCAGCAGGCCGGGGATCTTCCCGCCGGCAAACAGCTCGAGCGCCGCTGCCGCGCCCTCCCGCCGCTCGGCTTCGTTTTCCATGACGATCACGGCAAAGCGCCTGCGCGTCTGCTGGGCTTCGAGAGACGCCAGTGTCTTCAGCAGATGTTCCGGTCGCTTGAAGGTCGGGAGCGTCACCACGACCTCGATCTTCTCCGGTTCCAGCCCGGGCGATTGCGCCACGATGGAAATATTGTCAGGCAGTTGCATCGAAGATCGCGCCCAAAACTATTTATCCGTTATTTATCTTCACAGGGTATAGACGCCACTTGTTCAATAATTCATTACGCGCCGAAGAAAGCGCGGCGAGAAAACAAGATCGATGCATGTTTTGTTCGTAACATCTCTGGTTCCAGACGGAAACCCTACCACGGGCTACGAGATTGCCAACAAGGCGATCATCGACGGCCTGGTGCGCCTTGGCGTCAAGGTGACCGTGCTCGGTTTCATCTGGCCGGGGAGCAAGCCTGCCGACCCGGCGCAGACGATCGTACTCGGCGAGGTCGATGTCCGTAACGAAACGGCGGGCATCTTGCGCAAGATCGGGTGGATAGCGAAGGCGTTTGCCACCGGATTAACGGTTTCTTCGGTCAAATTGCGGGTGGTTTCGCGCCGGGATCTGCGTGCAGCCATGGCACGGGCCGAACCCTTCGATTTCTATATGCTGAACGGAGTTCCACTATCCGGAACTTTCGAAGACTGCTTCAACGACCGGCCGCAAATGTTCGTTGCGCATAATGTCGAGCACCGGTCCGCCGCCGAAAACGCTCAGGCTGCCGCCAGCCGCATCCAGAAGTTCCTGTTTGGCCGCGAGGCTCGGTTGCTCGCCGGGCTGGAACGCCGCCTGTGCGACCGTGCGGCGTTCGTCTTCACGCTTGCCGAAGAGGATATTGCAGCGCTCGGCCTCGCCGGCAGCGACAAGGCGGCGGCACTGCCGCTTGCGACCGGCACCGTGCCACCGCGCCAGGGCCCGCGCCGCATTGAGCGCGACATCGGCCTTATCGGTACATGGACCTGGCAGCCGAACAGGATCGGGCTCGAATGGTTCCTGCGCGAGGTCGCGCCGCATCTCGACCCTCAGATCCGCGTGACGGTGGCCGGGGCGACGCCTGCCGACCTCAAGGCCGCGTGGCCGAAGGTCGAGTTCGCCGGGCGCGTGCCGGATGCGAAGCAGTTCGTGCTTGGCTCCGCCGTCATTCCGCTCATCAGCAGGGCAGGGACCGGGGTACAGCTGAAGACGATCGAGACGTTCGAACTCGGCCTGCCGAGCGTTGCGACCTCGCTTTCGGTCCGCGGCATCGCCGGCGTTCCGGAGAATTGCGCGGTCGCCGATGATCCACGCACCTTCGCCGCTGCCGTCAACCGGCTGGTCGCCCGCTCCAGATCCGGAGAGAACCTCGATTGCGACGGAACGTCGTTCCATGCCGCGCAGGTCGAACGGCTCGACGCGCAACTGCGGCTTGGACTGGCAAGACTGGAAAAGTCGAGTTGAGCCGGACGGATGACAACGGCCCGATACCGGGGCGCCTGATCCTCGGCGTGCCGGTAGCGCCTCTGCGCCGAGACGAGGCGATCGCCGAGATGGCGGAGCGGATTTCATCGCGCCAATTCACCCGCGTGACCTGGCTCAACGCCCATAACGCCAATCTCGCCTGCGAGAACAGCGAATTTCGCTCGGTTCTGCAGGATTTTCTGGTCCTGCCGGATGGAATCGGCGTCGATATAGCCTCGAAACTGCTGCATGGCACGCCATTTCCGGCCAATCTCAACGGTACCGATTTCACCCCGGCGCTGCTGCAGGCGCTGCAACAGCCGCTGCGTATCGGCCTCATCGGCGCCCGGCCGGAGGTGGTGAAGCGCGCGGCGGCCAAATTCGGCGAGGTCGCGCCGCAGCATGAATTCCGCATCATCAGCGACGGGTTTTTCACCCCCGCCGACGAGCCCCGCCTGTCGCAGGCATTGCAGGACTTCGCCCCGCATATCCTGCTGGTCGCCATGGGCGTTCCCCGGCAGGAATTGTTCATGGCGCGGATGCTCGGCCCGCAACATTGCATCCTGGCCTTCGGTGTCGGCGCGCTCTTCGATTTCATGGGCGGCGCCGTGCCCCGCGCCCCGGCCCATATCCAGCGCCTGCGGCTGGAATGGGCCTACCGGCTGATGCAGGAGCCGCGGCGGCTGTGGCGGCGCTATATTGTCGGAAACCCGCTTTTCCTGATACGCGTGCTTCAGGCGAAATTGAAGGGCGTCAAATGAGTTCAGTAGCGGTGGTAACGGCGAGCTATGCTCCGGATTTCGAGCGTTGCCGGCTGTTATGCGAGACGATGGATCGTTTCGTGACCGGGCACAGCAAGCATTACATCCTGGTCGAGCACCGCGACGTCGCCCTGTTCAAGCAGCTCGAAGGTCCACGCCGCCAGGTGGTGGACGAGCGCGACCTGCTTCCCGGCTGGATCAGGCCTTTTCCGGACCCGACAAATCTGGGTCGCCGCAGGCTCTGGCTCTCGCCGCGGACGATGCCGTTGCGCGGCTGGCACGCACAGCAGCTGCGCAGGATAGCCATTGCGTCGCATCTTGAGGACGACGCCCTGTTCTATGTCGATTCCGACGTCACATTTCTCAAGCCGTTGGACTGCGCGTCGCTGTGGCGCGGCGGCGATCTGCGGCTGTTCCGCCGCGATGGCGACTTGCTAAGGCCGGTGCCGGGCGATCAGCGCATCTGGTCGGCCAATGCCGGAAAGCTGCTCGGCCTGCCGGTGACGAGTGCAGAGGGCCATGATTATGTCGGCACGCTGATTGCCTGGCGGCGCGAGACCGTCATCGGCATGTGCAGCCACATTGAACAACTGTCGGGCCGGCACTGGATTGCAGCCATCGGTCGCGAGCGGCGTTTTTCCGAATGTATGATCTATGGGCGCTATGCGGATGAAGTCGTCGGCGGAGACGGGTTTTTCCACGATGGAGCGGAATTGTGCCGCATCCACTGGTTCGCGCCGGCACCCACGGATGAGGAACTTCTCGCCTTCGTGGCAGGCATGGCGCCGCATCAGGTGGCCATCGGTATACAATCCTTCACCGGCGACAATACCGGGCGCATCCGGCGATTGCTGCGGCTCTAGACCCGGCGTGCCGGCCGCCTGATGGCGCGATATGTCAGGATCGCCGAGAGCAGATAGAGCGCGGCAAAAACCGCATTGAGCCAGACCAGCCAGTCGTCGACGCCCGGCATGCGGGTCAGGAGCAGATAGAGCAGGCCCGCCTTGGCGACGCCGAGAACGGCAAGATTGACCGCGCGAATGCCCGACTGGCCGCGCGCATAGAGAATTTCAGCCTGATATTCGAGGAGATTGCGGAAGCCCGGGACGAGCAGCACCAGCGGCAGCAGCGCAACGACGGAGGCGACATTGCCGCCCAGCGCCCGCGGGAAGAGATGCAGGAAAAGCGCCAATCCGCCGAGACCGATCGCCGAGACGAGGAAAACGCCGGCTTCGAGGCCGATCCGCGTGGTGAGGGAGCGCAGCATGTCGGGCGTGCGCATCAGCTTCTGCACCAGCATCATGTTGAACGAGCGGATGGGCAGGGCTGTCAGGTCGACCAGCCGCATGATGATCGAATAGACGCCGGCCGTCTGCGGGCCGCCAATGGCCAGCACCAGCAGCTTGTCCAGTTCGGACTGCACATAGAACAGCACTTCCGCCCCTGCGACCGCGAAGGAGTCGGCGAGCCGCCGGTTGTAGATCCTCGGCACGAGCCGCAGCCTGACCCTCGGATAGAAATAGATGATGGCGATCAGCAATGCGATGCCATTGGCGCCGGCATACCACCAGCTCCAGGCCTCGAGGCTCGTGACCCAGGAGAAGGCGAAAAGCACGGCGGCGATTGCCCGCAGGGCGGTGCCGATGACGACGAGGATCGCGGCGCGGCCGAACCGGTTGAGGCCGTTATTGACGATGACGACGACTTCGAGCGAGCGCCAGAGCAGCGCTTCGGCACCGACGATGACGGCGAAAGTGGCGAGCGGCAGGCTCGAACCGAAGAAGATCAAATGGGCGAGAAAAGCTGCCGCCAGGAAAAAGGGCAGCGACAGCACCACCGCGGCGAGAAAGCCGCCGGTATAGGCGCCGATCAGATGCGGCTTGACCGTCGCCACCCGGTAGAGCGGAGAAACGAAGCCGAAGGAAACGAGCCGGGAAAGCATGACGCCCGTCGCCGAAGCAGTGGCAAAAAGGCCGAATTCGGCAATGGTCAGCGTATTGGCGAGCGCCACGAAATAGGCGAGCGAAATGACGAGCCTGCCGGCCGAACCGCTGATCACCGAAAAATAATCGCGAATGATGCCTTGATTGGCTTTGATGTGGCGCAGAACCAATTTCACTTCCTGCCTGAGGGCGGTTGGCTGATCTTGGACGAAAAGCCTTAACACCTTGTGCTCACGCAGCAATATCGGGCGGGACGATCGATGCCAAGCCTACCATTAACGAATTTTTTCCCATAGACTTTTATGATCGATTAACCGCGCATCGACGGTCTTGGAGTTCAATTCGAATGAGCAGTGGCGATAACGAGACGGCGAAGCGACGCTCGCTTCTCTCGTTTGCAAGTGAGGTCGAGGATCAGCGGGAGACGCCCGGCAACGAGCCGCGTGGCGAGGACAATCTCGACCATTACCGGCGCATGCGCGCTCTTCGCCTCGCGGCGGAAACGGATGCGGCGCCGCTGCCACTGCCCGAGATCGCGCCGTTTCCCGATTTCGATCCGGATGCGGATCAGCAATCGGCGGTAGACCGCATGCGCGCCGACATGGCCGCGATCAAGGCCGAACTCAACCGCCGCGTCGATGCGGCGGAGCGCCAGGCCGATCACGTGCCGCCGCCGCAGTTCACGCCGACCGAGTTTCAGCCCTTGCGCGGCGACGAGGCTCCGGGTTGGCGACCGGACGCGGATCTGGAGCCGCGCAGCGAGGCGAGGGCTCCGACGCCACCGGCGACGCCCGTTTACACGTCAGATCCCGTATACGCGCCCGTTCAAGCGCCGGCCCGGCCGGAAACCGATGACTGGAAGCCACTCATCGACCCCCGCATCGTCATCAACAGGGTGCTGCGCTCGAAATCGCTGATCCTTGCGACCACCATCATCGGCACGCTCATCGGCGTCGGCTATGCCATGACCTTGCCGAAACTCTATTCGTCGACGGTCGAGATGCTTGTCGATCCGCGCGATCTGAAGATCGTCGAAAAGGAGATCGCTTCCAGCCAATTGCCGGTGGATGCTTCGCTGGCGATCGCCGAAAGCCAGCTGCGTCTCATCCAGTCGAGCAGCGTCCTGACGAAAGTGATCGACAAGGCCGGTCTTGCGACCGATCCCGAATTCAACGGCGATCTCAGGGAACCCGGCCTGCTTTCCGCCGTGCGGGAGCTCTTTTCGTCCGACAGCACGCCGGATGCGACAACGCAGGAGACGCTGCTGCTGCGCAACCTCTACGATCATCTGAATGTCGAACGCAGCACCAAGAACTTCATCTTCAACATCACCGTCGAATCGCGCGATCCCGACAAGTCGGCCTTCATCGCCAATACCGTCTCCGACGTGTTTCGCGAGGAACAGGCGAACATCCAGTCCGATACGGCGCGGCAGGCGACGGAGGCGCTGACGGCGCGGCTGAACGATCTGCGGCAGGGCGTCGAGGATGCGGAAAACGCGGTGCAGAAGTTCAAGGCCGACAACGACCTCGTCGATGTCCAGGGCCGGCTGATCAGCGACGACGAGATAACGCGCACCAATGACGAACTCACCGCTGCGCGCAACCAGACCATCCGCCTCAAGGCGCAGGCGGATTCGATCCGCAATGCGTCGGTGGAGGGTGTCCTTGGCAATACCTTGCCGGAGGAGTTCCGTTCCGGCGTCATCGTCGCGCTGCGTTCGCAATATGGCGCGCTCAAGCAGCAGGCGGACGGCCTTGCCACGAAACTCGGGCCGAGGCACCCGCAACTGATCCAGGCGCAATCACAGGTGAGCGGCATCCGCACCGAGATCCGCAACGAGTTGCGGCGCATCGCGTCCTCGGTGCAGGTCGAACTCGACCGATCGACGCAGCAGGAGCAGGAACTGGCGGGACGCCTTGCCCAGCTGAAGGCGCGCACCGCCAGCAACAATGAGGAAATGATCAAGCTGCGCGAGCTTCAGCGCGAGGTGACGGCGAAACGCGAGGTCTACGAGGCCTTTCTGCTGCGCGCCCGCGAAATGGGCGAGCTCGAAGGTGTCAGCACGGCCAATATCCGTGTCATTTCACCGGCGCGGCCTGCGCTGGAGAGCAGCGGCGGTTCGCGCAAGCTGGTGGCCATTGCCGGGCTGATCGGCGGCTTGCTGGCTGGCCTTGGCCTGGCCATGCTGCTCGGCATGATTGAAAGCTTCCGCGCCGGCAACCGGAGTGACGGGGATGGACCGCTCGGCCCGGCGCCGGATGGCAGCCGCGGCAGGAACGATGCGGGTGCGACCGCCGAACCCGGTTCACGTCTTGGCGCTGCGATAAGGCGGGCGGAGGCGAATTCTTCGCCGAGGGGCGATGCCTCGATGGAGGCGGACGACGCCGAGGCGGTGGCCGAATTCCTCTACGCCTATGGCGACGCACTTTTCGAGGCTAGGCCGCACGACAATACCAATATCGAGACGGCGCTCGAAAAGATCGCCCGGCTGCGCAAGGTGCTGGACGAGGAAAAGGACAGGCGGACCGCCTGACCGGGACGCGCCTGACCGGATGCGCCGGCATGTGCCTGACTGGGATGCGCCTGACCGGGATGCGAATGTCGAATTCGTTGCATCAATGCAGGCGGGGCGTCGGTCCCTGGCCCTTGTCGTCGATGACATAGCCGCGATAGAACCGGTCGAGCCCGAACGGGGCAGTCAGCGGATGCGGCTCGTCCTTAGCAATGGTCCAGGCAAAGCATTTGCCGGAAATGGGCGTCGCCTTGAACCCGCCATAGCACCAGCCGGTATTGAGATACATGCCGGGCAGCGGGCCGGTGGTGATGATCGGCGAGCCATCCATGCTCATATCCATGATGCCGCCCCATGAGCGCAGCAGCTTCACCCGCGCCAGCGCGGGAATGAGCGCGACGAACTCGCTCATCACATCCTCGACGACGGGCAAATTGCCACGCTGGGCGTAGGAATTATAACCGTCTATATCGCCGCCGAAGACGAGGCCGCCCTTGTCGGACTGGCTGAAATAGAGATGCCCGCCGCCGAAGGTCGCCACCGTATCGACGACCGGCTTCAGCGCTTCTGAAACGAAGGCCTGCAGCACATGCGATTCCAGCGGCAGGCGGTCTATGCCGGCGCGCCGCATCAGTTCGCTGGTGCTGCCGGCGACGGCGCAACCGACCTTCTTCGCATTGATCGGGCCGCGCGTCGTCATGACGCCGGTGATGCGGTCGCCATCCTTCATGAAGCCGGTGACTTCGCAATTCTCGATGATATCGACCCCGAGCTGGTCGGCGGCGCGGGCATAGCCCCAGACGACGGCGTCGTGGCGCGCCGTGCCGGCGCTGCGCTGCATCAACCCGCCGAGGATGGGAAAGCGCGCATTCGGACCGATATCGAGGCCGGGAACGAGCTTCCTGATCTGCTCCGGCGTCATGAGCTCGCAATCGATGCCGTTGAGGCGCATCTGGTTGCCACGGCGCGCATAGGCATCGAGCTGCGGCAGCGAATGGGCGAGGTTGACGACGCCGCGCTGGGAAAACATCACATTGTAGTTGAGGTCCTGGGAGAGCGTCTCCCACAGCTTCATCGAGGCCTCGTAGAAATGCTGGTTCTCGGTGAGAAGGTAGTTGGAGCGGATCGCGGTGGTATTGCGGCCGATATTGCCGGAGCCGAGCCAGCCTTTCTCCACCACGGCGATATTGCGCAGGCCATGCTCCCTGGCGAGATAATAGGCCGTCGCAAGCCCGTGGCCGCCGCCGATGATGACGACGTCATAGCCCGGCTTGGGATCGGGCTTTCGCCATGCTGGCTTCCAATCCTTGTTGCCGGTGAGGGCGTTCTTGAACAGGCTGAGGGCCGAATAGCGCATGAATATCCCCGGATTCGCTGCAATCGCCCGGGATCATGCTCGGATTCCCGGATTTAGCCAAGTTCTATCGGGCGCAAACCCGGCCAGGCGGTCACATCATCGCATTGCTCTCGCGCGCCGCTTTCGCTATTGCGTCAGCAGACGCCGTTCTGGCGGTATTGTTTAAGCGCAAAATCAACAGAATGGCGATCAACCCGAGAGCGTGAAGTCCGAGGAGCGAACAATGGCGGTGACGATCAATGGCAGGGAAATTGCCGAGGACGTGGTTTCGAAGGTCAAAGCCTCTGCCGCCGAGCTGATAGCTTCCTCCGGCATCACACCGGGAATAGCCGTCGTCATCGTCGGCGAGGACCCGGCGAGCCAGGTCTATGTGGCGTCGAAGGGCCGGAAGGCGCGGGAATGCGGCTTTCATTCGGTGCAGCACACCCTGCCGGAATCGACGTCGGAGGCGGAACTCGTCGCTCTCGTCGAGACGCTGAACGCCGATCCGCTCATCCACGGTATCCTTGTGCAATTGCCGCTGCCGAAGCACATCGATTCCGGCCGCATCATCCAGACCATCTCCCCGGACAAGGATGTGGACGGCTTCCACTTCATCAATGTCGGCAAGCTCGGCACCGGCGAACTGGAGACGGCCTTCGTTCCGTGCACGCCTGCGGGCTCGATGCTGCTGATCGAGCGCGCACTCGGGCGCGACCTGTCGGGGCTCAACGCGGTCGTCATCGGGCGTTCGAACATCGTCGGCAAGCCCATGTTCAACCTGCTTCTGGCGCATAATGCCACCGTGACCATCGCTCACAGCAAGACGAAGGACCTTGCCGCCCTGTGCCGCACGGCGGACATTCTCGTTGCGGCGGTCGGCAGGCCGCAAATGGTGAAGGCCGACTGGGTGAAGCCGGGCGCCGTGGTCATCGATGTCGGCATCAACCGCATCGCCGCGCCCGAAAAGGGCGAGGGCAAGACGCGCCTTGTCGGCGACGTCGATTTCGCCGAGGCCGCAAGCGTCGCGAAGGCCGTCACGCCGGTGCCCGGCGGCGTCGGCCCCATGACCATCGCCATGCTCATGGCGAACACGCTGGTGGCCGCTTTTCGCTCGATTGGAAAAAAACCGCCGCGTTTCTGATTGCTCGGTTGTGGAGTTTTGCTAAAACAACGCATGGCCGAAACCCTGAAAGCTGGCAGGAACTTCGTATTTCTGCTGATCGATAAATTTCCCATGTTCAGTCTTGCCGCGGCCATCGACACGATGCGCACGGCAAACAGGATGGCCGAGAAGCCTTATTACAGCTGGACGACCGTTTCCGCGACGGGCGCGCCGGTGACTGCTTCCAACGGCCTGCAGATCAATGTCCAGCATGCGCTGGCCGACCTGCCGGCATCGGATATCTTCTTCGTCTGCGCCGGCCTGACGACGGAGTTCGAGGACAAGCCGAAGGTCATCGCCGCGCTTCGCAGCATCGGCCGTCGCGGCGCCTCGCTCGGCGGGCTGAACATCGGCAGCTATATCCTGGCCGAGGCGGGGCAGCTCGAAGGCCACCGCTGCACCATCCATTGGGAAAACCGCGCCGGCTTCCAGGAGCGTTTCCCCGATATCGATTGCACCGGCAACGTCTTCGAGATCGACCGCAAGCGCTATACCTGCGCGGGCGGCACCACCTCCATCGATCTGATGCTGGAGATCATCCGGCAGGATTTCTCGCCCGCTCTCGCCAATGAAGTGGCAAACCAGTTCCATCATGAGCGCATCCGGTCGCAGACGGACCGGCAGCGGGTCGGCCCGGAGCGCGACCTGACGGGGAAATCGGAAAAGCTGCGCAAGATCGTCGAACTGATGGCCGACAATCTCGAACAGCCGAAATCCGCGGTCCGGCTGGCAAAGGCGGTCGGTCTATCCGTGCGGCAGGTGGAGCGGCTCTTCCTGCGTCATCTCAACATGACGCCGGGGCGGTATTACATGAGCCTGCGCCTGGAGCGCGCGCGTGAATTGCTGCGCCAGACCCATTCGCCCATCCTCGACGTGGCGCTGGCGACAGGCTTCACGTCGCATTCCTATTTCGCCCAAAGCTACAGGGCGCAATTCGGCCGCTCGCCTTCCGACGAGCGGCGCACGAATTATTGAGCAGTGGCTTCCTAGTGTGGTGGAATTGAAATACGCCTGACTATGGCGGCAGGGGCCGGAGCGTATTTCAATTCCGAAAACCACACTAGAAACATATAATTGCTAGTGACCCTATCGAATCTGAAGTTCATCTGACGCTGCTGCAATAATGTAGTGAACTTCAGATTCGGGTCACTAGTGTGGTGGAATTGAAATACGCCTGACTATAGCGGCAGGGGCCGGAGCGTATTTCAATTCCGAAAACCACACTAGAAACATATAATTGCTAGTGACCCTATCGAATCTGA